>CBDUKH010000163.1:0-6067 GCA_965367755.1 uncultured Rhodothermales bacterium
TCCAAGACCGTCTGATAGTTGCAAGTATGCCAGGGTATTGTACATCAGCGGATCATTTGGGTCGAGTTGCAATACCCGGTCAAAGTGATCGTAGCGATTTTCTTCGTCAGAATATCCCGCCCAATAATGCGCATTTTTCTCGGTAGGAAAATTCTTGGCCAGAGCTCTGTAGCCTTCGACAGTTTCGTCGGATATACGATCGTCTACGGAATCGTGAACGAGTCTGTCGACCTTGATAAACTGGATCTAAAAGCGTCCTGTAAAAAGAAGGGAGCCCACGAGGACGCTGTCGCCGCCGTCGGATCCTGTGTGCAATTGCATTAAAAAAATCGACGGAACTGTAACACGTACATCTATTATAACACATACGTTATATAACAAGTTCTGCTATGGAGGCTAAATGAAGCGAAGAGAGGTAACTGACCGAACGTGTATAAGGGAGAACGCCGACGTAACGATGTTACGCGAGCTCCGAAAAGAAGCACAATCAAACGATCATCTGATTGCTCTTGCGACCTTAATGGCCGTGGTGGGGAATGAAACGCGTCTGCGGACCCTTTATGTGCTCTGGAGAGCCGGAGAGCTTTGTGTCTGTGATCTAGCCGACATTTTCGGCATCACGCAACCGGCCGTGTCACGACACTTGAAGATCCTCCGGGAAAAAGCCCTGGTTGAGACCCGAAGAGATGCGCAGACGATTTATTATAGCGTTTGCAGTGACAATCCCTTTGCGAAAATGCTCGTCAGGTTGTTCGAAGAACAGGAAACTGGAAAAGTGACATTGAATTTTAACCTTGGTGATTTGAATTATGGATAATCGAACGAACTGGGGAATGTTCGGAGCTGTCGGTGCGGCCCTCGCTGCATCAGCCTGTTGTACAATTCCGCTCCTTTTGGTCTCTCTAGGTGCCGGCGGTGCGTGGATTGGGACGTTCACGGCGGTAGAACCCTATCGACCATTATTCATCGGCATAGCAGTACTTGCAATCGGGTATGCCGGCGTCAGCGAGTACCGCCGATCGACAGGTCCAGACTGTGACTGCGAGACGTCTATGAATGATTGGCTCCGTCGCTCATTACTCGTTGTTGGACTGTTAGTGACCGTTGGCTTGATTGCATCCCCATCCATTATTAAGTCAGCAACTTCTTCGAGTGATAGCTTTTCGGCGGCATATCAGTCTGAACCAACTCAACAGGTCACGCTCGAGGTCGAAGGCATGACATGCGAAACCTGTGACATAACAGTGCGAAAGGCTTTGACAAACGTCGAAGGTGTTAAGGAAGCTCATGTCACATTTATTCCTCCTCAGGCTGTGGTTAGTTACTACCCGTCCGTCGTATCGGTGGACAACCTGATCGAAGCAACGACGAACGTCGGATATCCAACCAGGCTAAAAGAAGACTTATGAGCGAGAAGAAGAAAGCAAATCGACTGTTTATGGTTGGAGCCATCGGCACGGCGTTCACTGCGTTATGTTGCGCGACGCCGCTGTTAGTCTGGATTCTTGCAGGACTCGGCATTACGGCACTCGCCGGATATCTGGATCTGATACTTATCCCGCTACTCGTCATATTCGGCGGGATGCTCTACGTGGGGTTCAAGAAACGTAAACAATGCGAACAAGCGACGTGAACGGTCATGTAACGGAACGTACCCGGTTCTTTTGAGGATGAGATTCCGACTGCTACCGTCCTACAAAAAAAAGGAAAACATTGAAAACCGTATTTGACCTTGAGCTTCTTGTAGTTGAAGAAATTTAATCTCCGGGCCAACTTGCATCATCATTTGGACGAGTCTCGTCCATGTTACAATTCTCAAAAGAATGAACAAGATTCATACCGTCGCCGGGACTGTCGATGAAAGCGTAATTGACCTCCTCATAATAGGCGGTGGCTCCGCTGCATTTGCTGCCGCTATTAAAACTAGTGAACTCGGTGGTCGCGCAGTCATTGTGAATGACGGTTTACCGATAGGCGGGACATGTGTGAATGTGGGTTGCGTTCCCAGCAAAACCATCATTCGGGCAGCAGAGTCAAACAATCGGCCCAATAACAATCCGTTCGCAGGTGTCAGATCGATAAGTAACGTGACGGACTTTGCGGCCATAACATCTGCGGCTCAGGACCTCGTTGGGGGTCTCAGGCAAAGCAAATACCTTGACGTTATTTTCGACGATCCAAACATTCTCATAATTGAGGGACGCGCCTCTCTCAGTTCTACTTCAAGCGTTGTCGTTAACGGCGAAACGTTGTCGGCTAAGAATATATTGATTGCGACAGGTGCGCGAACGTTCGTACCGGACATCCCCGGGTTAGACACCGTGAGTTACCTCACAAATGAAAGTCTCTACAAACTTGAATCCCAGCCGGATCACCTGATTGTAATCGGTGGGCGCTATATCGCCCTTGAAAATGCGCAGGCCTTTGCGAGACTCGGCAGTAAGGTAACAGTTATACAGAGATCAGACAGAATCCTGCCCGGCGAAGCAGAAGATCTGACAGCGGCATTGACTACGTTTCTCGAGGACGAAGGGATCACCATACTAACCGGGGTGGATATATCATCCGTTGTTGAGAACAGGAGTGAAGTTGTCGTTGAAGCAGTGATTGATGGCGGGAAATTTCACGTGCGAGGTTCGCATTTGCTTTTGGCGACCGGAAGAAAGGGTAATACGGATTCCCTGGGATTAGAAACCGTCGGTGTCAAAGTTCACGGACGAGGGTACCTCGAAGTCGACGATAAACTGCGCACCTCAGTACCAATGATATACGGAGCTGGTGACGTTTTGGGTGAAAGACAATTCGTATATACAGCTGCGTACGAAGGGACTCTTGTCGCGGAGAACGCCCTCAGCGATACTATGCGAGACCGGGATTATCGAGCGCTACCGTGGGTAGTCTTTACTGACCCGCAGGTGGCAGGTGTGGGAATGGATGAAAACCAGGCAAGCAAAGCCGGAATTCCTTTCCAGGTTTCCAAAATTGATTTGGCCTACGTGCCACGGTCTATCGCCGCCCGCGACACCAGGGGATTTATCAAGCTCCTTCGGAATCCGGAAACGGATTTATTGATCGGCGCACGAGTTCTTGCACTCGAAGGATCCGAGTTACTGATGGAAGTAACCCTGGCCATCAAATACGGAATAACCGTCAAGGAACTGGTCTCAACTTTCCATCCTTATTTGACGCTTTCAGAAGGTATCAAGCTTGCAGCAATTGCCTTTGGCAAAGACGTCTCGAAGCTTAGTTGTTGTGCTGCGTAGCCTTGGTACGTTATTCCAAAACCGCTGGGGTTGATTGAAACATTACCCGGAAAGATGAACTGCCGACCCTGAATTTTTTCCACAAGCGCACCTGGATCGACAATCTTGTTTGTCGGGTACGCCTTAGCTCGGTGATCAGAATATGGCTCAACTTGAAGAAATAGATTGTGATCTCGCTGTAATCGGAGGTGGGATGGCCGGTTTGCCAATAGCGAACAGGGCAGCATACAAAGGATTAAATGTCGTTCTAATTGAGAAAGAGTTACTTGGCGGTACCTGTTTGAACCGAGGATGCATCCCTACCAAGACCATGCGCGAGTCAGCGCGCGTGGCACACCTCATACGTACGGCAGACCGATTCGGAATTGCGAAAGGAGAGCCAGAAATTGATCTCGGTTTGATCGTAGATCGAAAAGACAGGATCGTAAATCAGATTCGGAAAGGCGCATTGAAACAGGTCGCCAAAAACGAACGTCTTACATTGATTGAAGGAGAGGCTGTGTTCGAAAGTAGCCACATTCTGCGGGCGGCCAACCATCGTATACACGCGGATAAAATAATCATCAATACCGGAGCAAGTCCGGTCTTGCCTCCAATCGAAGGGCTTGACGGGACAGGATTTTACACAAACCGAACACTGCTGGACGAACGTGTTCTACCGGAAAGACTTATTGTCATTGGTGGCGGATTTATTGGCTGTGAATTCGCACAGATATTTTCGCGCCTGGGATCCCGAGTGACCATACTCCAACGGGCAGGACGTTTGGTACCCGGTGAAGATCCAGAAATCAGCGCGGTACTCGAAAAAGTATTCCGCGACGAAGGAATTGGGATAGAGGTAGACGTGGACATACATCGGATTACGAAACGAGATGCCGGCTACGCTGTGGAAGCAAGTGTTTCCGGAAATGTAAAGGAGTTATCCGGAACACACATCCTGGTAGCAGCTGGCCGCAGTCCCAATACCGCCGGTCTCGGTCTGAACGAAATCGGCGTACAGTTAGACGCGAGAGGATTCATTACTGTTGATCATACCTTACAAACATCCTTGTCTCATATTTGGGCCATTGGTGATGTCACCGGAAACCCCATGTTCACCCATTCGGCGAGAGACGATGCAGATATCCTCTATAAACGAATGTTCAAGAACGACAACGTCTCGACGGACGGACGAAACGTTCCCTATGCAATTTTTACGGACCCTGAAATTTCGGGTGTCGGTTTAACTGAGGCGGAGGCTATCGCCGGTGGGTTCTCGATCAAAATTGGTAAATATCCCTACGCTGGAATTGCTCGTGCAAAAGCGTTGGGAGAAACCGAAGGCTTCATTAAGCTCGTCGTGAATTCTGAAACGGACAAAATACTCGGAGCTCAACTGATCGGTCCTGCGGCAGGAGAACTTATACATGAAATAGTCATTGCCATGGATCTGGGAGCGTCGTATAAGCAAATAGCAAAAACAATTCACATCCACCCTACTCTTTCGGAAGGAGTAAACTCTGCTGCCGGTGGTGTACATCACCCGTCTTAAAAGCACCGAAAGAATTCAGGCATACCCGAATCAGCGATGTACGATCGATCGGATTAACTCATTATCGATCGACTAACTAAAATGATAGGTCCCGAGGCTAAGAATCCGGACACTTCCGTTGTCTATCGGGTCGCAAAGATACTAGCCAGGGAACTACAGTCTCGAAAAGCGAAGTCTATAGTCTGTTGGACTGGCGCCCCGCTGAAGTCGATCGCTCTTTGTATACTACTTCATGTGCATTACCACCCACGCGATGCAGTAGCATTGACAAATTTTGATTATCCTTGATTATGGTTACGTTCATCGGCCAGGGTTAACTTCCGGGAAGCGATTAAATAAGCGGCACGTAGCAACGTTCTAGAAAACGATTGCCACGAAAATCAGCAGAGATGGTCGGAAAAAGCTTATCACATTACCAGATTCTTAGCGAGCTTGGCCGTGGCGGCATGGGCATTGTCTATAAAGCTCAGGACACGAAACTTGATCGTATCGTTGCGCTGAAGGTCCTGCCCTCAGCAGCACTCTCCAGCGAAGATGACCGTGCGCGATTCTATCGCGAGGCGAAGGCAGCTGCACAGCTACATCATCCGAACATCGCCAGTGTTTTCGAAATCGATGAGGTTGTACCGGAAGGCTCCGGCTCCGATGATCTCCGACCCTTTATCGCCATGGAGTTCATCGATGGGCAGTCATTGGAGGCGCGCGCCAAAGCAAGTCCTTTGAAGCTGGAGGAAGCGGTCGGCTTTGCCATACAGATCGCCAATGCACTGGAAGCCGCGCATGAGAAGAATATCGTGCATCGCGACATCAAGTCGGCAAATGTGATGCTGACAAACAAAGGCGACGCTAAGGTGCTCGACTTTGGCCTGGCGAAGACCGTGCATTCGACAATGTTGACACAGATGGGCTCGACAGTCGGCACCTTTGCCTACATGAGTCCTGAACAGACACGCGGCGAAGCGGTCGATCATCGAACCGATCTCTGGGCTCTGGGCGTTGTGATGTACGAATTGATCTCCGGGAGACTTCCATTTAAAGGAGATTACGAGCAGGCGGTTACCTACTCAATATTGAATGAGAACCCGGAGCCACTGACTGCGATTCGCACGGGCGTTCCTATGGGACTGGAATGGATCGTGTCGAAACTGTTGGCCAAGAATACGAATGACCGGTATCAGACGGCGACGGATCTACTGGTGGATCTTCGTACAGTCGACCTGACTGGCACCGGACTATCAAGGACATCAATGTCGGCGGCATCAGTTCCGGCCAC
>CBDUKH010000164.1:0-6042 GCA_965367755.1 uncultured Rhodothermales bacterium
GGTCAGCTCCCTCTGAACTCCGTCAGGGCCGGAAGGCAGCAGCGGTAGGAGGTTGTAGCGACGCGATACGGTAAGCTTGCCCTTTCTTTTTGTGTAAAATCTGGACTTTTTTGCGAATGGCGATGTCGTCAGCACAGTATGATGCAATTGTTGTCGGCGCGGGCCCCGGCGGCTCGACGGCTGCAACCGTATTGGCGCGCAAGAATCTGCGAGTGCTCTTACTCGACAAGGAAGGGTTCCCCCGCGATAAAGTATGCGGAGATGCCATAAGCGGTAAGAGCGTCGATGTGCTTCGTGAACTGGGTATGCTGGACGACCTCGTCCGCGACGAAAGCCTGGGCTCCTGGGGAGTAATCTTCTCCGGCCCTATGGGCGACGAGGTATCTATCCCATTTACGAAAATGATGGACCAGCCTGTCGCACCCGGATTTGTCAGCCGCCGCGAAGTCTTTGACGAACTGGTTTTTAAACACGCCAGGGCAGCGGGCGCAGAGATACGCCAGCACACAACGGTGACCGATCTTCTATTTGAAGATGGTGTCGTTGTCGGCGTTCGATTAAAGAACGAACACGGCGAGATTGAAGAGATCAAGAGCAAGGTAGTCGTCGGAGCAGACGGAGCATACTCCGTCGTCGCACGCTCGTTAGGGATGACTCAGCTCGACGAGAAACACTATTGTGCCGGACTACGGTCCTATTACAAAGGTGTCGAAGGGTTCAACGACCACAACCACATCGAGCTGCATTTCGTGGACGAGTCGATTCCCGGTTATTTCTGGATTTTCCCCATGCCCAACGGGATGGCAAACGTGGGGCTTGGCATGTTGAGCTCGGTTGTCAAGAAGAAATCAGTCCAGCTGAAACCGCTTCTTGAAGTTCTCGTCAATCATCCCCGGTTTAAGGACAGATTCAAAAATGCCGAACGCATCGGCCCGGTCAAAGGTTGGGGGCTGCCCCTCGGGTCCAAGCCCAGGTCTATGGCAGGTGATGGATGGATGTTGGTTGGCGATGCTGCCAGTCTCATCGATCCATTTACGGGTGAGGGTATCGGAAACGCGATGGTCAGCGGTTGGAAGGCAGCTGAATGGATCGACCGGAGTGTAGCTGCAAATGACCATTCTGAATTGTTCCTAAAACAATACGAGACGGAAGTGATGGATCGCCTCCGAAACGAACTACGACTCAGCCACGCCATGCAACGCCTGGGGAACTGGAAGTGGCTGCTCAATACAGTGATCAAGAAGGCCTCCCGCTCTGAAGAGTTGGCCGATGCAATCAGTTGTATGTTCGATGATCTGGAAGAGCGTCGTAAACTTGTCTCGCCGAAGTTTTATCTTCGAGTGCTTACCGCGTAACGAATCCAACTATTACAACCATGTACGATATTTTATTGATGGCGCAGCCATCCGGCGATGCTAATCCGGTCGCCATGTTTCTTCCTCTCATTCTGATCTTCATCGTATTCTATTTCTTCATCATTCGACCTCAGAAGAAAAAGGAAGATGATCGTAAGAAGATGATCGAAGCTGTCAAGAAAGGTGATAGTGTGGTCACCATTGGCGGTATCCACGGGACAGTTACCAAAGTTGATGATTCAAGCGTTCTGGTACAGGTGGATAGCAATACCAAATTGCGCATTGAAAAAAGCGCGCTTTCCGGGACTTCTAACTCGAAGAACGCCGGATAGCATGCTGCACCGAAGATGAACCGCGATACTGCGATCGCGTAAACGTCTTTCGGATTGTGAAAAGGACTCTGTAATGGCTGAAAATAACGACTACCAGTTCGATAAGGTTGAAGATGCTATTGCCGACATAAAGGCAGGTCGCTTCGTAATCTGTGTCGATGACGAAGACCGTGAGAATGAAGGCGACTTTATCGGTGCGGCTGAGACCATTACTCCCGAGCTAGTCAATTTTATGGCCAAATATGGCCGTGGACTCATCTGCGTCCCTCTCACGAGAGAAAGGGCCGTTGAACTCGACCTGGACATGATGGTAACGTCGAACTCGTCATTGTATGAGACTCCATTCACCATCTCCGTCGACTATAACGTCGGTACGTCAACAGGGATTTCTGCTTCTGATAGGGCGAAGACTATACGAGCCCTCGTCGATCCAGACACCAAACCTGAAGAGCTCTCCAAACCTGGACACATATTCCCGCTGCGAGCACAAAGCGGTGGCGTGTTGAGGCGTGCAGGCCATACGGAGGCTACGGTCGACCTGGCGCGGATGGCTGGTCTCAAACCCGTTGGCGTTCTCGTAGAGATCCTCAACGACGATGGTACCATGGCGCGTGTACCCGCACTGATGAAAATTGCGGAAGAGTTCGACATGAAGATCATCACGATCAAGGATCTAATCGCTTATCGGATGCACAATGAGATCCTCGTACAGCGTGTAGTCGAGGTTGACATGCCAACGGCCTACGGTCATTTTCAGCTGATTGCTTATGAAGAACGACTGAGCGGTAACCTCCACCTTGTTCTCAAGAAGGGCGACTGGTCAGAGGACGACCCTGTACTGGTTCGTGTGCACTCGCAATGTGTGACAGGCGATATCTTTGGATCATTGAGGTGTGACTGCGGAGATCAGCTCGCGACAGCCCTTGACCGCGTCAACAAGGAAGGGTCAGGCGCCGTCCTGTACATGAAACAGGAAGGTCGCGGTATCGGACTCCTCAACAAACTCCGCGCATACAAACTGCAGGAAGAAGGAATGGATACCGTCGAAGCCAATGAAGCACTCGGGTTCTTGATGGACCACCGAGACTACGGCATAGGATGTCAAATACTTCGCGATCTCGGTGTTCGCAAAATGCGCCTGATGACTAATAATCCAACGAAACGAATTGGACTCGCTGGCTACGGACTGGAAATCGTAGAACGTATCCCTATCGAGATACCTCCAAACGAAATCAACGAAGAGTATCTCAAAACGAAAAGGGACCGCATGGGACACATGATCCTGTCAGATCTTGACGATCATGACTCCGAAGTGTTACGCCACATCCTCTAGCGCCTCAGAGACATGAACAAGAAGCTGATCTCTGCGCTTGCAGTCGCGGCGGTACCCACAGTCGTATTCTTTGCAGGCCCTCGAGCCGACAAAACCGTCAGCGGTACTCCTGTTCATGTACCAGAGGACCTCGAAAAGTATCTCGCTGATCAGGAGGGAGAAGTTGGTGACGTCTTCGACGGATTTGAAAAACAAATCCACTGGGCCCATGCCGACAAGCGGCGGACAAACCGGTCGATAATTTACCTCCATGGCTTCTCTGCTTCAAGATTTGAGATGAGCCCCCTGGTCGAAAACCTGGGTGAATCACTCGGAGCCAATGTATTCTTTACCAGGTTGACCGGGCACGGACGGCCCGGTCACGCGATGGCCGCGGCTTCGGTCGACGACTGGATACACGACGGCCTGGAAGCACTCGAAATAGGACGCCGGCTCGGCGATAATGTCATTATCGTCTCAAACTCAACCGGTGGGACAATAGCCGCCTGGCTCTGCGCACATCCAGACCTTTCTGCCAATGTTGAAGCCAACGTCATGCTGTCTCCCAACTTCGGCCCGAAAGATGACAATGCCAGAATCTTGCTCTGGCCGTGGGGTAAACAGATCGCTCACATCGTCGAGGGTAAAGAGCGCTCTTGGGAACCTGCCAATGAACAACATGGCAAGTACTGGACAACATCGTATCCGACATCGGCTCTAGTCAATATGATGGGACTGGTCGATCTCCTCAACGAAACGAAACTGGAAGTGTCGATCGCTCCAACGCTAATCATCTATTCAGATAACGACACAGTCGTCGATCCCGAACGCATCAAGGCCGGCTTCGAAAAAATAGGGTCACCACGAAAAAGACTGATAGCTTTTAATAGTTCCGACGACCCCTCAAACCACATCCTCGCCGGCGACGTCATGTCACCGAGTAGTACCGATACGCTGCGAACCACTATCGAAGACTTTCTTAAGTAAGTACTCTTCTGTTCGTTTCTGTTCATTTCGCATTGGCAGAGACCTGACGTCGACCCAATCCGAATCCCGAATCCCCAATCACTCAGTCCATCACCAGTGACCAATGACTCCGTCTCATCGCTAATCCCTAATCCCTAATCACTCATTCCATGACCAATGACCAATGACCAATGACCAATGACCAATGATTCCGTCTCATCCCCAATCCCTAATCCCTAATTCCCAATCCCCAATCCCCTGACCAATGACCAATGACTCCGTCTCATCCCGAATCCCGAATCCCCAATCCCCAATCACTCATTCCATGACCCATAACTCACGACCCGTCCCTCGCTCTACGGAATCGGAAACATAAGAAACGCAAGGAGCATGATTCCTACTCCGAGCAGTACTGGCCACATCAGGCCGGTTAGCAGAAGGATAATTGCTCCGAACAACGCCGTCGCTTCACCCAGGGCCCAGCCAGCGATCGTAAATGAAACCGCCTGATTTGCAGATGCCGTTGGGACTTTCGCTCTGATAAAGCGCATTGCCAGCAGCGAAAAAATTGCAAGAACTGCAAAAGCCAGTCGCAATACGCCGACAAGATCTTCGGAGCCTTCAACGCCAAGATCCGGAGACATTGTAAATGCGACTATAGCAAAAACCACGACACCAGATAACAGCGCAAGGCGAATAATTGGAAGAGATTGTTTGTTCATAACTATCGGGTTATCCTGATTGTTGATTTATCAATACCATGGTAGTCGTCAAGCCACGTCAATATCTGACTTACTGCATCTACTGGATCCTCAACGTCGACCACAATTCTCTTGTACTTGTGATCCTGAAGGTCAAGGATGATCGACTCATGGCCCTTCTTCCGCAAATAGAAATGCCGACCATGTAACGTGAGGCGGGTGCCCATGTGAATGAATCCCGGCACTGACGTCGACGGCAACCTGATCCCCTGCCATATGGCAACATCATCGTTAAGGTTGACATCGACTTCGTCAATGCTGTCGAAAGGAATGACAATTCGATTCTTTAGTGCCATCAACTTGTTGACACCTCTGATGGTAACAATCAACGAGTCGGTATTTCTTGATAGCTTAACCACGGCTACCTGATTCGATAACGAGACTATCCAGTAGCAGCTCCACTTCTTCCTCCAAGTCGTCGATGGTTCCGTTGTTCACTACAATATAGTCGGCGAGCTCGCGAAGTTCAGCAGCCTGCAGTTGATTCGAAAGTCGGCGTCTAAAATCTTCTTCAGACTTACCAGCATCAACCGCTCTCGAAACGCGTGCGTCTACATCTGCATCAACTACAACTACGGCATCGAACAGGTCATCCATCCTCGATTCATAGATAATTGCCGACTCGTGAACGATTAACCGGTCATGCTTATGGTCGTTGACAAAATCAGTAAACGATTTTCGAACACGAGGGTGAACTATTTCATTCAGCTTCCGAAGCCGAGATTCATCATTGAACACTATGGATGCCAGGTACGATCTGTCCAACAGGCCATTGTCGTCGTAACTTTGGTCGCCAAATTCCTCGATGACTTCCTTGATGACTTCCGGATGCGAAGACATAATTCGCTTCGCAGAGTCGTCAGCGTAAAAAACCGGGATGCCGTACGATTCCATTATCTGACAGACAGTCGTCTTGCCAGATCCTATCCCTCCGGTTACGCCAAGAATAAACGGGCGGTCTTCTTCCTGAGATTTTAGATTATCCAACGGATCGTCATGCTCATATTCGGAATAACAGTCAGCCGGCCGCGTCGCGCAGCCGCTTCAATATTTTTTGCACTGGCTTCAGGCAAGTCGCCGTATAGACGTTGATAGACACGTTGAAAGATAAGCCAGCCATCGAGTCGAAGCGAGGACCTTTTGTTTAGCGGCCATAGCATCGATGATGTTGGTCCCAGCTGACGAATAATATTTCGTCCTGGGCGTGTAATTGTTGCAGAAATTACATTCCCTTCCGGATCCACTGACGGATTTCCCTGGGCATCAACAACCCCGTACGTCACAGAAGTATTTTGATTGTAATCACTTCGGACGAA
>CBDUKH010000165.1:0-5972 GCA_965367755.1 uncultured Rhodothermales bacterium
AGCAGCCGCAAACTGATTGACTTGCTCGGCCTCGACCGACTCGATGAAGATGGTGGAGTACGGAGCGACGACCTGTTCGATTTTCGACCAGGATTTTCTATCAATCCCTCCAATGGTCTGATCATCTTTCCCTACCTGGAACCGTTCGGAGACAGGATCCGACAGATTGTTCTTGAAGCTCCCGGCACGGAAACAGATGTTCAGGCTCTGATCGATACATATGTGTTTGACGATCTTTATCTGCAAAAGAAAGAATTTGCTCGCCGCGAGACTCAGCTTGATGTCTACCGAATACGCGGCGAGTATAAGGGATCTGTAAAAGATTTTTACGACCTCGGTTCTTTTGCCGGTATCATCCCGGGGTCGGTGCGTGTCACTTCGGCCGGCGCAGAACTGTCCGAGGGCGTGGACTTCGTCGTGGACTATCAGGGTGGGACGCTCACGATTACGAATCCCAGTTATCTGATCGAAGGGCGTGATCTAGACATCACCTATGAACAAAACTCGTTTTTTAATCTCCAGAAGAAAACCCTTCTTGGTGCGAGAGCCGACTATGACCTCGACGAGCGGCTTGGGATGGGCGCGACTCTCATGCGCCTTAGCGAGAAATCTCCTTCAGACAAGTTTCGCATAGGCGAAGAGCCTATCTCAAACGTCATCTGGGGCGTCGATGGAAACCTGGACCTGCGACCTCGATGGCTTACCCAGGCCGTTGACAAGATCCCGCTCATCAATACCAAGGAAGAGAGCAGGATTACAGTTACAGGAGAATTCGCTCAGTTGCGACCGGGCCATACCCAGACCTCCGCCTTTGAGCGAAGTCGTCGTGAGTTGCAGGATGACGGTCGTGACTTCAACCTTGACGAGCTTGACGGCATTTCGTACCTGGATGATTTCGAGGGGTTTGAGAATACCTTCTCACTAATCACACCGGGATCCTGGCGCCTTGCCTCGGCACCGGATTCTATACAGGCTGTCGACAATCTCGATCCTGATGCCGATTCGCTCCGGACTAACTGGCGTGGGTCACTTGCGTGGTATAGTGTCAGTGAAAGTCTGCTACGAGAGCTCTCTCCTGTTATCGCGTACGATCCCAATGCTGTTCGAACGGTACTTATCGAAGAAGTCTTTCCGGACAGAGAAACGTCGGGCCAGTCGGACCAGACGCTGACCACGTTTGACTACTACTTTAATCCGCGAGAACGAGGTCCTTACAACTACTCCACCGACCTCGAAACATTTATTGCGAATCCTAAAGACACGTGGGGCGGTGTGACGCAGCGACTACCCGAAGGCTTTAATGATTTCGGCTTGAAGAACATCGAGTTTGTCGAGTTCATTATCCGTCCGTTCCCTGAGAACCCCGGCAATGAAGCAGGCCCCGACGCCAAGCTATTTCTGAACCTTGGATCGATCTCGGAAGACATCTTGCCAGACGAGCGGCTAAACCAGGAAGATGGTCTGTCTACCAGTACTATTTCCGAATCTTCCATCTCGACATGGGGCCGGCTGCCTACGTCACTACGCGACAAGGTCATCCAGATTGACGAAACTACGCGTCGGACGGAAGACCTTGGACTGGACGGACTTGCATCGTACGGAGGAGACTACCCGGAATTCGCAACGGAAGCGAGCCACTTCGCTGACTTCCTTGCATCCTTCAATCCTGCCAATCCAGATCCATTTTATCAGCTGGAAGTCAGGAAAGCGATGCTCGATCCTTCAGGTGACGACTACCATTATTTTTCGGATAACAATTACTTCGACAATACGGATCTATATCCGAACGGCGCCACCCTGCAGCAGCGCTTTTCCAGGTATTTTGGCGGACATGAATTGAATGCGTTCGAAACTCAACGCGAGCTGGCATCCAACGTAGCGTCCGATGATCGGATAGGTAACTCCAAGATCCCGAACTCGGAGGACCTTAACTCTAACTCGACGGTCGACACGCGGAATAGCTACTACGAATATGAAATTCCTCTTAGCAAAGCCATACTGGATCAACAGGCAGTGCCGTCAGAGGTCAATGACTATGTCGTTACCGAGATAACAAGCCAGGAAGGAGAACGGACAGGTTGGTATCAGATTCGAATTCCTGTTCGGGATTTCGGCCGCAAGATTGGCGACATTCAGGACTTCAGTCAGATAGAATCGATACGAATGTGGACGACCGGACATGAAGTACCGATCACTGTTCGCTTCGCCGCTCTTGAACTCGTCGGAAGCCAATGGCAGAAAGCTGTCGATCTTCCGTTGGACGAAGAGATTCCGGGACTGAATCCGGAATCGTTCGATACGCGGATAAGCATCTCCAGCATTAACAATGAGGAAAACAGCAGCGTTTATGTGCCCCCGACCGGGACCGTGATCAGCCAGACTCGCCTCGCCAATGGCACAACCCAGAATACCCGAGAGCAGGCCATGGTTCTCCGCGCTGAGAATCTACTGCCTGGTCATCAGATGGCAATCTTCAAACCGTTTAGCGCCGGCCTTGACCTGCTGAAGTATTCGAACATCAGAATGTTTGCACATTTCCACGGGATCCTGGGAGATGGCACCTTACTGGAGACACTGCCCGAAGATGAGGCTCGGAATAAAGCCAAGATCTTCGTACGTCTGGGCGCCAATGAAACCAACGACTATTACGAGTACGAGCAACCACTAACGCCGAGCGCCGAGACTTCCGGGTCCTCCAACGACCTGTGGCAGACATCACAGTTGTTTGATGGAAACACGATTGATCTTAACTCGATCAATATTGAAATCTCTGCTTTCAATCAGTTGAAAGTCGAGCGAGATCAGCGAGGAGCACCTACCGATTCAGTGTTCTGGAATGTCGATAATGGCGAGATCCGAGGACCCGATGCTGAGGATTTTGCCCCTCCGGGAACGCGACTTGGTATCAAAGGCACTCCATCGCTGGGCCGAATCAATACCATTGTTATAGGAATCCGTAATCCATCGGGCGACACGCTGATGACTCCGGCAGATATCCTTGAGGACGCAGTCGTCTGGATAAACGAACTGCGAGTCTCTGGCTACGACGAGAAGAATGGATGGGCAGCGCTGGCGAATGCCACGATTAGACTTGCCGACCTCGGTTCAATCAAGGGTAACTTCCAGCGAACTACGGATGGCTTTGGATCGCTCTCGAGTACGCTTGACGAACGTAACCAGCAGAGCCGCGAAAGTTGGAGCCTGACTACCGACTTGAATCTGGACCACCCGATTCCAGAACGATTCGGTTGGAATATTCCCGTTTCGCTTCAGGTTCAGTCGTCGACAACGACGCCTCGGTTTTCGCCGACGCGAGGTGACATCAGGCTGGATGATATTATCGCCCAGGTTGAGTCGCGTGACGACATCGGGGATCAGGAGAAAAGGGACCTCATTGAAGGAGCGACGGTCAGTGCCCAGACGCACTCGATGTCTCGGTCGATGAGTGCTCGTGTCAGTAAATCCGGATCGCAGAAGCGATTAATCCGAAACACGATCGAAGGAGTCTCAGCTTCCTATTCGTATTCAGATACGCAGAGCAGAAACCCATCGCAGGCATTCAACGACTCCTGGAGGTGGCAGAACTCGCTGGGATATCGCATTACGGTCCGAAAGCCACGGACAGTCCGTCCATTCTGGTTCCTCGACGGAATCCCGATTGTGAAAGCAGCCAGTGACATCAGGTTCAATTACCTGCCGCAGTCGTTGAACCTTTCTCAGACTATGTCGCGAAACTACAGCGAGGCCCGGGACCGGCCCCAATCGTTGCGACCGGATACTTTATCTACGATCGAGATTCTTGCAAATAACCCGCTGCGAGACACTCATTCCTTCCGCCATACCAGAGATTTCTCGCTCCAGTACAATCCATTCAAGTTTCTGAACTTTAGTATGGATACCAATACGCGACAGAGCTTGAATGATCTTGGTGCCAGCCTCGTACCAAAGGTTGTCGATGTCGAAGAAAATACTATTTACGAAAACACTACTCTTGCCGAAGCACTGGCTCAAGGATTAATCGACTCAACAGACATAGACGTCACCGCATTTTTCCAGGAAGACCTTGAACTGCAACCTTCATCGAAAGTAATCGGGCGGCTTCTGCGGGGTTCTGATGCCATCAGAACGGAGAGCAACACGCAGCGGTTCAATGCCACAATACGTCCAAACTTGAACAAGACAAAAGCGCTCAACTGGATTGCCTTGCAGGATATCGTTTACAGCGTACAGTACAACTGGCAGAACAGTGCTTCTTCGGCGAACAACGGAGCGAACCTGTCCAACTCGGTTACGATTCGCACTGGCATTACATTTCGGCCACAGGAATTTTGGAGAAAATTCAGCTTCTATCGAGATCTGGAGTTAGCAGAGAGCAATTATCAGAGGCAGAAAGAGTCGAATCGTAATAAGCGGAAGGAAGACAGGAAGAGAGCTCGCGAGGCCAAGGAAGAACAAAAGGACCTGGAAGAACGCCTGCGTCAACAGCTAGCCGAACAGGCTGGCGATCCGGAGGCAGATAGCACGTCTGTTGTGAATCCAGACTCTGTTATTGTCCAGCAAGCCCCGGAAATCGAAGCTCCGGCACGACTCCGCCTCCCGACCCCCAATCCTGTCTCGATCGCCAGGCGATTTGCGCTTGCCATTACCGGTGTACGAGATTTCAATGTCACGTACAGTGGTACACGATCTGGTGCAAGTTCTAACATCGGGCAGGAGGTTCCAATCCCCGGGGATACGACCGGTGCCGTTAACGTGATTTCACCATACAGTTTGTACAGTTCAATATTCGGAGATGGGCCGCCACTAGGGTACCGATTTGGATTGACCAGGACGATAGCTTCGGACAACAACCGGGTACTTCGTGAGAACCTTCAGGTCCAGGATCTTCTTAATGACAACGATCGATTTGCTGCCCGGACGACGCTGGCACCGAGCCGCAGCCTCTCGATAAGTCTGAACTGGTCAACGGATCTGTCTGCATCGAAGACGCAAACGTTTCGGGTTGAAAGCCCCGGTCCTCCGATCGTCATTGACACAACTATAACCCGGACCGGGCAGAAGCGAACCTCAATTTGGACGTTCGGCACATCCTACATACAGATGTTCCAGGATCAGTATCAGACGTATGCAAGTGACCGGGCACGGGCGCCCGGGTTGGACCAGCCGGGTGTCGTACAGATTGGCGATCTCGACGGGGACGGGCGTGTCATATTGACGAACAAGTCTCTCGTAACCGATTTCCGTAAAGCGTTCTCTTCCAATTTTGGAACTCTTGACGGGGACAACCTGCTTCCTCTTCCCCTGCCGGGTTGGACCATTAATTATACCGGGCTCGGAAAGCTACCTATCTTGCGAAGCCTGGTACAGAGTGCGGCGTTGCGGCACACATATGGATCTGAATACAGTGCCGACTACCGCAGTAACTCGCTTGCCCTCGCATCCGATGATGCCGTATCGGTTTTTACTTTGATCCAGAATCGGGAAATCGTTTTTGGCATTCCAAAGGTCGAGGCGACGAATATTCGAATCAATCGCCGGTACAATCCACTGGTCGGCCTGGATCTCACGTGGAAGGGCCGCTTCCAGACGAAGATGGCCTGGAATAGAAATGCAACGTTCTCACTCAGCACGAGTAACTCTGACATCAGCGAAAGCCGGACAGAGGAGATTACGTTCTCTGCGAGTTATCAGAAGACGGGATTACGCGTACCATTCTCAAACGGGAAGAAGTTGAACAACAGGGCGACGTTTAACATCTCCGCTTCGCGCTCGAAAACCCTTGACCTTCGTTATCGACTGAGAGAGGCGCTCGTCCAGAAGGCTTTTGACATTGAAAACTTGATCGACTTCCCGGACGAGCAGGCTCTGTCGGGAGACCTTGTGTCGGAGATCAATTCTCACACGCGGTTTACCGTTTCTCCACAGATTGGATATCAGTTTAGCGACAGAGTCACTGCGAATTTCAGTTTGAA
>CBDUKH010000166.1:0-5877 GCA_965367755.1 uncultured Rhodothermales bacterium
AGCGCCTTCGGTCACGTTATCCTGAATGAAAAATGGGCCGCCGTCGGTCGGGTAGATCATACCGATCGAGAAACCGTCGGACCTGACGTAGCCAGTCGATATTTTATCGCCGCCCTCGTCTTCTCGCCAGAAACAAATATCCGCATCATGCCCAACCTTATCTTCGCGAAAACAGACGGGGACAGTTCCGGCATGATCACCGGGCGCCTCACCATCGAGGCTTCACTTTAGCTAATATATTTTTTGCCAACAGGTTCTGAAGAACTAACTGATACTATGATATATAAACAATACTTTTTCGGCCTACTTGTCGCGTTACTCGTTGTCGGTTGTAGCCGCGAAGGACGAAGCGACCGAGTCGTTCTTGAAAACAAAGGAAGCGATACACTCGTGAACGTCGCCCAGGCCTGGGCTGAGGAATATCAGTCGGTCAATCCCAGTGTTGCAATCGCCGTCACTGGGGGTGGCTCTGGAACTGGAATCGCTGCGCTTATAAACGGCACCGTCGATATTGCGAATTCGAGCCGCGAAATCAAAGAGAGCGAAATGGAGCAGGCAAGAGCCGCCGGGCGCAATCCTATCCAACATATCGTCGGCTATGATGCGTTAGCTGTTTTCGTTCACAAGGACAATCCACTCAAACAAATTACTATTAGCGACCTGGCCCGCATCTATGGCGAAGGTGGCGACATCGAAAAGTGGAGCCAGCTGAACGTTACGGTCCCGGGATGCTCGAGCGACGAAATCATTCGCGTAAGCCGCCAGAATAACTCAGGCACCTACGAGTACTTTCGCGAGAGCATACTCGGCAAAGGGGACTTCAAGCTCGGATCTCGTGACATGCACGGCTCTAAAGATGTTGTCGACCTCGTTGAAAACACAGCGTGCTCCATCGGATACAGTGGCCTGGCATATGCTACTGACCATATCAAGATGCCATGCATCCTGTCGGAAGACGGGAATTGTGTAACTCCATCTATGGAAACGGCTGCAGATGGAAGCTATCCAATATCGCGGCCGCTGTTTATGTATACTGACGGCGAACCTAGCGGTGCTACAAAAACCTACATGGATTGGATTCTTAGTGATGAAGGTCAGTGCATCATTAAGGAAAAGGGATACGCTGCGGTCAGACAGATAGCCTGTTCGTAACAAACGTATCGATGTCGACTATCGCCGAAATTGAGTACCATGGTACCTGGTACCCGATCTGGCAACTCTACCGAGAGTCATTATGACAATTTACGAAGAGCGTCTCGCGCATGATCTCGACCAGATTCACACGCAGTTGGTCGAGGTCGCGCTGGACGTGCAGAAAGCACTTGAGCACTCCTTGAACGCTGTCCTGACATGGGACAAAAAGCTGGCGAATGAAACCATTCTAGGGGACCTCGCCATCAATAGATCCATTCGGGAAATTGACGCCCGATGTCACGCTTTTGTCGCTCGTCATCTGCCCAGTGCAGGACACTTGAGATTTGTGTCGTCCGTTCTGCGACTCACAATCGAAATTGAACGGATTGGAGATTACGCGGCGACAATCTGCCGGGCCTGTGTCCAGCTCTCTGACAAGGCAGATGGACCCATCATCCAGGAGATCAAAAGTATAGGGCTAAATTCTATTCAGATGTTTTCTGAAGCAATTGACGCCTTCAACTCCAAGGATGCTGACAAAGCACTCGCGGTCAAGAGTCAGTCTGACATGATCGAGCGTTCGTTTACTACGGCATTCGATGAGATCATTGAAGAAGGCAATAGTGGACAACGCAAACTAAAAGACCTCTTCGATTTGTTCATCATTGTTAATCGATTCGAGCGTGTTGCTGACCAGGCAAAGAATATCTGCGAAGAGATAGTATTCTGGTTGACAGGCGTCACGAAGCCGGTGAAACGATATCGTATTCAATTCCTCGACAAAGCTGGTGATGGACGGCTACAGCTAGCACTGGCTTATGCACACAAATCGTATCCGGAAAGCGCCGCGTATACTGCTGATGTCAATGCGGTGGTAGACAATGTATTGACTGGTGTGCTTGAAGCGAACGGTCTCGATGTCGCGAATGCGACCAAAGTTGACTGGGTTCCAGGAGCAACTGATCCACCTCATGTCATTGTAGCTCTATCAGGCAAAGCTTCAGAGATACTTGATTCGTTTCCATTCCATTCGGTCGTGTTCGACTGGAACCTTCTGGATCCAATTTCCTCCAGCCTTTCAGATGACGAGCGGAAGCAACAATACACAAGCTTGCTGAAGGACGTCTCTGTACGGATCAGGAATCTCATTGAGTCCCTTCGCGGGGAAGAAAACGCCCGTTAGTGATGGCTCAAACTGGATCAACACTGCATAACGTCGATCGTCGTAATCTGGCCTGGTATACAGATAAGATGGTCCAGGTCGTGATGCTAATCGGCGGTATCTCTGCGATCGTTTTTATCCTCGGCATTTTTGTATTTATCACCAAAGAAGGGTTCGGCTTCCTTTCTTCCCGATTTGACTTCGCTGAGTTTTTCTTTTCTATTCGCTGGCGCCCGACCTCGGCATCTACTCCTACCTACGGAGCACTCGCACTTATCGTCGGAACCGCCAGTATCACGGGACTCGCGATGCTGGTTGCCATCCCCTTCTCTCTGGGGACGGCAATCTATATCGGCGAATTTGCCTCTGGTAAGAAAAGAGAATTCCTGAAGGTTCTTGTTGAGTTGCTTGCTGCTATCCCATCAGTCGTTTGGGGATTCATCGGGTTGACCATCATGAACGGCCTGATCATCGACCTCTTTGACGTTCCAATTGGACTGAACATCCTCAATGCCGGTATCATTCTTGGTTTGATGGCGGCTCCGATCATGACGTCGATTGCAGAAGATTCCCTGAAGGCGGTGCCAGACGGATATCGTGAAGCCGCCGAAGCCATGGGAGCCACCCGATGGCAAGTCATTTTTCAGGTTGTCCTCCCTGCCGCAAAAAACGGTCTCGTGTCGGCCGTACTACTCGGTGTCGGCCGCGGCTTTGGAGAAACCATGGCCGTCCTCATGGCCTCCGGACATGCTATCAACATCCCCGGAAGTGTATTTGACTCTGTTCGTGCTCTAACGGCCACCATTGCAGCTGAACTTGGAGAAACTGCCGTCGGGTCAGACCACTACGGTGCGCTATTCACGCTGGGAATTTTTCTTTTCGCGATAACATTCCTGATAAACCTGACGGCCGACCTCGTTGTCCGCGGCATCCGGAAGAAGTAAGGCGGATACATGTTTCAAACAACTTCAATAAACGAACGCAACGAGAAGATTCAGAACCGTTTCCGGCTGCTGTTTCTGACGATGACCGTACTGCTGATCCTACCAGTACTCATCATCCTGACGCTATTGATCGTTCGTGGTGGTCCCATCATTTCTTCCGAATTTCTCTTCGAGTTTCCGAAGCAGGGGATGACGGCAGGCGGCATCTTTCCTGCTCTACTCGGCACAATATTTCTTGTATCCGTGGCCCTGATTGCCTCAGTTCCACTGGGCATTGCAGCAGCCATTTACCTCAGCGAGTATGCACGCGACAATTGGTTGACACGAGCCATCAACCTGGCAATTATCAATCTGGCAGGTGTACCATCGATTGTGCATGCCCTGTTCGGAGTGGGTGCATTTGTGCTCTTCTTTAAATTTGGAACCAGCATACTTGCAGCCGGACTAACGCTCGCAATCATGACACTTCCGGTCGTAATTGTCGCTACACGGGAATCATTGCAGGCTGTGCCGCACGCGTTCCGCGAAGCATGCTGGAGCATGGGCGCTACCAGGTGGCAGACAATCCGAAAAATTGTACTGCCCAACGCGATAAGTGGCATCCTGACCGGAATCATCCTCGAAGTTTCCAGGACGGCCGGAGAAACAGCTCCTATTATGTTCACCGGAGCAGCGTTCTTTCTTCCCTTCCTTCCTGAATCTGTTTTCGACCAGACGATGGCACTGTCCCTGCACCTGTTCGTCGTCTCGACACAGGTTCCCAACGTTCCGGATGCCCTGCCCTATGGTGTGGCATTGCTGCTGATTGCAATTGTTCTCATCCTGAACGCAGTTTCAATAGCCTTCCGCGTCTACTTGAGAGGCAAGAAAAAGTGGTAAATGAATAACGACGACGGAAATATCCTTGAAGTAGAAAACCTGTCAATCGGATACAGCGGAAAGAACGTTTTGCGTGACGTCAATCTCTCAGTGCATCAGCATGAGATCTTCGGCATTATCGGACCGGCGAATAGCGGGAAGACTTCTTTCCTCAAGGCCATCAATCGGATGGATTACTTCAATAACGCCATGCATGTAGAAGGCGACATTCGTTTTCTGGAGCACAATGTTCGAACATGGCGCAACCTGTTCAGTCTGAGGCGCAGAATTGGAGTCGTTTTTCCACTTCCAGTCGGACTCCCGCTGACAATCTATGAGAATGTTGCCCTCGCACCGCGGCTGGGAGGCGTTAAGTCTAAAGTTGAACTCGACGAAATTGTCGAACGCTGTCTGAAGCGTGCCGCTCTCTGGGACGAAGTAAAGGATCGGCTTGATGCCCTGGGTAGCTTGTTGTCTGGTGGGCAACAACAACGGCTGACGATCGCCCGGGCTTTGAGCCAGGATCCCGACATGTTGATGCTTGACGAGTTTTCAATCGCGGTAGACCCCGTAACGACGATGCGAATAGAGGACGTACTCAAAGAGTTGAAGAAAGAGGTCTCGATCATTCTGGTGACGAATCTTGTCCAGCAAGCACAAAGACTGGCAGACCGAACGGCATTTTTCCTGAACGGCGAGTGTGTAGAAATTGGAGATACCGACGCAATGTTTGACGGCGACGTAAAAGATCAACGTACTCAAGACTATATCCAGGGTAAGTTCGGATGATCTCTCCTGAAAATAATTTTAACACTACTTCGACCGTAGACAATGGTGACAGCATCGCCATCCGAGTGCGTGATTTCAATCTCTGGTATGGTACGTTTCAGGCACTGTTCGATGTCAACTTCAACATCAAGAAAGGCATCATCACGGCGTTGATCGGGCCCTCGGGATGTGGGAAGTCGACACTGCTCCGTAGCATCAATCGAATAACGGAGCGCCTGGGTTACGTTCGCACCGCTGGATCAATCGACGTTCTCGGGAAGAACATACTCGATGACGATGTCGAAACGGCACAACTGCGGAAGCATGTAGGTATGGTTTTCCAGCGACCGAATCCGCTTCCTATATCGATTCGTGATAATATACTTTTCTCCCACAGACTCCACGTTCCCGGATCCAGAAAACTGCCTCGCCAAGGGCAGGATGAGATTGTGGAGAATGCTCTTCGACAGGTACTGTTGTGGGATGAAGTAAAGGATCGCCTTGAAATGACAGCAACAGGCCTGTCACTTGAGGAACAACAGAAGCTCTGCATTGCCAGATTGCTACCTGTTAAACCGACCGTTTTGCTGATGGATGAGCCCTGTTCGGCCCTTGACCCCAAAGCCACGGAAGCAGTCGAGGAACTGATCTGGAAATTGCGCGGTGATTATACCATATTGATTGTCACACATAACATGGCCCAGGCGCGACGAGCCAGTGACGAGTGCGCCTTCATGTTGATGGGCAAGATGATGGAACATACGGCCACAGAAAAGATGTTCGTCACACCCGAACGCCAGGAAACGGCGGACTACATCGAAGGGCGGTACGGTTGAGATTTGAGAAGTGCTGTCTCAGCTGTCATTCCCGCGAAGGCGGGAATCCATCATGGGCGGTGGCGTTCGAAATGACTTGTGACAATTGGTTTTCGCAGAGTCACATGTCACTTGCATATTTCTTTTCATGTTCTTTGGCTTGATCCAAAGAACCAAAGATCAAGACTGGACCCGC
>CBDUKH010000167.1:0-5869 GCA_965367755.1 uncultured Rhodothermales bacterium
CGTTCAGTTGAACCGACTAATCAGGTTGTAAAGCAAATACTACCAGCTGCCACAGTCACCTTTCCTAACCCATATCCTATATCTCAATGCGCCAATACAATCTCACTACGCTGGTAGTAACGACCATACTGTTTCTAACTCCTCGGAAATCCGGAAGCGAGTCCGGCATCCCCGATCAGGAGCGATGTGATGAGCGCTGTGAAAGCTGGTGTAGAACACATCCACCCGGGCACCCCGCTGGTCCCATACATGGCACCCTATGGGACGGACGGTAAAATATTTCGGCTAGCGAACATTCCGACGTATGGAGTAATGGGCCTGTTCATGAAGGAAAGCGACCGGTTCGAGCACGGCCTCAACGAACGGGTGCCTGTACGCGGATTTTTTGACGCGCTGGAGTTCTGGTATGTGGTAATGCACGAATTAGCTGATCAACCACCTGGTCACTGACTCTATGACAACCAGTGTTTCAGGCTACAAGCACGGTACCAGGGAACGGATTACTGAACCTATCACTTTTCTGCCAGCACCTGGTAATCGACCTCATCTACATTGACACGCCAGATCGATTACGTCTGGAGTCTAATCATAGCTGGCTACCCTTGGACCTATCGAAGGGTGAGCACGGCGTCAAGCGTAACCGCTGCTTATAGAAACCGCAGGCTCGAAGGCTATTACTGTACACAAACACGTATGAGAAAAATCCTATTCTTACTGCCATCCACTCTTGGCGTTCTTCTGTTTCTAACGCCTATTCCGTGGGGTGGAAAGACGACGGTTGGAATTGGAATAGTTACCGACTGGATCAAGGACCTGATGGGCGACTATGGTCTTCATGTGGTGATTGGCTTAGCAATAATCACGAGCATACTGACTGTTCTGGGTACCTCGTTCCGCGTCGCCTGGATTCAACGAAATGCTACAATGAGAGATCTCTTCGTCGTCCCGCCTGTTTGGGTGGTCCTGAGACTTTTGGGCATGGCATTTGGCCTGGTCTATTTTTTTCAAATGGGACCCGAGCTGTTGAAATCTGAAGGTATCGGTTGGGCTGTGTTTGTTGGCATCGGCATCAACGTTGTCGCGGTCTATGTCGTAGCCTGCCTGCTATTGCCATTGTTGACAGAATTCGGTCTTATGGAATTTGTCGGCACCCTTGCTCGTCCACTATTTCGCCGTGCTTTCCGACTGCCGGGGCAGGCTGCAATCGATGCGGTAACGTCTATTGTTGGCGCTTCTGCAATCGGCCTGTTGATTACTATAGATCAGTATGGGCGAGGTAACTATACCGGTCGCGAAGCCTCCGTCATTGCGACAAATTTCTCGATCGTTTCACTTCCTTTCTGCCTCGTCATAGCATCTGTCGCCGGAATCGAACAGTACTTCCTGGCCTGGTATGGCATTGTGATACTCTGTTGCCTGATTGCCGCTTTTGTGACGCCGAGGTTGCCGCCGTTATCAGGTAAAGCAGACACCTATATTTCTTATGAAGCTGAACCCGTCACCGACAACGAATTCGAATCGCAGACTCTTATAAGCGAGGCGTGGCACCGTGCGCTAAGGAGAGCGGAGCAGGCACCGAGCATACGCAATTTTTTTGCCGCTGGTTTTTCAAATCTATCGTTTTTCCTGTTTTCTGTCGTCACGGCATCTTTGGCGTTAGCAACCATCGCCGCGTTGCTCGTTTTTCATACACCGGTCTTCGTTTGGCTGGGAAGCCCGTTTATTGCTCTACTCGAATTGGCACGGTTGCCAGAACCTGCAGCGGCGGCGCCCGCACTTTTCTCGGGTTTCCTTGATCAATACATGCCAGCCATTGTTGCCGGCGGTATCAAAAGCAACTCCACCAGCTTTGTACTCGCAGGGCTGTCCGTATGTCAACTCATCTTCATGTCAGAGGTCGGTGTAATAATTCTTCGATCAAGGCTACCCGTTAGCATTTCAGACCTCGCCGCAATCTTCTTACTACGAACTGCGATCGTAGTGCCAGTTCTGGTTGTCGGTGCTCATTTTATCTGCCGCTAAATCCGAAGAGCCCACTCAGTTGCTAAAAGCTGATCGTTTTTTGAAGAAGGCCGGGGCGAGGCCTAATCCTTTGAACGGCCATTCTTCATTCTTAACTTAGCACCTGCTCGGGTCGCCCTCTCGGTGGCATAATCGGACACTGTTGGTACCGCTTACTATGGTTAGTCTCACGTACTCTCAAACGATCGACGCGAGCCGCGAACGCGTCTGGTCGACGATAACCGAGCTAGGCTCCTATAAAAAATGGGCGGTCGCGTTTTCGCCAAACTCCCAATTTATTGGTACCTGGGAACAGGGCAAAACCATCAGGTTCTTCGACCCGAATCTCGGAGGCACCATAGCGAGATTAAGCACAGTCAGCTTCCCGGAAAAAATAGTTGCAGAACACGTGGCTATAGCTTCGAAGAATGGAGATATCGATACCGAAAGCGATGTAGCGAAAAAGTGGATAGGCGTTCGCGAATCGTATTCACTTGCCACAGTTGGCGGGTCAACTCTTCTCACCGTCGATATCCTGACACATGCAGATTTCAAACAAATGTTTGACGACGCCTGGCCGGAGGCATTTCGGCGTCTGAAAGCGGTCTGTGAACAATGAAATGCATCTGCCCAACGTACGGTTGATTCCATGCCGGCAGCATGGCGCTCCGCCTCGACTCCATTTAACATAACGACGCATCAGAACAATATTTAGCAACAGTAGAACGATGTCTGAGATTCCTGAATTTAAAGCCGCATTTCCTTTTCAAGACGATGTCCTGGCTCTACCGGTATGGGATTTGGACGCTGCTTCAGAGTGGTATTCGGCATGCTTTGGAATGAAAGAAGTGCAGCGAATTGATGAGCCATATCCAACCGTTATCCTGGAACGAGACAGTGCCCGAATCGGATTCTCAGTCAAAGGGGGAGATGCTACGCAAGACGGAGCCGCGATTCTGGTATCCAATATTCTTGTGCTAAAGGAAGAACTCGAATCGAACGGTGTGAATATTAACAACGTGCGCATCGATGATCGAGACGGTCAAAAATACCAGGTGTTCTTTGTAGTCGCGCCAGACGGGCTGTGCTACTATTTTCACGAACCCATTTAATACGTTGATAGCTACACCCGCTTTAATCAAGTGCAATCGGCCCGACCAGTAGGCTTTATTCACTGCTTGCAGCGGTCGATACCCTTAAAAAAGATCTCAATCATTTAGCCCGTTCGAAATGAAAAATAATTTCTTCGCAGTCATATTATCTGTACTGCTGGTTGTCGTTGTGCTCATATCCACTGGTTGCGACTCAAACTCGGTCGGAGGAAGTGGTCAGTTAATCGTTTATCTTACCGATATGCCGTTCCCATTTGACGATGCCGCAGAAGCGAACGTCACGATTGAGCGCGTGGAATTGATTGGCGCTGATAGTACTGAGGCATTCGTACTTACCGATTCTTCCCGGGCATTCAACTTGCTTCAGTTGCAAAACGGAGTTACCGCAGTTCTTGCTGATCTGGAAATTCCTCCAGGCCGCTATTCCCAGCTTCGATTGATTGTCGCCGAAGACGCATCGGTCGTAATGAAAGATTCGACTGAATTCAATCTAAAAATTCCTAGCGGATCTCAAACCGGGATCAAGGTGAACTTACCCGAATTCGAATTCACCAACGTAGACGATCAGGCTGAGATCACGGTAGATTTCAATGTTGAAGAATCTTTCGTCGTTCGAGGCACGCCGCAAACGGTCTCAGAGATCACGGGTTTCTTGTTCAAGCCCGTATTGAAAATAGTCGACTTCCAACTGAATGGAAGCCAGGAGGATTTGACAGAAACTGACAGCTGAGGAACCATCTACACCGAGCAGATTGGGGTGAATGTGGCCCGACGTCCAGATGGATTGTCGGGCCGTTCTGTGAATACAGGTTTGTGATTGATAACCTCCGGATACATCCTCCGTCCCGTCTTGCTACTACGCACACCTGTTCATTAGCTTGAAGGGCTAGAGCCCTATCCACGCGTCCAGCAATAGCAAACCCGGAGAAACTAACATGCACAATATATTCGACGAAGCTGACGCAGGATTGCTAGTCTCGCGTGTGAAGCAGTTGAATTCTGACACACAACCAGTATGGGGTAGCATGAACGTAAATCAGATGCTCGCACATTGCTGCAGACCGTTTGAGACGGTCTACGACCCGACGTACGCGCAAAAGTATCCTCGCCCGAATCCCCTAATACGATTTGGCCTTCGCCTGTTCATCAAACCAATAGTTGTAGGCGACAAACCGTATAAACGAAACACGAGAACGGCACCGGAATTCGTTATCAGCGACGAGCGTGATTTTGTAGAAGAACAGAAGCGCCTGGTTGATTTTATCGAGCAAACGCATCGAGATGGTGCCGCTACATTCGAAGGGAAAGAGTCCCATTCCTTCGGCCCGCTCACAGCCAATGAGTGGAGCGTGCTCTTTTACAAACATACAGATCATCACCTGACACAGTTTGGGGTTTGATCTGTTTCGCTCGTAGTCACCAAGTGTAGAGTCCGATTGACTGAAGTACCCCCGGGCGTTCCGTTAGCTATTTACTATCGCCAATTTCTTACAATGCATTATTGGATCAATACGATTTCTGGTGACCACGTCGAACTCGGTGTACAGGGCGGATTTACGCAGGCGGGGCACGGCAAAGACTCCGGCCTGAGGAAAATTAATCTCGGCGACTATATCGTGTTCTATTCGCCCAAGACAAAACTTGTCGGCGGTGATCCGTTACAAGCATTCACTGCGTTGGGCCGCATCGTAGATATGGAGCC
Organism: uncultured Rhodothermales bacterium; assembly: GCA_965367755.1. GTDB lineage: Bacteria > Bacteroidota > Rhodothermia > Rhodothermales > JABDKH01 > JABDKO01. The sequence continues at coordinate 4,816 of CBDUKH010000167.1, forward strand.
GTTTCAAGTAGAGATGACCCCGGATTTTCATCCGTGGCGACGCAAAGTCGAGTTTCTGAAAGCGAAGCGAGTTCCAATCCGACCGCTCATCGAAGATTTGTCGTTCATTCAGAACAAGCAGCGATGGGGATTTCCTTTCCGGCGTGGCCTATTCCAAATCGAATATGAAGACTTCGAACTTATTCGTAACGCAATGGGTGTTAAGGTTTCTTAACCGGCAAGACGGAAACGTTGGGCGTACATTTCAGACGCCTAGCAATTCCAGCGATTTTCTCTCGCTCGAATTCAGCGTCGTTGATGCAGAACGGCGTCGTCGAGGCGCGTATGCCGTTATCAGAACTGCCTTCTTGTTTTGATCACGGGCAACAATCTGTATCCTGACGCCGCTGCTTCTGAATGGGGGGACACGGCACGTCTGCATAGCTGCAATACACACAGCAATCTCCCTGCAACGGTTGGATAACCGTTTCGCATGATGGGCATTGCCAAAAGTACTGACAGGTATCTTCGGACATTCTGTCCGTGAATTTTGAGTTGCAGTTTGGGCAGATGATCGTTGACTTGAGAGCAACATCGTTCATTCGCGTACCTCGCTTGCTTTCATAATAACTCGTGACGGGTATCCGGCATTGGCAGTTGCTCTGGTCAGGTCTACGTCGGATAGCCTCGATGCATCAAACTGAACGATCGCCTGTCTGGAATCGTAGATGACCTCGGTTTTTACTACTCCACGCAAATTCGAAAGCGCCTTCGATACAGTAGTCGTACAAGATGAACAGGTCATACCATCAATTTCCAACACGACCTCAACAACATCATCCGCCTCAACGACAATTGTGTTCTCGTCGTAATTGGACATCGGTGCTTTTGGGAGATATAACGGTGATGTGATCAAGGCAAGGCTACCCACAGCAAGGAAAATCATCAAGCCCGTTTTTAGATTTGGATTTTCGACTGGTTCGCAATCACAATCAGGTTTCTTTAGCACTTTAGACCGACGATAGAAAGCGGCGGTAAACAACGCGACGGCACTTAAAATAAATACTGGTCTCCA
>CBDUKH010000168.1:0-5849 GCA_965367755.1 uncultured Rhodothermales bacterium
ACCTGGAATGCATTGCGTGGTACGAGCGTCTAACCCATGCAAGCTAAAGGTCCGCAATTTCTGCATCCTCCAGGAATCGGACAAAAATAGCCAAGATCCGCTGGATCATAATCATCTATTTCACGCGCACGGCAACTGGCTACCCGTCGCCCACTAACCAATTCAGTACATGCTCAAGCCTCCCCGGAAACTACATTTGTATGCGATAGCACTGTTGCTCTTAATTACCGCCACTGGATGTGGCAGTGACGAGGAGACAGCAAACCCAGGCACGAACTCGGCAAATATTCCATCAGTCGAAGTAATACAGGCTCGATACGGAGCTCTGCCCCTTGTCGAGAGAATGACAGGCCTCGTTCGTGCGGCTAACCAGGTTACAATCTATTCAGAAATTACTGCTCCCGTAGTTCGCGTCGTCGCACAGAATGGTGACAACGTCAGACGTGGCGATCCCCTTGTCTATCTTAATGACAAACAGTATTCGGATCAGCTTCGACAGGTTGAGGCGGCGCTTCAAATCGCCGAAGCCGACGCCCGACGTACGGAAGCTACGCTTGCCGAGGTCAAAACTCGTTTTGCGCGCGTCCAACAACTGGCAGACAAGCAGCTCCAGAGTGCCCAGGAGTTGGAAGCATTACAGGCTCAGGTATCTATCGCCGAAGCCACACATGCACAATCTGTTGCTCGAATCGCGCAGGCCGAGGCGAACGTTGAAGAGCAAAAAGAAACGTTGCGTAAAACTGTGGTCCGAGCTCCGGTGTCCGGTTTTGTCGGATTAAAAAACGCCGAAGTCGGCATGCGCGTCGACCCGAATACACCTCTTTATACCATTGGTAGCTTCGAGAAAGTTCTCGTTGAGATCTCCGTCACGGACGAGATGATCAACAGGATCAAGAATGGCGACCCGGTTCAGATTGTCATGGAAAACGACCGGTCAGAACCCATCAACGCGCATATCACTCGTATCTCGCCTTTCCTTGAGGCCGGCAGCTATAGTGCCACAGCCGAAATCGAAATTGACAACCAGGAGGGCAAGTTACGTCCAGGGATGTTTGTAGCCGTTGATGTTTTTTACGGAGAGAGTACACAGGCAACCTTGATTCCGGAGTCGGCTCTTTATGAGAATCCGAATTCCGGACTGCTTGGTGTCTATGTGGCGCCCTCGCTTAAAACGGAAACACCTATTGAAGAGCCGGAGACCTATGATCCGGAGAATCCTCCTCCTCTTACCGAGCCAACTCCAATGACATTCAAACCCGTTGAGGTTCTTGCGAGAGGCAGAGGCGTTGCCGGGGTTCGCGGTGTTGAGTTAGGCGACTGGGTGATCACAGTCGGACAGAATCTCATTCGTAATCTTGATGGGCAGGGACAGGCGCGGGCTCGTCCAGTGTCATGGGATCGAGTGGTGACCTTGCAAGAGTTGCAGGACCACGACTTGCTGATACAGTTTATGGATAAGCAGCAGCAACTCGCCCGGAGAGCGTTTCAAACTCCCGACACCCAAATCGATTCGTCGACAGCCGGCTCCGGCGCGACACGCTAGAAGATTAGAAACCGAATTCCAGATCCAGACCAAGATGGCATCACTAACAGATACTTCCATTCGACGACCTGTTGCCACGACGATGTTTTACCTCGTCGTTGTGACCGTAGGAATTGTCGGGTTCATGTTTCTCCCTGTCGATTTATTACCGCCAATTGAGCTTTCGCGACTCACGATTTACACGCGATATGCGAACGTTGGACCCGAGGAGATTGAACAGATCATTACGGACCCCATCGAAAACGCGGTGTCCGGTGTTCCGAATGTCGAGAGAATGACCTCGCGATCGCAGGAGGGGGTCAGCTATGTGACGTTGGAGTTTACCCAGGGAACGGGACTGGATGAGGCAGCTAACGATATTCGTTCTGCCCTCGACAGGATTCGCGATAACCTTCCACCAGAGGCCGAGCCTCCGGGGATCTGGAAATTTGATCCGAATAATATCTCGATCATAACACTCGCAGTAGAATCCCAACGAGACCTCGAATCCCTCACGCGTGTTTTGGAGCGCGACATCGGTCAGCGGTTTGAGCAAATCCCGGGGGTCGGTACATTGGAGATTCGGGGAGGCGTGAACCGCGAAATTCGGGTCGATCTTGAACGTGACAGACTGCAGGCGGCTGGCCTGACTCCATCTGACGTACAGTCTGCTATCTCCAGAGAAAATGCCAAGCTTCCTGGTGGTAACGTCAAGGAAGGCATTAACGACCTTTACATCCGATCGCTGGGTGAGTTTACTTCCGTTGACCAGATTGCCAATACAGTCATTACGTATACCAACGGTAAACCGGTACGCGTTCGTGACGTCGCCCAGGTACTCGATGGTTATGAGGACGTGCGCTTCTTGTCCGAGCTGAATGGTGTACCCGTCGTGCGGATGGAGATACAAAAGCAAAGTGGTGCCAACACCGTGAAGGTGGCAGATGCTATTCGCAAGGAAGTAGAGAAAGTAAATACTGAACACTCTGACCTGAAAATGACGGTCATCAGCGATCAGAGTACATTCATCAGGCAAAGCATTGACAACGTACAGTCGTCTGCGATGTGGGGAGGCCTGCTGGCGATCTTCGTTCTCTATCTGTTCCTCCGGAACGGGTCGTCCACCTTTATCATTGCCCTCGCGATTCCGATCTCGGTGATCGCTACGTTCGGTGTACTCTACTTCGGTGGTATGACGCTGAATCAGATGACATTCGGAGGGCTGGCGCTCGGTATCGGTATGATGGTCGACAACTCCATCGTTGTGTTGGAGAATATTGTCAGACATCGCGAAGAGAAGGGACTGTCGTTAATGGAGGCCGCCCGGGTTGGGACACGTGAAGTGGTAGGCGCAATCATTGCCTCGACACTGACGACATGTGTGATCTTCCTTCCTCTGGTGTTCATGCGGACGACTACTGGCGAACTCTTTCAAGCTCTTGCTCTCGTCGTGGTATTTGCTCTCGGCTGTTCTCTCGTAGCAGCGATGACGCTGGTGCCCGTCCTTTCGAGCAGGTTCTTGACCGTGGCAGCAAAGGATAGTTCGGCACCAAAGAAGGAGTCGAGGTTTCAGAAATTCTTCCACAACCTCGAAAATCGATACTCGAACTCCCTCGGCAATATTGTCGCAAAAGCGCCGCTCGTTTTCGGGGGCACGCTTGTACTACTCGCTCTTTCTTTCTGGGGCTGGGGATTCATTCCGGTCGAGCTCGCGCCTCCAACAGATGCCGACGAAATCGACATCAGTATGGATATGGCCGACGGTACTAATATTGCTGTCGTCAAGACATACCTCGACGAACTTGAAGCCCGTGTACGACCGATACTGCCGATGGACCAGGTCAGTCAGGTGGCTACCGAAGTGCGCGGTGGGAACGCCAGCATCGAAGTAAGCCTGAAGGATGCCTCGGAGCGAACGATAAACTCGCACAAGCTGGCCGATGAGATTCGAGAACAACTGCAGGGTGTTGTCCCGGGCGTCGAAATTCGAGTCGATGCACAGTCGGGTCTGTGGGTGCTTCGACGACTCTTTCGCTCAGGCGATGGAACGGAAGCTATAGAAATTGAACTTCGAGGCTACGACCTTGACGCTGCCGACCAGACGGCACAGCGCATCATTGATCAGATAATTAATATCGAGGGCATCGCCGGTGCCCGGCTAAGTCGCCGCGAGGGTCGCCCTGAGCAGAATCTATTCTTCGATCGCGCCAAAATTGCCAGCCTCGGTCTCTCTGTTCAAGATGTCGGTCGGGCCGTTCAAACGAGTGTCGGAGGAAGCCGCGCAGGGTCATTTCGTGTAGGCGGTGACGAGTTTCCAATCACCGTTCGAATGAGGCCCGAAGACAGGCTCGGTCTCGACGATTTGAATAACATTTCCGTTCGCACGAATACAGGGCAGACAGTCCCCGTGGCGTCACTGCTGGACGCCGATCGAAGTCGGGCTCCCAGTCGCATTCAGCGTGTCGACGGTCAGCGACTGACATACGTGTCCGCTGCTCTGGAGCAAGGCGTGGTACTTGGCGATGCCGTTCAGAAAATTCAAACAGCGATCTCCGAGATGAATATCCCCGATGGGATATCTGTTTCTATCGGAGGAGAATACGAGGAACAGCAAAAATCGCAGCGAGACTTCAGGATTGCGGTCCTGCTAGCCCTCGCCTTGATCTACATGGTGATGGCAGGCCAGTTTGAACGTTTCATGGATCCGTTGATTGTGATGGCTGCCGTACCGGTGGCCGTTGTCGGCGTCGTCCCGACCCTGTTGCTGACTGGTACCTCACTCAATATGCAGAGCATCATGGGACTCGTAATGTTGATCGGTATCGTCGTCAACAATGCGATCGTGCTTGTTGATTATATCAACCTGCTCCGCCGCGAGCAAAACATGCCGTTGGTGGAAGCTGTCACGGAAGCCGGTCGCCTCAGATTGCGTCCGATTCTTATGACGACAATGACCACAACGCTGGGACTCCTGCCGCTGGCTATCGGCCTGGGCGCTGGTGCGGAAATTCAAGCCTCGCTTGCACGCGTTGTTATCGGTGGCCTACTCGCGTCTACCATGATTACACTTGTCCTTATTCCTGTAGTCTACGTCAAGGCGTACGGACTTATGGAGCGAGTGAAAGGACTTTCATGGACACCGGGTCGAGCATCGACGTCGGACGTAGCGGTCGAAACAGGCATGAAAGGATAGCACAAGGAGAATTAGCATGGTGCTACACAACGGAAGAAGGTTAAACCTAACTGACCTTGAGTGCACCTACGTAGAACACGAGTAGTAGGCGTTTTCACGCACGAAACGAACTGGCAGGTTTGATCTTGGCACGGTTGCAGCCTGAAACGTAAGGGAAAGCGCAGCAGTGGTAATACAATCGTAGCCGGGGACACCCAGTTCATAGGTGATAATGATTTCGTCGTCGGTTGCTTCGGCTGTTTTGAATTCGACAGAGTAACCGCCGGAGCTTGTGGGGATAGCCACCAGAACAACCATGACCTGAGAGGAATCAATCTCGGGAAATTCCTTTAGCGGAGTCAGAGTGGCTGCAACCTTGTTCCATGCTGAGCGAGACCGGTAAACGGCTTCAGTCGTATCTCGGATAGATCCGGTAAATCCCGTGCCCAGCGTTTCGATTACGACTGCCGACGGCATGGACTCAACTTCATCTTGCCGTGATCCTTTGTCTGAAGCACATCCCGCCAGGATCAGTACCAGACACGCTAGATAGTTAAATTGACTCGATTTCACGCTTTCTATCTCCATTCATTCATCGGGAATCTACAGACTTATCCTACTTCCTCCTATCGAATAGGTTATTTTGCGGGAACATGGAGTAAATGGTGGTAGTTTTACGAAGCTATCCAATCAGTTTAAGTTGAAGAGCCCAATGCCAATCAAAACCGTTGATATAAATGTTTTAGCCAATCAGACTGGTAACATTTATGAGTCTACCGTCATCGTGGCGAAACGTGCCCGACAGGTAGCTGTAAAGGAAAAGTCAGACCTTGATAACAAGCTGGCTTATTTCGAAGGGTTCGAACCAGAGTTGGAGGATCCCAGATTCCAGGAAGAACAAGCGAGAATCTCGCTCGAATTTGAAAAACGACCGGAGCCGACAGAGCGGGCAATCGACCAGTTCTTCGCCGGTGACGTCTATTACCGCGATCCAGCAGACGATCTGGGTAACTAACCTGTCACAGGCAAGTTTACGATCTCGAGGGCAGGCACAATGTGTCTGCCCTTTTTTTGTCTGCTCGTTTTTGTAGGCCGTTTGTTGATTCCATGGCTATTGGAGGTCGGCAAGTCGCTGGAACCGCTCGCGGATCAGCT
>CBDUKH010000169.1:0-5840 GCA_965367755.1 uncultured Rhodothermales bacterium
AAATAATAAATCCGTTGGGCTGTGATTTGACAGATATTGACTCTGATGGTGATTTGGATATTTCTCTCTGTGTCTTTGGAGAAAATAGACTCTTTTGGTATAGTAATATTGGTTCAGGTAACTTTTCAAAGCAGCTGGTTGATGGCAATATTTTAGAACCTCAGGCAGTAAAAGGGACTGATCTTAATAATGATGGCGAAAAAGATTTAATTGCTGTTTCTTCAGATTCAAGTAATACTGTAGTAGTGTATATTAATGACGGCTCTGAGAATTTTACGAAAACTATAATAGCTGTTAACCAACAAAGTTATACTTTTGAAATAGCTGATTGGGATAAAAACAATACACAAGATATTATTGTGGGGTTTGATAAAGGCTCTCCTCTTGGAGATGAAATTAGAGATATTGCAGTTTTTTTGAATGATGGTCATGCAAATTTTATTGATTCTACTTTAATAGTCTTACAAGAACGCACAAATACAATAAAACTTTCAGATGTGGACAATGATTCAGACCTTGACATTATTTTTGGTGCAGGTTCGTCAGGAATATTTCCATTGCGTTTAGGAATAAATTCAAATGGTATGATAGATAATATTAATGAAATAACAGAAAAAGCAGTTAAAGTTTTTGGAATTGATGCTGCTGATATGAATAAAGATGGAGTTATAGATATCATTGCCTCAGATCAAGTTAATAGTACAAATAATTTGTTATTGTTAATTGGTGATTTAACAACTATAGTAGATGATGAATCAAATACTCAGCTACATAATACTTTTTTACTCTATCCAAATTATCCAAACCCGTTTACCCATCAGACGACCATTGTTATTGAGCTTTCTGAGGAAGCGACTGTGGAACTTGCAGTCTACGACCTTCTCGGCCGCGAGGTTGATAGACTCATAAGTGAATCGCTGCCTTCGGGAAAGTTTGAATACGTTTTTAAAGCTGAGAACCTCCCAAGTGGCATGTATCTTTATCAACTAATAGCTTCCACTCAGTCTGGCAACGTTCTTGCGAAAGAGAGTCGATCCATGGTTCTGGTACGTTAATGATCGAACCGACTCTCGACTTGGTCTTCGGTCGTGTGGTCAAGGGATAACGTTGCGAGGGATGAGCTACGAGACGCTGGCGAAATCACTACTCACTAGCTACATCGCTACAACATCTAAAACCCGTCGAGTAGTCGTGGTAACCTGTACCGTGGGCCGTAGTGACGTACGAACATCCCTCTCCGTTAATTTGGGCGTCTACATAGAATCCACCGCGGAACTTGCCATCGGAATCAGAAACCCACTCGTGTAGATTTCCATGCATGTCAAACACGCCCTCTTCAGTCATGCACATCGCATTCGTACCTGTTGAGTCGAGCGAATTCGGTAGCTGGTTGATGCGGGGATCATTCATCTGCCCGGGGGACCAATCCACTTGCGATCCATACAATTCTATGACAGGATGCACGGCCCGGCCTTCGTTGCACGCTCCCGAAATATAGGTGTCACCATACGGAAACTGGGAAGGCTGGTAACCACGGCAAGTACGAACCCATTCATCACTGGTACACAGACGCTTGCCAACAGCCCGGCAGGCAGCACCTGCAACATCGGCACTGATATAACCCTGTGGGATAATTAGTGGTGCTGTAATCGCCGATCCAGCGTCAGGTGGCCCAAACGGAGATACGTTTTCCAACCTGGCCTCCCATCGATCAATGCAGAAACCATCGATCAACGCCATTCCTGTCCGACATTTGGTAAACGATGCCGCAGTTGCCGGTGCACAATCTGCGTCCAACAACGCAGTTGGATCGCCCGGTAACGGCCCTTCTGGAACACCGTCACCGTGCTCCAGATGATCAGCAAACTCCGTTGCATCGATGGCCAGCCACGTGAAGACTGTATCTCCTCTTGCATGGCAAACAGCTACCTCGTTCGACGCCAAACTATGGCTGTCGGACCTGTTAGGCTTGGAGTTATCACAAGAGAAGCTGAAGACAGTCAAACATCCGACTATAAACGTGAACTTGTTTGGCATACTGGTTCAGGCAGGTGGCAGAACAGATCCAGTCGGCGAACCTCAATGGTCGTCGCAGATCGTGTAGCAATCTGAATTACGGCTACGAAAGAATACAGCGCACGAAAGTTCGGTGCAACAAAGAACTGCAGGTACGCTTTAGAAGTCAAGCATTTATGCGTCAACCATGTCTGGCGCTGGTAGCTCGTCTGATCACCGGAAGTACGGCCGCGTCAACATATTAATAGAGGCATAACAGACGAAGCTGCTTTGAGATCTAACACCGTACGAGATTGTCGGAATCATCACTCTCTACTTAGAGGTGCAGTTCAAGACTGATTAGTTCTCTTTCCAGAATGAGTGATATGTGAACACCCTGTCAGCGCCAATTTTGAGTCCGTTGAGGTCGGCACTACAGCGACGTTCGCGGCCTTCCCATCTGAATGAATCAGTCCAAACTCGAAATGTACCAGTCAAGATGTCTTTCTGTGGACACAGGAGGATCATCGCGTAGATCCTCCAGGAAGTCTTGCAGGTCCACCACGCGGGGGTACTTTCGATATTCTGCAATGTTTAACCTCTGCCCATCTCATCTTTTTAAATAATACGAAGTCCCCATATTTACATCCCACGCTGGAGTCCAGCGCTCGACTGTGTTACCGAACTACCGTCACAGGTTTAAACGTCCGCTCGTAACAGACGTTGGTGCTGCCGCCAAACGTTGGTTTGAGGTGGATGTCGATGTGGCCGCCAACCTGGACTCTTTGTCCCGGGCGAGAGATCGGAATGCTGTCACGTATTTCTATCGAAAGGAATCGCGAGCCAGATCAGGTCCCAAGGAAGCTGCCAGCTATCTCTGGATACACCTCATGAAAAGGCAACCACAGGTCGTTTTCATGAATCGGGTCGTTAGAGCGGACGATGTTGAGACTGATCTGTAGTTTTTTTAGAGCGGTGTCAAAACGACTCTTGGTACATCCGGTTTCGTCCATGACCATCGCTCGCAGATCACCTGTGTACCATGGATCGGTCAGGATGTGTTCGTACACCGCATTCGGAAGTTTGCCCAGTTCATCTACTGACTGAAAGTTTGCAGGATAGTGTTCGGTGCGGAGGTAGTCGAGGGTCATGAGAACAGCGTCGCCGCCCGGGATTTTACCGTAGTAAAATTCGTCTGAAAAGGTCTGCGGGATTTCGGTTTTCCATTTCCATACAGCCATTACTCGCGGGCTCCAGCCACCACCTTTCGGTTTATCTGCAGAAAGGTCTGTGTTATCCCACAACGACTGGTGTGGTGAATTCTTTGAACCGAAGACCGTGCACAACTTTTGCTGACGAACAAATTCGCATGCATCTTCGAAGGTTTTGATTTTCATTGTCGTCATCAAAGTCGGCATTATTAATCGTTGTACTTTTCGTCGAGGCCAAACGATTATGCGTCAAATTCCAACACCGCGACACCATAGTTCGAAGGCGACAAACCAGTCGAGTTGACTAGCGACAGAATCGTCACCACCGTAGAACTTTGTTGCAAGTGCGCTAACTTTATGGTAATCAATATAAGCAGACGAACGCACTTCGGTCGACGCAATAAGATCGAGAATCCAATTCTGCATATTGGACAGGAAGATGGCGCTGTCGGAACGTATCATATTAGCAGATAGTCTCTTCTTGACTTTTATTAAAGCCCACGCCAATCGGTAATCCATTGTAAACGGATACGTAAACGTTCCTTTGACGAGCGGATATCTGGTGAGCTCCGGGTACTCCTCACGTATCATCCGCTTTACGAGTCTCCCACCAGTCCTGTCCGAAAGGTTAGTGAGGGCATACACGCTATCCAGAAAAGCGGGTTGACCTAACGGCATCCAACTAAGGGCCATTCCGTCGATCCACGTTTGACCATAGCAATAAAAATTCGGGTATTTGAATTGCATGGCAATCTGATCGACAAAATCATCGGCAGTCAGTTGACTGTCTTTCCACTCATCGGCAATTCGTCCGGCCTCTTCGTTGAAGGCAATCGACAGATCATGTTCGAACTCATCCCGAAATATATCTCCCCGGAACGCCTTCAGGCCCAAAATAAATTTATCAACGGTCACCACCTTGGATCTTCGAATATCGTTTCGGAGGCGCCGAAAAAATTGACGCCTCATGAATTCTCCGAACGACCCATCGATTGCCACACAGCCTTCCCGCGTCAAGGTGTCATAATGTGAAAACTTGAAGGCTGCTGAAGCAGATGTAGACATAGATGTTGTTACGCAATAAGTTTGCAACAGCTCGACTTCGTCACATTCGTCCGGTGATTCTACAATCACTATTAGCGGGATGCCGACAGATTTCGAGAGTCGCCTGGCGACTTCCGCATCCGGGTGGTTCGGATTCCCGAAAACATGGAGTCCAAAGTCGACTTTGTTGCGCAACAGCTGCGTAAGAAGGAATCGAGAATCAATACCGCCAGAGAGTCCGAGCGATTGTCGATCAGACACGCGCAGAATCTTGCCAAGCAACGAACGAATATCTGGACTATCAGACGGGCGAATCCGTTCACTCGTCGTAACTCTTGTCTCCTCGGAAGTGATCGTAGCTTTCCCGCCGGGAGGAAGTCTTTCGATGCCAGAAAGCAAACACTTATGTGACAACTGATTGTACGCTTTCCAGTAAGTTGAAAAAGCTGTAATGTTCAGGCTGACCGACCTGGAGATCCTTGTCAATAGCTCAAGGCGCGTGGAGAAGTAAATCAGGCTATCGCACTTGTACAGATACAAGGTCCGCAAGCCGTGTCGATCATTCCAGATTGTAATCCTGGTGTTCGTACACTTAACGAAAATGTAGTGACCGTCTGTTGGGTCACCACTCTCAATGGAGCTCATCGTTTGCGGTCGCCAACCTGTTAAGGTTTGATTCTCAGTACGAATCAACATTGGAATGCCAACTCCGACATACGATGAGTTCTCTGCAGTTTCATGAACGAGAGTCTCGGCGAAACCGCCAGATGCGACACGAAACCTCTCTCCGCCCGATTCATGGGTTGCTTCTGGAGGGGCGACGGAAAGCCAGAGATCGTCCCGCAGCGGTTCATGCCGAGAATAAACGCCGAAAATCCAACTCATTACGTGGATTCAGGATAAATGAGGACTCATTGTGTGGTACCGATACTGTATATACTATAAAGACGAATCACACCGGTTGCCAATGCAACGTATCAGCCAAACACTGAAAGTTTCCATCTATTTGGTTCTCCTGTTTTACAGGCTAATTTTTGGGGATGAAAAACGTTGATCTTTAAAGATCACTCTGAAATATTCAATCGAAATGAAATCACCCGTGTTCGTCTCCAAACGAGAAAAGCGCCTCTGGATTACGATTCTGCTGGTCGTTGCGGGGATCTATTCGTCGCTTGCATTTACACCTTCTATTCTGGAAGCTCTTCCTGATCAGCAAGCTGCGATAGGATTTTTGTTGTCGATGTTTTTAATGTTGTTGATGGTTCTGGTTCAAGCGCTCCGTAAGAAGCGTTCACAACTAGAGCTGGGTGTCCTTTTTGGCGTCATTGCCGTTTATATCATGTTCATCATGCGTATGTCGCTTCCGGAGCGAACGCATCTGATTGAATACAGCGTAGTCGGAGCCCTGGTGTTTGAAGCTTTGCGGGAGCGAATGCAGGCTGAAAACAAAACGGTTGTTCCTTTTCTGTTAGCCATTTTAATCTCGACCCTGATCGGGGTAATTGACGAGTGCATTCAGTATTTCTTGCCCAATCGGGTTTTTGACTTCATTGACATCTTGTTCAATTTCCTTTCAGCATTAGCCAGCAT
>CBDUKH010000170.1:0-5741 GCA_965367755.1 uncultured Rhodothermales bacterium
ATCCTATTGTAACGAGCGGTCGGCTGGCGAATCAAATGCTGGCTGACCGCTTTTGTATATATTGATGCTGTACACAGTAGCCCCTTACAAATGAGCATAATAAAGGAGATCCTGTTTCGCGGGTCGCGATTATCGGAGGTAGGGACGCTTCTCAAAAGTATCCCAATTTTTGAAGATCTGACCAGTCGGGAGCTGTCGATCGTTGAGCGCATCGCCCATCGACGTTCCTACGGCCAGGGGGAAGCCATTTTTCACGAAGGCGATCCGGGTGTTGGCATATACGTTGTTCAGGAAGGGGAGATTTGCATTCTTAGTGAGAACCCCAATACGGTTTTGGGTGAGCTATCCAGCGGTGAGTTTTTTGGTGAGATTGCCATCCTCAATGAAACGCCACGATCGGCAACTGCCAGAGCCAAGACGACATCGGTAGTGCTTGCGTTTTTTAAAGAGGATTTGTTTCAGATAATACGTGACAACCCGAGGATGGGCGTGAAGATTTTGTCCTCTCTTGCCAGCCTTGCCGGAAGGCGTCTCATAGTCGCGAATGGTCAAATTGAAGCGTATCGGCGCCGCATTGTACAGCTTGAAAACACAAGTGGGAAACCTGGTGGATCGACGATTGGAATCTGATCGGGGGGTCATACCGTTTCCGAAGTCTCGCGATGGCGCGGGCGTCTTTCCGCGGCTGGTCGCTGCTCTGCTGTTGATCGCCGCCCTGTGGTACCTCGGAGGGCGTCTTTCGCATCTTATTCAGCTACTTCTTGTTGCGTCGTTTTTGGCCTTTTTGTTAAATCCACTTGTGTGCAGACTTGAAGGGCTGGCAGGGCTTGCACGTCTCCCTGCGACGCTGATAGTGTTTACTGTTGCGCTCGGATTATTTGCACTGATGATCGTTTACCTACTACCTGTCATCTTACATCAGGTACAGTCCCTGCAAGCTGGCCCCACCATCGACAGATTCGTTTCTCAGCTGGACTCGTTCGACAACCTTCTCAATGAACGAATGGCGCCCTATAACCTGGGTGAGATCGATTTGTCGGCGTCTTTGAGAGAGATGCTCGTGACAGGACTTTTGCCCGGATTGATACCGAATGCACTTCAGCTGGCGGGAGATGTTTTTCTTGTCCCTTTCATTCTTTTCTTCCTGCTAAAGGACGGCCCGCTAATAAAAAAAGGAGTCATTCGCCTCGTTCCAAACAGGTATTTTGAATTTACCGGCAGCGTCCTTTTTAGGGTGTCAAATCAGATCGGAAACTATTTGCGAGGTCAAGCCCTGGCAGCAATTGTAGTAGGCGTCCTCGCGATGATCGCGCTGTCTATTCTTGGTGTCGACTACGCTATTGCCATCGGTACTGTGGCTGGGCTCGCTAATGTCATCCCTTATCTAGGTCCAGCAATCGGCGCAGGACTCGCGCTACTGGTTTCATTGGCCACGACGAACTCCACGGAAACACTCCTTCCAATCGCCCTCGCATTTCTGGTCATTCAGGGTATCGACAACACCTTTGTCCAGCCTGTAGTCGTCGGACGGTCAGTTCGAATACATCCGCTACTGATAGTGATGGCGGTTATCGTCGGAGGAACGCTATTTGGATTCTGGGGTCTTCTGTTGGCAGTCCCTTTTGTCGTAACCGTGCAAGTAGTCGCGCAAGAATCCGCAGCGAATGTCAAGCGCTTCGATTTTGCTCCGTAAAATGGTAGACTGCTTTAATCAGACGGACGAAGCGTTCGACTAAAATGGTTTGTAAAGCCCCAGGTATCCAGCGGCGGTGGCAAGCAGAATAATACCGAACGCAACGGCGATGGCATTGCGTGGTTGCCGGTATGGAAATGCAATAGCGCCGCCAATGATTATCCAGATAATAAGCTTTGCGATAACCCACCCGGACATGACGCTGACGCCAAGCCGCGCAAGCATACCGAAACCACCCAGAAGAACAATGAAGAGGCCTATGCCATGCAGCATACCGGCAATCTTATTTGTGCTCCCATCATCCTTGCGGCCACCCGATGCGGCATGAAAACACATCCCGGCTATGCCTGCAATGACACAGAAAATTCCTAACAGGTGAATTAGTTTGTAGAGCGTAAGCGGCATATCCGTAGTCGTTGAATGATAGGTCCAACAATCTACGGCATATATTCGATTGTGTTAACTAGAAAATAATCTAGAAAACGATCGTCCCAAGAATTACAACAACGACCGCGCCTGCAGTGTAGGCGAGGTAGCGATATCTGGTTTTCCAGGTGGAGACTCTGGTCCGTCTCATATCAATTCTCCAAAAAAATTAATCCCTGCGCGTAATATTGTCTATTACGGAAAATATGTGTGGCAGTTACATGGACACCGCTTCTGGTTTTTTCAACTAGTATTTGCCAGTGTCCGCACCGTCTGCCACGTTTCGGCAACATGGTTAAATGTAGTTCGGGCGTTACCCACACACCAGCGGATGACAAAGGTACCGTCCAACACCGTGTGCGTCATATACGCCTTACCGGACGTGTTGACCGCATCTAACAGTCTTCGTGTATCGCCGCCTCCAGATTTCAGAGCAAAGCAGAGGAGATTCAGAACGGGAGGAACTACTAACTCGAAATCCGGGTGTGAGTCTATCCATTGTGCCAGAGTTTGGCAAACGTCGACGTGGTAGCGGACATGATAGCGGAGGCCGTCGAGACCATAGTGGCGTAGGACAAACCATAATTTAAGAGCACGAAATCTACGCCCGAGAGGTACCTGCCAATCTCGATAGTCGAATACTTCTCCCGACGCATATTCCTCAGTATGCAAATATTCCGGGTTAATCGAAAGGGATTCAATGAGCGTCCTCCGGTCCCGTACGAACAGGCAGCTACAATCGAAGTTTGTCATCATCCATTTATGCGGATTGAAGTTGTAGCTATCTGCGAGCTCCAATCCATCGAAGAGATATCGAAACTCGGGGCATAGAGCAGCGCTTCCACTCATCGCGGCGTCGACGTGGTACCACAGCCCATATTCCCGACACAGCTCGCCAATCGAGCGGATGGGATCCATCGCATTGGATGAGGTAGTGCCAACCGTGCCACAGGCAAAAAACGGGATCAACCCGGCATCCAGGTCCCTTCGAATCTGTACGGCAAGCAGGTCCGGACGCATAGCAAAATTATCGTCGACAGGAATCGATCGCAGATTGTCTGACCCGACACCTGCAATCCTGATAGCCTTTTCGACCGACGAATGCGTTTGTGAAGACGCATACGCTACAAGAGGTTGCGAGCATCCCTCTTTGTTGACTCGTCCATCGGTGGCTTTTTCTCTCGCAGCAATAAGAGCGCAGAGAACGGCACTTGACGCACTGTCCTGGATGACTCCGCCGCCTTCCGCGGAAGAGAGGTAGTGAGAGGGTAGGCCCATGGCATGGACCAGCCAATCGAGAACGTGCGCTTCTATTTCCGTACACGCTGGACTTGTTTTCCACAACATGCCCTGTACAGAAATCCCGGCGGAAATCAGTTCTCCCAAGATGCTGGGGCCGGAGATGTTGCTCGGGAAATAAGCGTAGAAATTGGGAGACTGCCAATGGGTGATTCCGGGAAGAACAACATCATCCATATCAGAAAGCATTTCTGAAAACGACTCGCCTTTGTCCGGTGGAAGCGTCGGTAGTTGGGAGCGGGTTTCACCTGGCAGGACCGTCGATAGTACCGGAAACGATTCCACGTTGCTGTGGTAGTTCGCAACCCACTTGACAGCATCATCTGCATGCCGGAGGAACTCGTCTGGGGACATGTGAAACGAAGTACCTGCGCAGATCGTGCACTCAGCATCGTCTCTGGAAATAATAGTGTGGCCGCACGACCTGAGTTCTGACGTCGGCACTTTGGTCTGTTCTGAATTCATGTACTGTCGATGTTGGCTGATAACATCAAAGGTACAGAAATCCTGTAAACAGCGTGCAGGCAATACCAGGCGTTAGTAGTTGCGGCTGAAAAGGGGATAAACCGGGCAGTGATCATACTGACCAGGAGACTCTGATCACTATTGAATCGGATTGCTCGAACTACTGCCTGACATTGGGTTGTCGGACCGGTAATAATCTCATTCAGAAGAACATCGTGCGAGTAGCATCTCCGGCGTATCGTCGTGACGCGCTACCGCGAGATGTACTTCCGGCTTTGCCACGTCGGCCGATGCCACGAAATCCACGACATGCTCCACCAGAAGTTTTACGTTCGACTTGGTAACGTTGAGGATTAAAACACCGATGGAACGGTCCGAGATCATGCCTTTACAGTCGGTCTGTCGCCTAAATGTCTGTTCGATTGCGTTGGAAATGATATCCAGTTTACCAGATCCCGGCACCGTGAATTGCAAAAGGGTAAGCGACTCACCCGTACATGCGCTAACGCTTATGTATCGTGAGATGGCTGCCTGGAAAGATTTTGCAGATAGAAGCCCCGTCAGAGCATCCAGCTCCGGAACCACTCGTTCCTCCAACAACATATTACGAATAGCTTGTATTCTGTCGCTGACCGTGTTACTCGTTGTCCTCAGTTCACGCG
Organism: uncultured Rhodothermales bacterium; assembly: GCA_965367755.1. GTDB lineage: Bacteria > Bacteroidota > Rhodothermia > Rhodothermales > JABDKH01 > JABDKO01. The sequence continues at coordinate 4,546 of CBDUKH010000170.1, forward strand.
CTTCGCGTTCAAGCAGATTCTTAAACTTTTTCAAGTCGTCGTCGGATACCTCGTCCTGACGAACAAGGACGGACCCGATGTGCTTCAGTGTCGAGGATCGGACCGATTCCATCTGCCGAAAGAGCCTGGAAAAGTCGAAGAGTATTTGTTGATATTCAAAAAATCGACCCTCCACATAGATCTCTTCATTTCTCCTCTGTTGACTGGCAAACGCACGTACCTCTCTCCAATGATCTATCAGATTCGATTCGCTGGAATTGAGAGAAAGGCTTTGTTCGACTTTCTGCTGTAGTGCTCTGTGTTCGGAGAGAAAAACGACATCATCAGTCGAGGACATCTTCAAGCGTTCATTTTTTATGTCGTCAAGGAAGGCTAGCAATTCGGCTCCGATTTCAGAGCAGGGAGCAGAATCCGAGAGGTTATCTTGCTGGCGAGCCCTTGCCGGACGGTCGACTGGACCTTTTTTTCCTAGAATTAAACGCAATACAGACATAGATTTATCGCTTCATAGAGGAGTTACTATCGTTGTTATCGACGGTTTTTTGTACAATTAATAATATTGCTCTGGCAGTATCTCTGGTGGGCGTTTTCAGATAGATAAAACGCACTGCCAGCGCTGTTAACGGCATTTTCGAGCGGTCATGTGACTTGCTCCTGATAGACCTACCGCACAATTGAATGACCAACCGGGCACTTTTAGGGATTTTTCTCTCCATCTTTGGAATGTTGTTCGTTCTTGCGGCCTGGCGGTCGGCTCCCAGAATTGAATCTCAACTTCAGCGTGCTGCCGACAATGTGATCGAAGTCGGGGCATACTCAGAGATCAACGCTAAAGTAAACGGACGGCGAATTCGTCTCGTCGGATCGGTCCCGGATGTAAGTTCTCGTGACGACCTTCTAGAAGAAATCCACCTCATTCGTGGAATCAGCGAGATTGAAGAACGGATAGTCGTTTCTCGAAACCCGATGTTATCTATTCACAAATCGGGTAAAAAACTCACAATCTCCGGGGAGGTGCCTGAATACAGATCACGCGATTATCTTGTATCCTATGCCCGAGAGCTATTCGGAAAACGCAATGTTACCGATTTCTCGGTTTTGCGCAATCGCAATACAGATCTTAGCTGGCCCAACATGGTTCGATCCGTTATCGAGGCCAGTCGCGATTTCAACGAGGTTGAGTTTCAAGTGAGGGA
>CBDUKH010000171.1:0-5700 GCA_965367755.1 uncultured Rhodothermales bacterium
ATCCGCTCGTTCTGGGAAACCAGGTGGGATAAGGGTTTGGCACCGGGATGTGCCAAGCTTTTGTTTTGGAGATTGCGTGATTGACTATAATGTGACGTCGACGCTCGTTGTTAGTGACTATCAGAAGCCTGTGTTGCGTGCAGTACGATATCGAACAACCCTGTCTGTTCCGCTAATGTCAATGTAGCCCGATTACCATCAAATTGAATCGCGATGTCGTAAAGGTGATTGTTCGCGACTTCGTTGTACCTAAGCTTGAATGTGTGGTCGTCGCTCCAATAGCCACGCGCTGCAAGGGGAAGTCCGAACCGACTAGATGGGGTGATCCGATACCGGCCATCTAGCCCAACAGCGGATACCCGTTCTCCAAACTCCTGCGATCGGGGACTGTCGAGGGTGAGAGTAAAAGTTGCTTCATCACGGTTTGCAAAGTCGATGCGGAATTCGGTAAGGCCAACTTCATTCGGCTCCAATACGTATCGATGTAGTGAGATTTCGTTGGCCTTCTCCGGGAGAGGAGTTACCGGGCCAATACGGTTTGGTTTACCAGCGAGCATGATTTGCTCTTTGAGTCTGCGATGCCCTTCCGGATCATCGCTGAGCGAGTCGCCGGGTGCAAGCGCCTCGATTATGAAAGCTCCAACTTCTCCTGGGTCAAACCCACTCCCTATCATAACGACCACAAGGTCCTCCTGTGGCCACACAACCAACCGTTGACCACCTCGTCCACGTCCTTCGTACAGTCCGGGCAGCGAGTTGGGTATCCACCATCTGAAACCATATCCTTCACCGCCGTCCACTACTTGCATAGTCGTCGCCTCGTCAATCCACGCTTTTGAAATTAGTCGGTGTCCATCCCAAACACCACCCTGGACGAAGAGTTGTCCGATTTTCGCAAGGTCTACCGGTCGGACAAATAAGTCTCCCCAACCGGTGTTGTTGCCCTGGGGATCCGTCGGCCAAATGACGTCGCCGAAAGCAAGCGGACCGAATAAATTAGTTTCTGCATAGCGGCGTGCATTCACGCCCGTCGCGTTGGTAAGTAAGGCAGAGAGCAATTGTGATGCACCAGAGCAATAGGCAAAGTGTTCTCCCGGACGGTGCATGAGTGGCTGGTTTAGCATAAAGCTGCTAGCGTCTGGACTGTGTCGCATTGCGTCAAGTTGTTCTTCACCGCCGGGGAAATCCGAACAGAATCCAGAGGTCATTGTGAGAAGGTGACGCACGGTCAGCTGTTCAAGCCATTCATTCGGATGATCAATTACGACGTCGGGGAAGAACGACAAAACTGAAGCATCGAGGCTTTCAATTTGGCCAGTGTCAACGGCGATGCCAATAAGAGTGGACGTGATGCTCTTTGTGACTGAAGCGATGTCGTGAGGGACTTCACCCGAATATGGGTAGAAGTCAACATTGAGCACTGTTCTTCCGCCTCGCAGTATAGTTACGTTGTGAACGTTAAGATCATTTTCCCGAATACTCCTGATCATCTCTGCGAGAGGACCCGAATGGACTCCGGAATTCTCCGGCAACGTGGCGATTGCAGGCGTGCTTGTGAGTCCTTTTTCGATAGTAGCTTCTGGCCGGTTTGGTCCGCATGAAATCGTCAGGATGGTCACGGCTACAAAGATCGCTACTGCATCGGGTCGAAGTTTAACCATTGGTGCGTTGCTGGCAAAAGATATTTTTATCGTGCAATCGATTACTGAGTATTACTTCCTCCATCGTTTGAAATATACGATGCCGCAATATCGATGGTATTCCCTACAAACCCTGTTAGTACGTAATAGCCTCCTCGGTGGAAATAATGATCATATTTTTGCTCACACGTTCGATGGCGTATGTAAAAACCGGCTTTCGCTTGTCAACGCGGTTAGAGAACCAGTTATCTATGACATGAATGAAGTCGTGCCAGGTTGCTTACAACACCACATGTGTCATAGTTTAGACGGACTTTCCGCTCGACAATTCTCACACTAACTACTTCCCTACTGTGGACTGGATCTCTAACCCTGAAATATGGATTGCCCTCATTACGCTGACTTCTCTGGAAATTGTCCTGGGAATCGATAACATAGTATTTATTTCGATCCTCTCCAGCAAACTGCCACTACATCAGCAAGCGAAAGCCCGAACGCTTGGCCTTGCATTGGCACTCATCGGGCGCGTCGTTCTCCTTCTGTCACTGACGTGGATAATGAAACTGACCGCGCCACTCTTCCACATCATGCAGTTTGAAATATCGGGTCGAGACCTGATTCTTCTTGGTGGCGGACTCTTTTTACTGGCGAAAGCGACACACGAGATTCATAGCAAACTTGAAGGAGACGAAGATCACCATTCCGTAAAAGAAAAAGTCACATTCAAAAGCGTGCTCTTTCAGATCTTACTTCTCGATATCGTGTTCTCGCTCGACTCGGTAATTACCGCGGTAGGAATGGTCGATATAGTCGGCGTGATGGTTGCTGCAATTGTTATTGCCATTATCATCATGATGATTAGTGCTGGCGCGGTGTCGACATTTATAGAAAGTCACCCGACCGTAAAAATGCTTGCACTGTCTTTCCTGCTTATGGTAGGCGTCGCACTCATCGCGGAAGGGCTGGAGTTCCACATACCACGAGGTTACATCTACTTCGCGATGGCCTTTTCTGTGTTCGTCGAGATGTTGAACCTGAAGATGCGAGGCACAAAGAGAAATCCGGTTGAGTTGAAAAAGCCGATGCCACCGGGATTGAGAAGCTAATCAGCGGGACCTGTCTCGACGCCTGGCAGGATTTAACGAATCGTCAAGTCCATAGTCGGCATTATCAATATTGAGGCGCCGACTTTCGCTGGGCGACACAATACGATCTGGGACCTCTTCCGGTTTAGCAGCAGGCTCAGTACCGATATCTGCAATGTGATCCTCCAGTGCATCAACGACGTTGTCCAGCTGCTTCTCAAGTCGATTTGTCCAGTAGGAATAACCGAACCTCGTTGAAAGTAGAGAAGCCAAAAAGAATAGCGGAAACAGCAGGAATGGCGCATCGGCAGATTCAGCCGCGAAAACAATAACGCTGAGAACGACAAAGATCGTCGGCATTATCATCAGTGCGACCGCAACGCCACCCAAGTTATTGGTAGTCTCAGCGCTAACCTCGGTTCCTTTGTCACTTGTAGATACTTTGACAGTTACGTAAGAGCTCGCCGGCGTGGCTTGATCCGTCCATGTAATCGTTCGCCCGAGTTTCTCAAACTGCCCGGTCTTCTCCATGGTCTCACGGATAACTGGAATCAGTTCGGAATCCAGCTCATCTGGAGATATGGAAGCAGCTATCGACCGGCTGACTTTCATGCTGCGAATTCCGCCGAGAATTTTCGAGTACTCACGGTCGTCGATTCCGGGAGAGGTTTCGAGAGCCGCCGCCCGGACAAACCGCGGATCAATTCCAGCTTCAGCGGCAATGCGCTCTATCTCATCAAGCGACAAACCAACGTCGATCGCGTTTGTCGACTGCGACTTCTGCTGCTTTTCTGCTGCCTTCTTCAGTATCTCCTGGATCTCGTCCTTCCCGTATTTGTGTTCCGCCATAATCCTTCAATCGGACGTCAAATTAAAATGGTGCGTCGGTCGATGGCGGAAGCGATCCCTGCATCGGATCCGGCTCACTAAGTTCGAGACTACTGCCACCCTGTGGCTGAGCATAGTACGTAGTGAGATTTTCGAATCGAGCAAACTGGTGTACGAAGGCAAGCGATACATCTCCAATCGGCCCGTTTCTCTGCTTACCGATAATGATTTCAGCAAGCCCTTCAGTCGAATTGCCATTTTCATCTACCGTTATGCCATAGCGTTCAGCGCGATAGATGAAGGCTACGACATCGGCGTCCTGCTCAATCGAGCCAGACTCGCGAAGATCAGACAGTTGTGGCCTCTTGTCACCACCGCGAGTTTCAACGGCCCGGCTCAACTGCGACAGTGCCACTACGGGGACATTTAATTCTTTCGCGAGGCTTTTCAAAGATCGGGAGATCTGAGCAATTTCCTGCTCACGATTCGAACTGCGATTCGTTGGTGCGCCATGCATCAATTGCAGGTAGTCGACGACAACCAGGCCGATGTCATGTTCAGCCTTGAGTCGCCTGCACTTTGCCCGCAATTCGAGGATACTCAGGCCAGGAGTGTCATCTATAAAGATGGGAGCGGCTGACAACCGACCCGCGGCACGCGCTAGCTTTGGCCAATCGTCATCCTTGAGCCTTCCTGTACGCGCAGCCTGAGCGTCAACACGGGCTTCTGATGTCAGCAACCTCTGGGCGAGCTGTTGAGCACTCATCTCCAGAGAAAATATTGCAACCCCTGCCGGGTTCTTAGGATGAAGAGCCGCATTTCTTGCTGTGGCAAGCGAGAAGGCCGTTTTCCCCATCGATGGGCGGGCCGCTATGATAATGAGGTCAGACTTCTGCCAACCCCCGGTGATAGAGTCCAGTGCACGGAAGCCTGTCGGGACTCCGGTGATACCTGCTTCCTTTCCATGGATTGCTTCAAGGTTGGCAAGCGTCTCCTTCAACACATGATTCATCGAGGATGCCGGGCGACGCAACTGGGTATCCGAAATACGGAACAGCTCCGACTCAGCATGGTCGAGCAGTTCGAATGCATCTGTACTCGGGTCGAACGCCTGCCTGACGTGATTTGTCATCGTCTCGATGAGCATTCGGAGTAAGGACTTCTCCGCAATAATCCGCGCATGGTACTCTACGTTTGCCGACGTAGCTACGCGTGTGGTAAGGTCCGTCAGATAGTATGCACCACCAACCTTGTCGAGCTCTTTTCTTCGCTTTAGTTCTTCCGTCAGCGTGACAAGGTCGACAGGATTGGAACGCTCGAATAACCCCAGCACCGCCGAGTAAATTTTCTTGTGACGGTCGGAGTAGAAAGAATCCGGAGGTAGAATTTCAATGACCTGAGGGATTGCTTCACGTTCCAAAAGCATGGCGCCGAGCACGCTCTGTTCAACATCCAGAGCCTGCGGGGGAACTCGACCGGATGTTTCCGACGTGCTTTGCCTGTGAAGCGAAGCATCAAAACTATTAGGATCGGGAGGTCGCTGTTCCATAAGGAATATCGTGCATTCAAGACGTCGTGGTCGACATCATTTTGTCAAATTCGGATCGGAGGAATTGTACATCTTCCCACGTAGGAGCTTTCCAGTTAGGATTTCTAAGCAGGGCAGCCGGGTGGTAGGTCACCACTACCGGCACACCACTAAGGTCATGTAGCTTGCCGCGCATGCTTCCCAGCGAACTATTATTTGCAAGAAGATTATTCGCTGCAACCTTACCCACACACAAAATGATACGAGGGTTGATAATATCAATCTGCTTGTGAAGAATGGGAATATGCTTTTCAATCTCCTCTGGAAGCGGGTTTCGATTCTTGGGAGGCCGACTCTTCAGAATGTTAGCAATGTAGACGTCCTCACGCGCAAAATCGATGGCTGCTAATATCTTGTTGAGAAGTTGCCCCGCACGGCCCACAAAGGGTTCTCCTTTCTTGTCCTCATCTGCGCCGGGAGCCTCACCAATCACCATCAAATCGGCATCCGGATTGCCTACACCAAAAACCGGATTCAGTCGCTCCTTGTCCAAGGGGATCAACACAGTATTGGCAACATAGTCCTCGACTTCTTTAAGGGTCGTCATCGTATGCAAGAC
>CBDUKH010000172.1:0-5675 GCA_965367755.1 uncultured Rhodothermales bacterium
CGCCAGTGCGACCAGATGACTCCCGAAGTCAAGGAAAGTGGGCGGTTCCTGCGGGCTGTACGTGGAAAGGTTCGCTTGAACTGTTACGGGGCTATTGCCAGCAGCAAGAATATGATAGTCTTTCGTGTTCGGCCCGGCATTGGTGTCCCACAGGTCAACGACAGCGCCACTTTCGTTCTTGTTGATCCAGAAAACGAAGTCAATCGTTGAGCCTGATGGCACGTCGACTGTAACGCGGAAAGTATCTCCGTCGGCTTGCATTGGAGAATACATGAGGCCTTTGATCACGACGGTTGCCGAATCCATCAGCTGCTGAGGGACGTTCTGCCAGCCATCGACACCCCAAACGAGATAAACGTCTGACGCGTCGGCAACGCTATAATTGATTTGCTGACTGACGTAACTGGCTTCCTGAGCTTGAATCGTAATCACCGCCAATGAAGCCAGTACGACGGTCACGAATAACATTTTTGTAAGAGGCCTCACTACCTTTTGGAACCTTCCCGGGTCAGGTAAGAACGTTGGCGAATAAACAGGAATAGCGGCAAACAGACAACGACAGGATGCAGGTGATTTCGTTTTGAAGCTGACGCGATCGGAGGCGCCTCCGATTCCCCGCTCCTCAAAAATCCTCGACAGTTACCCACCACCCGCCCTGTCATTTTGAACGAGCGCGGCAAATGTATTGCGATCGAAGTCAATATCAAATAGCGACAAGACCCTCCAGGGTTGGCCATTTCGAATATAGTTCTGGCCGGCGGTCCCGAAGAAAAAATAACCTGCAAGCCAGGCGGACGTACGGCATCGTTATCTGGCTGGGTCGGCTAGTTAATAAAGGATAGACTGACCGAGAGCATTATTACAAAATGACGATAGTCTTGACGACCGGTATAGCGAGATGTCCCCGGCCATCATCAAGGGACAGACGGATATAATAAACACCGGCGGCAAGATGGGCAGAACCAAGTAGCTGCCGCCGGGATATCCTGGTCCCGGACAGTAGGGAGTTCAGTGCCAAACGGGCCACCAATCTCCCCGTCACAGAATACAATTCGATAGTTGATGTCCCGGAAGCATGCAAAAGTTCGATTGTAAAATCTGAATTCGAAGGGTTCGGAAATATATCGAAATCAACGGCCGCAGCGCTCGGAACGGGATCAACAGCTACCGAGGTCACACCCGCAATGCGATAAAAATGTGGTGTCGAGCCTTCGGGAATTTCATCCTCGTTGTAAGTCGTTAGTGCAACACTGCTTCCTGAACCTCCGGCCGAACTTCCTCCATAAATCGCACCGTCAGGCCCAATTGCCGGATGATTCCATTCGATGTGCCCGTCGACCTCGAAGCTCCACAGATATTCAAACACCTCTGCCGTATCGTCGTACCTCACGCCAAAGTAGTGGCCATTAACGGAGTTATCACCGAAGCGCCCTCGCACGCCAAAATAGATTACGCCGTCGGCGCCAATGGCCGGGCTATTGATGCTGCCTATGGCACCCGGTACGTTGTCCGACGGATCGTAGTTACCGAGGATTAGTCCGTCCGAAAGCCTGACGGCATACAGTTCGCCTTCTACTTTCGCATTGAAGATGGGCGTTCCCAGGTTTGCCGTAGTTACGTAGATCCTTTGCGTGGTATCGTTTTCCTCTCGCAGCGCAATGCCTAATACAAGATGTGCTCCGTCTCGAAATTCTGTATGTACAGGAGTCCAGACAAATTCTCCCCGATCCCCTTCGTCTGTCACTGCGATTGCGACGGGGACGTTAGAGTTAGCGGTAGCATCAAAGTAAAGTCCTCCGACGATAATAGTACCGTCCGTTGTAACGGCGAGCGTTGTCGTAATCACTTCGGCGCCGTTGATGTCGAGAGGGAGTCGCCACTTCAGACGTTGGTCGTCTGTGGCGTCGTCGGAAGCTGTAATATCAATTGCGTAGAGGTAGCCGGGCAGGCCTGTACTGTCGGCAACGAACGTCGAATAGTAAAGTGTAGATCCATCGGGTGATTGGGCGGGTGACGCAAACAATCGATGACTTAATGAGGAGTCGGCAGGATATCGCCAATTTAGCTCCCCCTCCGGGTCAACCGAATAGATCGCTTCAGTTTCATATGGCCCCTCGCCCCAGGTACCGAAATGGATATTGCCCGCAGTGTCGACGAGGGGCGACGTGACAATTTCTCCACCACCATCCGGGTCGTCTGGCACGAGCGGATTGTATGTTTGATAGCGCCAGATGATTTCACCTGTCCACGAATTGATCGCAAACAGCCGCCCGTCACCTCGTCCGAAATACATCGTTTGTCGAGACGTGTCGATGGCTGCTTGTCCTTCAACGGTACCGTTGTAAAAAGACACGTTGAACGTATTAAAAAGGCCACACCAAAAAACATCGTCACCCGTACGTGTCCGCCCTGGATAGTCATAACATCGTGGATTCAGGTCGAGGTCTACCGGGCCACCCCAAAGCGGATTCCCAAACATCAGGTCGCGCCCGAAAACCTGCCCATCACTTTTATCCCAGAACAGTGGACTTTGCGTCGTGTCCTTCCGCAGTAAACCCCATGACCCGTAGTACACACCGTTGTTATCTACCGACGCACCAATATTCAGAACGAATGCGCCGGGCTCTTCGGCTGTCCAGTTCTCCGATTCAGTTATGGTGATTGGTCCGTACGACTCACTTTGTCCCGTGCGACGATTGTCGTGTCCCTTCATAAGCCAGAGATCCTGTGCCCTGAGTTCAGGGATCGAACCAATCACTGCTACGAAAAGGAATACAGATAACCGGTACTTACTCATGTGAGCCACTTTGCGTAAAGATCGGGGCGACGATCTCTGAAGAACAATTGCCGGGCGTGAGAAGATGAGATTGCATCCAGATCTAGGTCGGCGTAAAGAATTTCTTCCGTACCCGTACCTGCGCTCGCAACAACCCTTCCTGCCGGATCACATACAAACGATTCGCCCGCGAAGTCGAGCGAGTCCTCCACTCCAACCCGATTGCACAGGGCCGTGTAATATCCATTCTGAAAGGCAGCCACTTGCAACTCAGCATGGTACAAACCTTCGGGCCACTCCCCGCGTACGCCGGCCTGAGGTATGACGACTATTTCAGCTCCGCCAACACCTAACGCCCTCATGTATTCCGGATAGTGTCGATCATAACATATCGCGACTCCAATCTTACCGTACTGAGTATTGTATACGGCGGCTCCTTTATCTCCCGGAGAGTAGTAATCCGTTTCGTGGAATTTCGGGTAGTCCGTGATATGGACCATCCGCGTAACGCCCAGCAGCGTACCATCAGCGTCGATCACCGGCGATGTGTCAAACGTTCGATTGTTATGACGCTCGAACACATTCAACACTATGACCACACCGAGATCACGGGCGAGTTCAGCAAACATATCGGTCGTCGGGCCGGGTACGATTTCGGCGCGATCCAGAGTGTCTTTCGTAGCGTGATGCTGAGGATAAAATCTCTCGAATGCCAGTTCGGCGAAGCAAACAATGTTCGCGCCATTGGAGGCAGCAGCTTTCACCGCGTCCAGCCCTGCCTGTCTGTTTCTTTTGCCATCCAGGGATGCTACCTGTTGAACCAGAGCTATTCGTGGCATCGATTAAATATATTCATGGTTTTAAGGGTAAAGCTCTCGATACAACTCCTATCAGGATAGTTTCCAATATGTGTCAATTGACTTCAGTGAGCAAGGCACTCGCTATCTTTCACCGCCTGAGTTTTCGCGGGCGGACACTCCGCTATCTTTTGGGAATATACGAGCAATACGGCGGCGCCATCTGCTCGGCTGCAAGTTCAAGTCCACCGATTTCCGACAGACTATTCTCGACGGTTGTTAGCAACTCGCATTCAGTATAGGCGAACGTGCCCAGGATAATGTTGAGATTTTCAAAGTTGTCAAGTACTCCCAGATAACCATCGTTATAGAGATCCGAATAGAGCAAGTCAGCTACATTATTGGTTTGTTTTGTGTACCCCTCGTACTGTGCATAAATCTTTGAGAAAGCGAGCGCTCTCTCATAGGGAATATTGCTAAGTGCGTCTGTCGACAGGGCAAGGCTCCAGGAAATGGTAACAAGATCGGTAGGATGGACGAAGCCTTTTCCAAATATCGAAATCGAAGGCGGCGCAGTACTCCCGGTTTGGCGATTGCGTACAGAGTGAGTCCTAAGCGAATCCATTAGCGCGATGTGATAGTCTAACGATGAACGAAGCATCGCCTGATTGAACGTAATCTCATCTCTCAGCGACTCCTCAGCAATCGCGGTTCGCTCGCTCTCGGCACGATCCTGTCTCCACTCATTTGCCGCAAGGGCAAGGACCACGCCGAGTACCACAAAAAACGCCTCAAGAATGATTGGGCCAAATGAAATACGTGGTTTTTCCATGCTGTTGAATGGTTTTCAATGTAAATCCTGGCTAGATATCGATTTGGGAATCCCTTCTAGACACTTTTTCCTCCTGCTTGCGAAGATACGTATAACTTTTTGGCGCCTAAACACGTCTTATTAACGATATCTGAGCGTACGACTATCCCCAGGCGACGAATATCTGGCTGGTTAATCAAACAGCTGCAGCTTTTATTTGGCGATTGTGCAACAAAGCCGTATAATTTCGTTAAATGCTAGCAAACTAGCACTCAATTTATTCGGATATACGTAGAACACGATGAAGAAGAAGTCTCCCATGGAATTGGGTCGTCGAGAGCGTCAGATAATGTCGTTCATTTACAGTAGTGGAAGGGCGACGGCTGCAGAAGTAATGGATGGTATCCCTGATCCTCCGAGTTATTCTGGAATACGAGCCATGCTGCGCATTCTGGAGGAAAAAGGCCACCTCAAACATGAGAAGGATGGCGCAAAGTACGTGTACTTGCCTACGCTATCTCCTGAAGAAGCCGGAAAGTCCGCGATGCACTATATGGTGCAGGCGTTCTTTGACGGATCGGCAAAAAGGGCTGTCGCGGCGTTGTTGGACGTTGAGTCAGCCGAGTTTTCAGAAAATGAACTGGACGAGCTCGCCCGGCGCATAGAAGAGGCCAAGAAAAAAGGTCGATAAATAAAATGGAACAACTGCTACCTGCTTCAGGCGTCTGGTTGGACGCCATCCCGTTGTTTTTCTCGTCAATGCTCGTCAAGAGCGGCATCATCCTCGGCATCGCTGGTGTAATTGCATTTGCACTTCGCTACAGTGCAGCATCGCTCCGGCACATGGTGCTCACTTCGGCTATGGCAAGTCTACTGCTACTCCCCTTCGCACTGGTTGTCCTTCCTCAGTGGCAGTTGCCAATCCTTCCCGCTGCAGATGGGCCAGTCGTTAGTACAATGCCGGCACCACTGGTTGTCGTGCCAATCCCGGATGACGATGCTGTCGTTCATTCGACTGGACGGGGCGAATCTATTCATTACGTCTCGCCTGATAATAGCGTCCACGTTACGGTCGATATCCCTGCAGTGGATATTCCACCGGTAATCATTGAACTGGGCGACGAGCTCATGGCGGGCGCATTAAGCTCACAGCCTCGCCTCCAAACAAGTTCCGCTCCCGTCGCTGCGCCCACTACGCTCGGCTCAAATAGCTTCCTGAATATTGGCGAGGTTTCTCTACCCTGGCAACTTGCTTTATTGCTCGTTTGGGTTGCAGGTGCCCTCTTCGTCA
>CBDUKH010000173.1:0-5619 GCA_965367755.1 uncultured Rhodothermales bacterium
GAGAACGAACATTGGGATTGTACGATCCTGTTTCGCTCTGGTCGATAGTGGCCGCGACGGAGCTGACTTCATTCAGACCAAGCGTCGTGTTTGGAAGGATAAATCCAGGATAGATTTCCATCCCCGAAGCGTCGACTACGTTGTATGTATCGCGATCGGGCACATCAGCCGCTGCGCCGACGAAGGTGATTTTTCCATCGCTGAAAGCAACTGCTCCATTGTCGATGACACTGCCATCGCCGACGTGCACCGTTCCTCCTGTGAGAAGCGTTGCTTCGGTCTGGGGGCCTGCGGGTATGACTCTGGTTTGACCGACGGAGGAGGTCGTAACAGTGAGGGCTAGCAGGGCTGCAACAAGTAAGCTCGATTTAATTTTCACGGTGTTTATCCTCTGCTAATTTTCTCTGTAGATAACGACATCTTCGCACTGCCAGGTATAGTTGAAGGCCGGTTTAGATTTCTGGGTCGCGCCTCCGTTAGCCTTCGCGTCTCTCATCCGGTTTACGAGACGGGCTCGTTCTTTTGCAATACTCTCCCGGAGTTCGCGGTCCCGTTCAACATCATAGCGCACGATGCCATCGACAATAGTCTTTTCAGCCTGTGCATATACCGAGAGTGGATTGTCGGACCAGATGACGACATCAGCATCTTTACCTGCTTTGAGACTTCCCATCCGATCGTCAAGATGTAACAGCTTGGCAGGATTGATAGTAACCATTTTGAATGCATCGTACTCACTCAGGCCACCATACTTGACAGACTTGGCGGCTTCCTGATTCAGTCGCCTGATCATCTCGCCATCGTCAGAATTAATCGCTGTTACGACACCGGCACGCGACATGATCGTGGCGTTGTAGGGAATAGCATAACGTACTTCCCATTTATACGCCCACCAATCCGCAAACGTTGAGCCGCCAACGCCATGTTCAGCCATCTTGTCGGCAACCTTGTAGCCTTCCAGGATATGGGTAAACGTATTGATGCGGAATCCGAATCTCTCCGCTACTTTCATGAGCATGTTGATTTCGGATTGAACGTAAGAGTGGCTGGTGACAAATCGTTCACCGTTAATGATCTCAACCATGGTGTCCATCACGAGATCTTTTCTCGGCGCTGCTGTCCTCGATCTTTCAGCTTCTGATAGACGATTATAAGCTGCCCATTTACGTTCGTAATCTTTGGCTGATGTGAACGCGTCGACGTAGACTTGCTCGACACCCATTCGGGTTTGAGGATATCGGATTGAACTTACGGACCTGGATCGTTTGACATTTTCACCGAGAGCAAATTTGATGAAACCATCAGCTCCAGCAATCTTCATCTCCTCCGGGAGTGCGCCCCATCTAAGCTTGATAAGTGCGGATTGACCTCCAATCGGGTTCGCCGAGCCGTGCAAAATCTGAACTGCAGTTACGCCACCGGATAGAGCCCGGTAGATGCTCAGGTCTTCGCTATTAATTACGTCGCCAATCCTGACCATTCCGCTATTTGTTGCGACGTCGTTGATGGACGACGCAGCGATGTGCGAATGTTCGTCGATGATTCCCGGTGTCACATGTTTGCCGGTGCCATCGATTACGCGCGCCCGTCGGGCCGATAGTCCCGTGCCTATTTCGACAATTTTACCGTCACGGATAAGGACATCGGTGTTTTGCAGCGTTCGGGTATCGTCCTCCATGGTCCAGACAGTGGCGTTCTGAATCAGAATGGTTTCCGCCTCGGGAAGAGCTGGCTGCCCATAGGCCACGAAGGGGTACACGATTGGACCAGGCTGGTTTTCATCGACAGAATCGTCTTCATCGTCCTTCTCGTCCTCCGCATCGTCGACGTCTCCTTGTCGCGTTGCTTGCCAGGTTGTCCATTCGCCATTTACCCGTTGGCCCGAGCCCTCAAATCCATTGTCCTTTCGCCACCCGGCGAGTCTGATTTCACCAGCATTTTTGTCTTCCGGAGTCGGATTAAACGAGATGGCGATTGACTCACCCTCACTCTTGAACGTAGCCTTCGAAGAGGTCGAGTCGTTAAAGACAATTTTCGCGCTGTGCTTTCCGGGATCTCCGCTGATTTCCAGTGGATACGTCGTGCCATCGATTGCCAAATCGTACTTGCCCGCAAGGTCAGCCACGTCCGAAGCAGTTATTTCATACCGCTTGCCCTGGATCCAGTTATCATAGATAACATTCTCCTCATCAAAGATCGGGTGAGAGGTTACGAGGAAATTGGCAAGGCGTCCCGGCGACAACGAACCGACGAGGTTGTCGACGCCCAGAAGCTCGGCAGGTGTAGCCGTCAGTGCGCGTAAGGCATCCTCTTCGGAAAGGCCGCGCTCAATGGCACTACGAAGATTGGGGAAAAACTTTTTCTTGTCTTTCAGATCAGAAAGTGTCAGCGCAAAGGTAATATCGGCGCCGGCAACAGCGGAAAGATTTCCAGGAGCCAGCTCCCAGTGTTTCATCTCCTGTAGTGACACTTGATAAGCGGAGATAGGATTCGAGACATCCACGGCATCGGGGAAGTCGAGTGGGAGTATGAGCCTGGCACCAGTGTTTTTTACCGCAGCAATTCGTTGGTACTCGCTGCCACCACCCTTAATAATGTACTGGACCCCGAACTCGTCGCCGAGCTTGTCAGCTCGAAGGATGCTCAGCCACCCGTTTGTGTCAAATATCTGTGGTAGTCCGGCAGATGCTGTCCATGCAGCCAGTGATTGGTCAACGAAAGGTTTAGGATTCAGCGTCTGGTACCACGCTGCATCGAGATAGGTTTGTCGAAGGAGTGAGATGTATCCCATCGACGACGACGGATACGACTGTCGGGAAGTGCCCTTGTCGAAAGAGTACATCGCTGCCGCCTTGTCACGCAGCATCACATTGTTCTCGCTGTCATCACCGAGTGTTACGACGGTGGAAGTTCCGCGTGAAAGGCCGTCCGGTCGGAATGAGTTGACGGTTCCAAAACCGCTCGCGCGATAATCTTTTGCCGCCTTGTCATCGACCGTGAACTCGGCGTAAGCATTGTACTCCGCTTTGATGGCCTCATTGGCATTGTAGGGGCCGTCCGTTTCGGTCAGAATCTGCTCCGGGGAAAACCGTTCGTTGGGTTCACGTTTTACTTCCGGTATCCCGTAGTTCGAGTACGGGTCGACAAATGACGGGTAGATATGCTTTCCATCACTATCGATTACAACATAGCCACTGGGGATATCTACGTTTCTGCCGACGGCCACGACTTTTCCCTCCTTGATCAGGAGCGTGGCATTGGTAACAACGGTTTTATAATCTGTGTGGATCGTGGCATTCGTCAACGCATATGCTCCGGTGCGAATGTCCCGAACGTCGTTAACCGGTACCGTTTCCTGCGCAGTTCCGGTGAGCGAGAATGAAAAAAGGAGGAGAGATATTGCCAGGCGTTTCATAGAGGGCTCATCAGGATCATTTCAGTCTCAAGTGCAGCATTTAGTATAGTGTCGGAGTCCGACGACGACAAATACCCATTCGTGAAGGAATCACGGAAAATGGATACATCAGATAAGTCGATCTGATTCAACACGTGTAGGCAAATCTCGGCAGTATCATTAATGTCTGTCCCGGTGGATAGATATCTGTCGGGAGACCTCATTATTCGTAACTTAGAAGCTTGGTAAAGAAATTTTCTGAACGTAATGGTCCCGTAGATGGAACGCAGTAGACAAAACCCGCGAGCAACGGGCGGATCGAACAAGATTCTGACGCTTCGTGCTGGCACGAAATGCTGGTGGCGCAGCGCGATGCGGAATATTGGTTGTGTGTTAGCGGTAGTAAGTGTGTTTATCGGGTGTGATACCGCTTCGAGCCCGGCAGACATGGTTCTCGTAAACGGCAAAATCGCTACCGTCGATTCTTCTTTCAGCATTGTCGAGGCTGTGGCCATTCGTGGCGATCGGATTGCAGCTGTTGGGTCTACCGATGAGATGATGGAATTTGTCGGTGCTGATACCGAACTGATTGATTTGGATGGCAAGCTGGCAATACCTGGATTGATAGAGGGACATGGCCACTTCATGGGACTAGGGAGTGCCAAACTGAATCTTGATCTTTCGACAACACAGAACTGGGAAGAAATAATTGCAATGGTGGAAGAGGCCGTCGCTGAAGCGGAACCCGGAGAGTGGATCACTGGTCGTGGTTGGCACCAGGAGAAATGGGACACCATTCCAGAGAACACGGTAGATGGCGTTCCCACCCATCATTCACTGTCGGCGATATCTCCTGATAATCCTGTATATCTACGCCATGCCAGTGGACATGCTGCATTTGCAAATCAACTCGCGCTACAGCTTGGTCGAATCAGCTCTGAGACCTCCGACCCTGAGGGCGGCGAGATTGTCCACGACATCAGGGGCGAACCGACCGGGTTGCTTCGTGAGACTGCCGCTCGAGCTGTCGGTCGGGCGCTATCGGTTTATCGAGAGAAGATGACGCCGGAGCAATTGCATGCCGAGCAACTTGAGATGATTCGGCTCGCAAGTGAAGAGGCACTGGCGCACGGGATAACAAGTTTCCAGGACGCCGGGTCGGGCTTCGATACAATCGATCTCTTGCGCGCGCGCGCAGAACAAGGAGCGTTGCCGATTAGACTCTATGTCATGGTTGGCGGTGAACCGTCCGACAGTCTCCGTGCAAAGTTGCCCGACTACAAGATGATTGGCCACGCAAATAACTTCCTAACGGTCCGTTCGATCAAGCAAGTGATTGATGGTGCGCTGGGTTCGCATGGTGCATGGTTGCTCGAGCCGTATGAGGACATGCCATCGTCGGCAGGACTGCAGACAAACTTGGTTGAGAGCATCCAAACGAATGCCCTCATCGCGATGGAAGACGGTTTTCAGGTCAACACGCATGCAATCGGTGACCGCGGCAACCGAGAGGTCCTGGATATTTATGAGAAGGTCTACGATACTGTCGAAGATGAAGGTGATTTCCGCTGGCGGATCGAGCATGCGCAACATATACATCCAGATGATTTGCCACGATTTGCTGACCTGGGAATTATCCCTTCGTTCCAGGCAGTTCATTGCACCTCCGATGCGCCATGGGTATACAAACGACTCGGTGCAGAACGAGCAGAAAACGGAGCCTACAAATGGAGAACGCTGTGGGACATGGGCGCGGTCATTACTAACGGTACCGATGTACCCGTAGAAAAGATTGATCCTTTCGCAAGCTACTACGCAAGCATTTCGCGACGGCTTGCGGACGGGAGTCAGTTTTTTCCTGACGAGGTGTTGACCAGAGAGGAGGCATTGCAGTCATACACGATTAATAATGCCTACGCCGCATTTGAAGAAGATATTAAAGGCTCGCTTGAGCCTGGAAAATTAGCAGATATCGCTGTGTTGTCGACAGACATTCTGACCGCTGCTGAATCTGATATTCTAAAGACGAAGGTAGTAATGACAATCGTGGGCGGCGACGTCGTTTATAAATCGGAGGGATCGGAGTAATTCTATGGAGTTATCAAAGATGAAACGTACGGGTGAGCATCGCCTTGAGCGTGTCGCAGTTCGAATCTTCGACGAGACGGACAAACTGGCCGCGGATGTTGCTCGCCGAATAGTTGAACTCATTCAGCGGAATCAGG
>CBDUKH010000174.1:0-5570 GCA_965367755.1 uncultured Rhodothermales bacterium
GAGGGCCCGAGATGGAGAAAGGCCTCCTGGTTTGAGCCACTTACCCTAATCGTAGTACTATCCGCAAGTCCAATGCCGGCACGCAGGACCTCTGTCGCCGTAAGGAAACCGTGCTCCACTTGAATAGTCGTCCGCCCGGACAACCCAATGTTTACCTCCGGTGCATTCAGAGCAGTCCCTTCCCTGATTGTTACTGTTCCCGAGTTGATGGATATGTCATTGCGCGACCTGAGGACGCCTTCATCTCCCTTGATTATTAGTTCTGTCGAAGCTCCTTCGATCCGAATTCCCGGGAGGCAGTCTGTTTCGGCAAGAGCAATAAACTCATGTGCGTTCAGGTCCAGCTCAACCGTACCTCGGGTTATTTCGAGTGCCTCTGTTGAGTCCCCGTGCAGGAACTCAACAGGAATAAATCCCGACACATCAAAACTGGCCAGGGATGAGTCTGAGGGAGGGCCTTCGGGATCCCAGTTTGAACCGGTGCTGAACAATATGCCCTGTCCCGGTACCCATGAATATTCTGGCACAGAGCACTCGCATTCTGCAGGTCTGGTCTTGCCAAGGAGAAGAATGCAGCCGAGGTCGGCGCGCCAGGCCTCGGGACGACCGTCGGGATTAACACCATTACCAACTATGAATCTCCCGTCTGATGAAATATCAAGTACATTGCTCAGCGTCCATCCGGTCAACAGATCAGCGTGTGCAGGACTGTTTTCAAAGATCGTCTGCACAAGTTGGGGATCCCCGTTTGTCCATAGTGTCGCAAAAGAGCCTTCCGAAGTGCTTGTGTATCCTCCGATGACGCTGGCATCTGATGTTGCACTAAACGATCGGGACGTCACGCTTTCCGGCAGCTTCGCCAGGTACTGACTTCCGCCATCCACAGTCCAGGTTGCTGCGTGGAAAACGAAATTTTCGTCCCGCTGTATACCCGTAAGAACCGATCCATCAAAGGATATGTCAGTAGTCAAAAAAACACTTTCGAGAAGCGGATAATTGATTTGCACGACGCCCGTCTCGGTAGTCCACTTGAATGCGGTGAACGTGCTCTCTTCTATATTTTCTTCGTAACCGTAGATGACGTTTCCATCACCAGAAAATGCCATGATTGCGTGGTTAATACCGTTCTGCGCCAGAAGCACCTGCCAGCCTGTCGACTCGGTCCAGAGTAGAACGTCTTGTGCATCCTGAGCACCTTCATCATTAAGGGTCGCACCATAGCCGAGAATCCGGGTTCCATCATCAGATACGCTGACGGCGAGCGTTCGATAATAGTTATCGTCGAGTGCACCTACCCCGGCCGTATAAATTCCATCTCGGACAACGAACGCTTTTGTTTCAGAATCTGTTGAGTAGTGACCGACAATGACGTCGCCGGCGTCGGACATATCACTTACGATAGCTCCGGATGAGCCGGTAGCTGACTCCGGGAGCAGGTCGAGAGCTGTCATGCCCGCGTCAGGAGTCCATATGAACGGCACGAAAGCATCATCGCTGTCGCTGCGCCCGACGATCGTGTTTCCATCCAGGGATGTGAGCTGTGACTGACTGCTGTATGATCCTCCAGGCAAATCACCGAGGCCCTGGAAGACTGTCTGTGCCTCTAACGAATGAACTGTTATCCCCAAGACGGCAACAACCATAATGACGGTTTTGGCCACCAGTCTCTGCTTAGGTAGACCCTCATTTCCGGAGTTGTTAGTCATCCAATTCTCAATTATCACGTCCGTAGACCAATTTTTTTAATGTTTTAGGCTATCAAGTGACTATTCGGGAAAACGAACAAGAGTTGATCATCTGAACTACGATTTCTCTCCATACTGCAATATCTATGGCTTGTCGCTTTTTGACCGCCACTTTTTGACTGTCACTTCCCGGGCGTGTCATTCGCCAGAGATATCAAATCCAAGCGTTGCTGAGTACTGGCTTCAAGGAGATACGTATTGCCACAACTGACTCATCTCATTAACTTGCCGGATGTCGACCGCAAACCTTGAAACACTATTTTCAGCCGCCAGAGACGGTGACGAAGATGCGCTCTCCTCACTGTACGAGGTCGTCTATTCTGAGCTAAAACTCCTCGCACACGTTGTTCGGCGAAACGACCCTTCGGAGACCTTGAACACGACGGCTCTTGTTCACGAAGCATATGAAAAACTTATCCCGGCGAACATTTCAAATGTCGAAAATCGAGCGCACTTCTTGCGTCTAGCGGCTCGCGCCATGCGCTTCGTCGTTGTCGACGGAGCTAGAAGACGTAGAGCCGAAAAACGAGGTGGCAACTTGAACCGGGTGACGTTAAATGAAGAGGTCCAGGCAGGACTTGTCGATCCCTCTTCGATCGTCGAAGTCGAGGATGCACTTACGCGGCTTGAACAGGTGGATGTCCGAAAAGCACGTGTAGTGGAGTGCCGGTTCTTTGCCGGCCTAACGGCGAAGGAGACGGCTCAGGCGCTCGACATCTCTGTTCCAACAGTCCAAAGAGATTGGCGGGCAGCACGCGCATGGCTTGCAGCAGAACTCACGGGTCCATAATGAATCACGAACTCTGGCAGCGTGTTAACAAGCTATTCAATCAGTTGGCAGATTTGCCTGCCGACGAACAGGTGTCGGCGCTCGAGCAGGCATGCCAGGGCGACTCGGAACTGTATTATCGTGTTCTACCCATGCTTAACGCCGACCGTTCTGATTCAGACGTCCTGGATGCATCCGTCGAGTCCCTTAGCCAAATGGTTATCGAAACTTCTGAATCGGGCGATCCCGAATTCATCGACGCCTACCGGCTCGTCAGAAAGATTGGTAGTGGCGGCATGGGGGTAGTCTACGAGGCGGTGAGGGACGATGGCCAGTTCACACACAGGGTGGCGCTGAAGCGAATCAAGCATGGGATGGACACAGAAGAAATCATTCGGCGCTTTCGCAACGAGCGACAAATCCTGGCCAACCTTGAGCACCCCAATATCGCTCGACTCCTGGACGGTGGCATCTACAACGACGCACCCTATTTCGTCATGGAATTCGTCGAAGGCAATGCCATTACAGACTATGCTGACTCCAGGAGACTCGATGTCGATGCCAGACTGAAGCTCTTCCTGTCGGTTTGTTCAGCCGTACAGCACGCACATCAGAACCTGGTTGTTCATAGAGATCTGAAACCATCGAATATTCTGATAACTGAAGAGGGGGAAGTCAAGCTACTTGATTTTGGAATTGCGAAAGTTCTGGATCCGGAGAGACAACTTGATGAGACTATTACCGGGCAACGTCTCTTGACGCCAGCATACGCCAGCCCCGAGCAACTACAAAGTGAACCAGTCACAACAGCGTCCGATGTATTTTCGCTGGGGGTTGTGTTGTACGAACTCCTTACCAGCAGGCGACCCTTTGCATCGTCAGAGCGCAGAGCTTCTATGCCCTCGAAACCCAGCACAATGGTTTCGCAGCGAGGCGAAAACCACGAGCTAGACCCGTCTACCGTGTCTCGAAGCAGTGGTCAGGCCAAGCTGGCAAGGCGACTTAGCGGTGATATCGACACCATTGTTTTGAAGGCACTGCACCCCGAAGCTGATCGTCGCTATCAGTCGGCAGACCAATTCCTGGACGACATCAAGAGACATCTGGCTGGCCTTCCCGTGACGGCTCGTCCAGACACGATAAGCTACCGTGCGGGTAAATTTGTTCGTCGCCATCGATACGGTGTCGGCGTTGCAACTCTCTTGAGCGTTTTGCTGCTCGCTTTCGCCGTCGTCACATCTTATCAGCAACAACGAACCGCAATTGAACGAGATGCAGCTGAGGAAGTAGCTTTGTTTCTCGAAAGCATGTTCGATGCTGCTGACCCGTTTGCAGAGGAGAGACTCGATACCCTCCGCGTTAATACGCTCTTGGACCGTGGTGCTATACAGATCAATGAAAATCTCGGTGGTCAACCAGAAGTACGAGCCCGGATGCTTCACATCATTGGCCGGGTCAATGGTCGTATCGGTCGTCCCGAACAGGCAGAAGCGATGTTACAAGAGGCGCTCGACATACGATCCACTTTGCCAAATGTGGAAGAGCTTGTCATTGCAGAAACATACATGGACCTGGGCGATGTGCAGTATGAACGCGGCTTGTTCGCAGCTGCAGACTCTAGCTTTGCGAAAGCCCTTGCCATTCGCAACAGTTTACTCACTGGGACCGATCCTGCCATCGCCGAAGCCATGGGTCGGATGGGCCGAACACAGCATAGACTAGGCAATCTCGAGATTGCCGATTCATTGTACACTGGTGCGTTGCGCATTCAGCGCAATAAGCTCTACGTGCATGCCGACGTAGCAGTTACGCTTGGAATGCTGGCCTCGCTACATGACGATAAAGGAGATTACCAGGAAGCGGAATCATTGCATGTTGCTTCCCTCGCTATGCGCCGTGATGTGTATGAGAAAGATCACCCGGCAGTAGCTTTGGGTCTTCGTAATTATGCGATCTTTATGCGTAACCGGAATCGGTATGAGGAAGCTGAACCGCTTATCCGCGAGGCTATTACAATTTCTCGGGAGACGCTTGGGGGCAATCATCCGAACGTCATTTCTGATCTTAATACGCTGGCCGGGATACTTCGACGGAAGGGAGATTATGCCGGGGCCGATTCTGTATTTCGAGAGGTTCTTCACCTCAGGCGCACCGTACTGGGGGCCAGACACCCCGATGTGTCAATCACACTTGACAGTTATGCGCGGGTTCTGAAAGAACAGGGTGACTACGCGCGGGCAGTTCAAATGCAGGAGGAGGCGATTGACATCGCTAGAGAAGTATACGGTGATGAGCACATGTCCATCGCCATCACCACGGGAAACCTCGCGAGTATCCTCAGAGCATCGGGCGATCCAACCCGTGCACTGCCTGCGTATCAGAAAGCGTTGGCGCTTTACGAGAAATTGTTTTCACCAGATCATCCGAACGTTTCCGTTCTCCGGTCTAATACAGCAGGCTGTCTAATAGAGTTGGGTCGCTACCAAGAAGCCGAAGGCTTGCTTGAAAAAAGCTTGACCGCCCTGATGGAATCGCACGGTGCGGAAAACAGGTTGACACAGAGCACGCTTCGATATCTGGTAACCCTCTATTCCTCCTGGGGCAAACCTGAGAAGGAAGCGCAGTATGCGGCCATGGTTGTGAGTGTGTAGCGGAATTGGCGGGTGGCTTACCCCGACCATATCGTCGATTGCTTAAAGATCCCACACGCTTCTGCCAGTTGACAAACATGTTCAGAATCTGGCCGGTCTGGCCTGCCACGGTGGCTTCGGCGTTCGCTATCGCGACGACAATCAGGGATCCGCACGATAATTTTGCACGACTGCAACCTGAATGGGTCATTCTTACGTAGGCCAACTGACTACGGTACATAAGGTAAACGATAACGTCAACGGTGGTCGGTATGAGCAAATCATTCTTGGTGGGCAATTTTCTTCCCGGCTATTCGTCGGCGTTCCGCTTTGCGCGTGAGTCCCGACCAGAAACGCCAGCCTTCGATTCCGACCAACTTGAGCGCAGTTTTGAAGAGCGCTCGCAACGATTTCAAAATAGACAAC
>CBDUKH010000175.1:0-5541 GCA_965367755.1 uncultured Rhodothermales bacterium
CGCGACTTCGGTCGACCTCCTTTGATAAGGTCTCTCAATTCGTAGTGGTGCAATAGATATGAAATACTACACATTGACTATTGCCACCTTACTAGCTTTTGTAACGAGCGTCTCTGCCCAACAGGTTCATCACGTAAAAAGTGATGCCGCGGGAAATAATGACGGCACTTCCTGGACGAACGCTTTCACCTCGCTTCAGAATGCTTTGGATGCCGCAGGTTCTGGAGACCAGGTCTGGGTCGCGGCAGGCACCTACCGCCCCGACAACGGAGATGGTCGCACGCTGCTCGACCGCTCACTCTCATTCGAAATGAAATCCGGTGTCCGACTCCACGGCGGCTTCGTCGGTACAGAATCTTCTAAAGCCGGACGAATGCCCGGTGTCAACCGATCCATCTTATCAGGCGACCTTCAGAGCGACGACGATGGCTTCGATGTCCTCGATGACAATAGCGTCCACGTTGTCATCGCCGATGCCGTTGACGACAGCGCACTGCTTGAGGGTTTCTATGTGGTCGGCGGAAATGCAGATGGCGTTGACGCGGACAGTCTCGGTGGTGGTATCCGAATTTCGGGAGGAGCTCCGACGATTATTAATACACGATTCAATAGTTCAGTCGCTGGCTGCGGCGGTGGTGTCGCGGTGCTGGACGGTGGAAGCCCGACGATGGTCAACACCGTCGTCAATGGAAATCGCGCCGAAACCGGTGGCGGAATTTGTCTGCAGAATTCGAACCCGACGCTCATCAATGCGACGATCACGAGCAACATCGCCAGACTCGCGGCTGGTGTTTACAACAATGCCTCGAGTCCGCGGATTGACAATTCTATCATTGCGGAGAATCGGAGCTCTGTCAACTCGGACGATTGTGAAGTTGGGCAGTATCGGTGCTCATTTGTTGATGTACCCGAAGATGTGCTTGCTGCGTCAGCGATAATCATGGAGGCTGCTCGTGATGCGTGGTTAGCCGGAAGTATGGACGACGCGTTGGCTTATTTGCAAGCTCAACCAAATGTTATCAGCGTCATTGCTGACTCGCTAATTGTAGGAGCTCGTGTTCGTACGGGGACGTACGACTATCTGATCGGAGATTCAGATGAAGAGACCAGTAGCAGCGCTTCTAACTCTGAAGTGGGGTCAGCAGGAACTAACGGTAGCACGGCGTGGCTCGGCGATCAAAAATCAATACCACCCTATAGAGGCGGAACCAGCGCGACCGCGCAGTCAGCGATATTCAGTCAGGAGGCCGGTCCAAGGAATATCATCGGTGACGATAGGAACGGTGATGGAAGAGTGGACAATCGCGATGGCAAGCGAGCTCTGATTATTGCCCCACACGACGAGGGTAGTGTCGAACTAGTAGGTTTGCGCCTTGCCGCCCTACTGGATTATCGTAACCAGGTATCATACTGGGGCCCGGATACTCTTTCTCGCGATCCGTTTCTGACGAGTTTTAGGATTTGGGACGACTATGATTTGATTTACCTTCAGACAAAAACTAGAACAATTGATAGCACTCTGACATATCTCTACGATACCGGCCTGCTCGAAGAAAACTACCCGTTGCCATCAATTATCATCAGCGAAGGGATACAAAGGGGATGGTTTGTAAGCGAGGAACAGCATAGTCCCACTATTTGGTTAACTAACAGCTTCTTTCGTGATACCTACAATGGGACGCTCGACAACACGCTAGTCTTCTGTGCAGGATGCTCCTCTCACTTTTTAAGAGCACTCGATTTCCGGTCAGCATTGGGACTCGAAAATGCGATAGTCTCAACACCCGGGATCCAGGGTGATTCTAGTACTGCCAATCTGGCGATGATCGAAATTCTAAGTCAAGGGTTTGCCGCAGGAGTTGTCTCCTCCGGTGGTACGGTGTTAGGACGGAATGATAGGATCCGAGAAGTAGTCAATTTGTACGCAGGAAATAATGACAGTCCCACCGCAGAGAGTACATACAGGATGCACGATGGTGCGGACATCACAAACATGATTATCGGGTCTCACCTAAAGATCGCTCTGGCTATCGATGGTGTTGCGGCAGAAGATGACATAATCGAATTTCATTACACGGTCGACGGAAGGCCGATTTCGGAATCGTTCACCTTCGCAACATCATTTAGGACGCATGTGTCTGGCGGAACGTGGTTTGTCGTTCATTCACTAGAACTCGAAGACCCGATTGAAAAGGGTTTCTTGCCAATCGAGGTGCTTGCCGTCGGCGGTGGAGTGTATCCATTCGAAAGTCGTTTCTCTGCAATTGCATCGGTCGACGCATTCGACTGCGTGGTAAATGGCACCATCGGCGGTTTCCGGACGGGCGCTTTTTCGGGACCATCAAAATGGACGCCGGCGCCTAGTCAGTCTGCAAGCTCAAATTTGTACCTCAGGAGCGGCGTCGATTTTGCCACCTCCGGTGGAACTGGCGGCCCACAGAATTACGAAGTTTCACTTTCGCTAGGTCCGGTAGAGGACCAGAACCCAGGGGGGGCCGAGAGGTATCCAATCACCTTTGGAGCAGCGGGTCATTCTAACGGCCTTTTCGACACATGGGGAATTTACTATTTGGGACCTGATCCTGATTGCGAAGAATGTGGCGGAGATGTACTCGTAACCGGAATCAGCGCCGATTCAACAGTATGGACAGGAGAGTTTGAATTCACAGGTGTTGATGGTGCAAGCACTACAGATGATTTAAGAATGTCGACAATTAGCGGCTCTTTTCGGGCCATGACCGGCTCAAGCACAGACATCAGCACACCCTATTTCCAGTGCCTCATGCAATACACGGAACTGGAAGATGCCTCAAACGACTGACCCTCAGCCAGATCTCAAGTATTATATTTTACCCGAACGACCTGCAGCCTAAAAACGCGGAGTCGAGTATGACTTTGCACATCCATGGGAACGGACGTTTTTGTGCAGAGAATGGCACCGATTTTTGAGGATTGAGCCATTATTCTGGTCGTTTGAAAATACCCGCGATCAAATTGGCACTTCACATGCAGAAGATGTGATGACGCAAACGATTTTTCTTAACTTGTTGTATTGATCCAATATGGATTGAGTTCTGATTCTCCCGTACATCTATCTACAATCATGATACGTTCGCTACTAACAGCTACTATTTGCCTGCTTTTTGTGGGCTCTACATCCGCTCAGGTGCTGATCAACGAGGTCGATGCAGATACACCCGGGACCGATTCTGCCGAATTTGTCGAACTCTATGATGGCGGAGCCGGAAATACGGACCTGACTGGTCTTGTACTAGTGTTCTTTAATGGGTCCGATGACCTGTCATATACACCTGCCTTCGACCTGGACGGATTGTCGACCGATGCGAACGGATTCTTTGTGATCTGTGGTGATGCTGCTAATGTCGCTAACTGCGATCTCGAGTTGGGACCCGGGACAACCGACATGATCCAGAACGGAGCCGACGCAGTTGCTTTGTTTACAGGTGATGCCGTCGACTTTCCTAACGATACTCCGATCAGCACAACAAACCTGATCGACGCTCTCGTATATGACACAGACGAATCTGACGATGCAGCGCTGCTAGTTTTACTGAACGCTGCCCAGCCGCAGATCAATGAGAACGCCAACGGGACCAAAGACGACGAGTCGATGCAACGCATGCCCGACGGTGGAGATGGTGCAAGAAATACAACGGCATATGTTGTCGCAGCTCCGTCGCCTGGAGAGCCCAATTTGAGAACGATTGTCGAGTTCGAACTTACAGGCGACACGCAGGACGAATCTGCAGGAATGCTCACGTACAATGTGACGATCCAGAACCCTGATGCAACGAATGCGACTACAGTTGACGTTGTTCTTACGGGAGGGTCAGCAACAAACGGCACCGACATTTCGACGTACACCACAGCGAACTTGTCATTTCCAGCAGGAAGTTCAGTGAATCAAACATTTTCGTTTACGATCACTGACGATGGCGACGCAGAATCGACGGAAGATCTTTTGTTTGAACTGCAGAATATCGCTGGCGGCACGAATGCAGAAGTAGGTACGAATTCGACGTTCACATTCAATATCTCCGACAATGATTCCGCTCCTCCAGCTGTGTATATCAATGAGATAGATTCAGACTCACCTGGCACAGACGCTGCAGAGTTCATTGAACTCTACGATGGGGGCGCCGGATCGACAGATCTTAGCGGGATGGTCGTCGTCCTCTTCAACGGTTCAGACGACCTCAGTTACCTGCCAGTTTTCGACCTGGACGGCCAATCAACAAATGTCAACGGCTTCTTTGTGATCTGTGGTGACGCTGCTATGGTTCCCAACTGCGATATGGAAGTCGGACCCGGCTCGACCAATCAAATTCAAAATGGAGCTGACGCAGTTGCAATATATACTGGCGATGGAATCGATTGGCCAAATGACACCGCTCCTACACTGACGGGGCTTATCGACGCACTGGCATACGATTCAAACGACAGTGACGATGCGGGCCTACTTGCTGCCCTCGGCCTCTCAGCCCAGTACAACGAAGGCGACAACGGCGATCTTGAAAACCACTCGGTACAACGCTTCCCTGATGGGACTGGAACGATCGTAGCCGCCATCTCCACGCCGGGAACTGCCAATACCGATGCTCTTCCTGTCGAGCTGGCCAGTTTTGATGTACTCGCCGACGGTGCTTCTGCGGTCCTTCAGTGGCAAACCCTGTCGGAGACCAACAACCTTGGCTTCGACATCGAAATCCGTTCCAGCGACTCGCCGTGGCAGGTCCTGGGATTTGTTGAGGGACTTGGAACATCGTCGACCGGCAAGATCTATTCGTATAAAGCTTCCGATCTCGAATCAGGATCCTACGGTTTTCGACTTAAGCAGGTCGATTTGGACGGTACGTTTTCTTATTCGCCCATCGTCGAAGTTGACATAGTGATGCCGGGTAACTTCTTACTCCGCGACGCCTATCCAAACCCGTTCAATGCGTCAACTACCATTGAGCTCACAGTTTCGACAAGTCAGCACGTCAAAGTCGAAGTCTTCAACCTGGTGGGCCAACGAGTGGGCGTCCTCTTCGATTCGCAGACTGAACCCGGCCAGAAACTTTCACTCGAATTCTCGGCGGGGAATCTTACGAGTGGCGTGTACCTGTATCGAGCCACCGGCGAAAACTTCAACGTGACGAAGCAAATGGTACTTCTGAAATAGCTTTTTTTAATCGTTTACATCAAGGGGGGCATCGCCAGATCGCCCCCTTTTTTTGTATATTGGCAGGCTATTTCTTGGACAGGCTATTCTATTAAAGACAATCATATGAGAATAAAGACCGTTACCGGACTTTTTGCTTTATTCGTAGTTCTATGCACTCCTGCAAATGGCCAGACCATTTTTCCAGGAGAAACAGGTACCCAGCTAATCTCCAGCCTGCAGAGTACCTACACGCCATCAAGCGTTCTGAACATTAACGACTCCAGAGATACGCTGTTTGGTGTACTCCATCTGGGTCCCGGCAACGTGGTCACCGGTGTCTATACGGGTATGACACTGACGCTTGACACCAATGC
>CBDUKH010000176.1:0-5465 GCA_965367755.1 uncultured Rhodothermales bacterium
TGTGATTCGGAATACGTGTCTCATCCCTCATAACTCATAACTCATAACTCACCCCTACCTAACCCCCAGCAATAACTCAACAAGCAACTGATCAAGCCGCTCATACGGCTGACTCCGCTTACCCAGTTCAATCCGGTCGAAGTCATGCGCCTTTAATGCGGCTGCCTTCTCGGTCGTATACGAACCCAGATAACTTCCCATGGACCCGTCATCCGATCTGATCTCAGCCAGCAATGCCTGAATCTCACTGTCCTCATTGAAACGCTCTGACTTCTCTTTGAGAATCAAATACGTCCGCATACAACCGCGTGCAAACGATTTCACATCGTCGTAGTCGGCCGACCGATACGCATGCGCATCGAAATGCCTGCTTCCCCGGTATCCTGTGTTCTCCAGAATCTGGACCAGATAAAAAGCCTGCTTGATCATCTCGGACCCAAAACGAAAGTCCTGATCGTATCTGCCAAACTTCTGATCGTTGAGGTCGATATGAAATAATTTCCCCGCATCTATCGCCTGCGCAATTGCGTGCATGAAGTTCAAGCCTGCCATGTGTTCGTGGGCCGTCTCCGGATTCAATCCGACCATATCTGGATGATCAAGGGTCGAGATAAAACCAAGCATCGCGCCAGTCGTCGGCAGATAAATATCACTTCGTGGTTCATTCGGCTTTGCTTCTAACGCGAACTTGTAGTCATAACCCTGATCCATGCTATATTCGCATAGATAGTTGAGCGCCTCCCGATACCATTTCAATGCTTCAACAGCATCTTTCCCCGCATCCGTTTCCGTCCCTTCTCGTCCACCCCAGAAAACATAAATCTTTGCGCCAAGTTCGGCCCCCAGATCCATAGCCCTCATCGTTTTCTGCCGAGCAAATGCCCTCACTTCCGGATCGTTGCTCGTAAATGCACCGTCTCGAAAGACCGGATCGTAAGCGAGATTTGTCGTCGCCATTGGCACAATAATCCCATTACGATCCAATGCCTTTTTGAAGTCAGATACAATCTGATCGCGTTCAGCAGCGGTTGCATCAATCGGCACGAGATCGTTATCGTGAAAGTTTACCCCCCAGGCTCCAACCTCTCCTAAAAGGTCAACAATTTCCACTGGTGAAATCACTTCGCGGACCGAATCTCCAAATGGATCACGTCCGGTATTTCCAACAGTCCACAGTCCAAACGAAAATTTGTGCTCAGGCTTCGGCTCGTACATATTTTCTAAAGGTGTAATATTGACTAGCGATCAAAGATACACCGCTCGACAATCTATTTTCTGTGCGTGACCGAAAAAGATTGGAAATACGTTACAATCTCAAAGCAAACTCTCAAGACGGAATGGATCATTTCGAGGGACAAAAAAGGCGGCAGCGCATCCGGCACCGAAACCGGCACAAACACGCTGCCATCCGTCGCGAAAATTAAAGAGAGGTCGCATGGTCGTTTGTGGCGGACAATAGCCATTGACTCCCAGGCCTAATCGATCTACCTGCGGCCCGGGAATCCGGCCACGACCAACTTCTGCGACCTCTCAGTTCATTATTCTCCCCTGCTAATTATCTCAAACTCGACGCGTCGGTTCAACGCACGACCCGTCCGGTTGTCATTGCTCGCAATCGGAAAATTCTCGCCTCCACCCCTAGCAGTAACGCGACTCGCGCCTAATCCGAAGTTCTGCGACAAATAGGTTCTTACCGACTCTGCCCTTCTAACCGACAGGTTCTGGTTATACTCGGCAGGACCCGAACTGTCCGTATGCCCTACTATTTCAATGGCGATATCGGGATACTCTTTCATCACCGCGCCGACCATGTCTAGTGTACTCCGTGATGATTCGATCAAAGCGCTATCGTCAAATTCGAACAACACCGTGGCCGTTCTGAAAATTCCGTCCTGAAGTAATGCTCGTTCGACGTCGGCGAAACTGGGGATGCGGTTCATCGCCTCAACATCGATGGTCTTCGGCTGCTGAACTGGCAGTGGCACCACGGGTACGGTGACTGAGTTCTTGCGAGCCGCCTGATTCATGCTCGCGATCTCTCGTGATAATTCATCAAAGCGTCGCTCGTACCTCGCATCCATCATCCGCAATTGCTCCGACAGGAGTCCTGTGCCGACAGCTGAACCGTTGTTTAGTCTATTTGCTCGTCGGGACCCTAGAGAGTCTGGCACTGCCTGGGCTTCATAATTCTCAGCCAGCAATGCTACGAGGCGCCCTTCAAACATCTCCAGATCCCTTTCCATTTCCATTTGCATTCGCGACATGCTTTGCTTCAAGCTATCCAGCTCAGCGTTTCCTGTAAGCGCTCCGAGAGTATCAGCATTCGCCAGCTCGATTTCGTTAAGGATGGTTCGCATCCAGCTTTCCAGGATAGACAACTGCACATCCGTCAATCCGTTATGTACATTTTCCGGATTGCTGGCTAGGATCGGTATAAGAACTCGGTTTGTGTAGTCATGGACGGAGTGAATACGAACGCCTCCGTCTGACTGGTACAACGGTATCAAGGGAAGCCGTTCTGTCTCTGCTACCTGTATTGTCTCGGCTATTTGTTGTGCATAAACGTTCGCGTTCAACATAGAGCACAGAATGACTACGTACGCGGTAGACAAAAGTATACGTCCGGAAAGCCTCGCAACGAATCCGTCAGCGAATTGTGATTCAGACATTCTAGTTTGCTACCGCAGGCTTGTTAGAGGGAGTGAGCGCAACCGAAATTTTCTTAGTGCCATTTTTAGCGGAGTTCTCTAAGAGTCTCTGACCCGGAATTGCATCACTGATAGGCTCAGCACGTTTTTCGTCTTCACTCCTTCCGTTGGGTACGAGGAAGTTTCCTATGGACTCACCGGGAGCAACCGTGGAGTCTGGCTGAACTGACGTTGAAGTAGAATCGGGTACTTTTTTTAATGAATCCGCAGGTATCGACACCTGCTTAATCGGTATTGTCACACTGGGTACGACTACGCTTGCCGACGTGTCCCGTGCAACCACATTGCGATCACGCAACCGCTCCTCATTCATCACGCGCCGAATCATTGCCTCCAGGTCGGTTGCGGTTACCACGGCATCTCCTGTCGAAACAGAATCAGAACTTTCTTCTCTCAGGATCTTCCTCATCATCGATTCGACTTGTGCCATGGACATACTAGCCTGTCCGGAATTAGGGCTTCCGGGAATGGCACCCGTTTGAAACCCACCCTGGCTTCCCGAAATAATCTCTCCCGTGTTCGGATCGTACCAGGCAACCACCTGACCCCCATTATACGATTCCATTGTCACACCACCTGGACGACCATAGCGCAGGTAGAGTTCACCTTCTGTTGGAACCGGGAGCGTAACCCACCTCCCAGAAGGATCTGTCATTATGTGTGAGGCCCCCTGCGGAGCCGGAGCCGGTGTCGCACCTACTGATCCCTCCGGTGAAACCTTCGTGGCCGTAGTTTTGGCTGCCGATGAGCCGCCTTTTGCCATCAGCGTCGAGTCGAATACTATCGGTGCGACCGGTACATTTATTTTCTTCGCCAGAGAATCGGTCCGGGCAATCGCTTGATCCAGCTCGTATCTCATCCGAACGATTTCCATATCCCGCTCAAGAGACTCGTCCGACTTCGAACCTAGCAGTCCGTCGTACTTTGGATTGTTTCTACCGACCCCGAACGAAATCCCAGCAGAGTAGCCAGTATTGGACTGGACCGAACCTTTCAGGGAGCTATCGCTTAATCCATCTACACTCATGAGTAGGGTCCGAACCCCGCCATTCAGGATGACAGCGTTTCCAAGTGGCAATCCAATTCCGGCTCCCGCCATCGCGAATGATCGGCTCGAAGCTTCAGCAATACCATTACCCTGGTAGTCGTCAAGGACATCAAGATATCCACCACCCAACATTACATACGGCACTACGCTACCAGTGAAGTTCTCAAATTTGAAGCGTAGTTCGCCACCGTAAGCATTGAGCTTGTCAAATTTTGTCCAGCTCCCTTCCTCCACGCCTCTCCAGAAGAATGTGCGAACGTCGAAGTACGGACCCACGACCATACCAAGAGATGCCCCGACAAACCTTTGCTTGTCGCGCAAGCCTAACTCTTGGTCAAAATTGACCGTCGAACCGATGGGCTCAACCTGAATGGACAAGCCTCTGAGTCCATTTCCAAACTGTTCGCGAAGTGCTCTGTCGGTTGCTGATGCTTGGCCGGTTGCCTGGCCTCCCAGGTAAACCTGGAGACCGACTCGAGCACCGAAGTTTCGAATCGAGACGTTTTCTGTTGAGGCCGGATCAATGCCCAATGTTGACACTTCCTCCACTGTCAACAACGTTGCTACGGGGTTGTATCGATATGATGTCGTAGAGATCTGAACGTTGGCGGTATATCGATCCCTCACACGAAATTGTAGACCCGTTGCAAGCCCTAGATAAATCGTCTCAGTTTTTTCAACACCGGCTGGGTTGACACTTAAGATACCTGTGCCTGCGGACACGAAGGGATTATACCGACCCTTCAACAGATTCGCTTTGATCTCGCCGCCATACCGAGCCATATTAACGTCTCTCGACGGAATGGAAGAAGATGACTCGACTCCACCGATTTCGAGATTCGATGCCAGCCCGATTCCCCGGTTGTACACACCGCCAAGTTCGATGATTTCCCCAAAACCGAAACCAACCCTTCCACCAACGAAAAAACCGCCATCAATAGCGCCGTCAGGATCCAGCCTCATGTATTCTGCCGCCGGGGTCACCGTATAGCTTACGCCGGATATCTGGGCTTGGGCTTGATATCCCAGCCCGGCCACCAGAGAACTGATGGCAACAATGACCGGAAGGTTATATTTTAACCGTTGACCAGCAGCCGAAATTACACTGTAGCTTGTGTTCATCTTAATCTTCGTCTATTTCTGAAGGATTTCAGGCGATGGACTCCATGATTGGTATCCTATCTCGACAAATATTGGATACAGCGAGCACAAGAGACTTAAGCTGCGATTAAACTGAGATTAAAGTTCTGGCTGAATTTTTAATGTTGGGCTAGAACGAATTGATTTATGACTTTTGACCCGGTTAATGTCGTCCTGATATCAGATTCAGAGCCGGTAATTTCAGCTGTCCGAATGAGTGTACCTTCGCCAAATCAGTTGGCGATATTTTCATTGAAGGACGTTGTACTGGACGATATGAGCGTCGCTCCTCACAGCTCCCCACTTGTCCAGGTAGCAACAAGAGCGGATGTGGTTTTTATTGGCTACTCCTTTGACCAATCTCCTGTAATCGGCGGCCTGTGCTTCCGCCTGAGGCAAACCTGCAACGTCCCGATTATCGCGATCACTGGCGGCGGGCAAGACGAAATGATTACTGCACTGCTGTCTGGCGTGGATGACGTGGTGACACTGCCGATCTTCCTTCCATTTATCCAGGCGAAGATTGGTGCTTTCAGGCGGTTGATGAGATCGGTTAAAAAACTTTCGTC
>CBDUKH010000177.1:0-5453 GCA_965367755.1 uncultured Rhodothermales bacterium
GCCAAACTGCTGACTGCCGAACAATTTCCGATATCCCTACTCCCATCTTCCCATCTTCCCATCTTCCCTCGTAACCAATAACCAATAACGCGAGGCCCGAAGGGCCGAGCGAAACCGATCCAAACCGCTGCCTCTGAGCGGTAACGAGCACTATTGAATCCCGGCCAAATAGTCATCCAGCATCATTGAGCGATCAACGATTAGTTGCGCGGCGAACAGTTTGGCATCGAGATCGGAGACCCGGCGAATGAGGTCGTTGCGGATTTCCAGATCCATAATTGCCATGACTGCTTCAGAGACCGACTCAGGATTGAGTTCCGGTGTGCAATTCTCCGGAAGCATGATGATCGGTTCGCCGCCGGGGCCAGTCTCGACGATATCGTCACAGGCTGCCCGTATAGCAGCCTGGGCCTCATAGGGCATGCCGCCGCGTATGAGCTCTCGATACGGGGTGACACCTGTAATTGTGGATAGCTGCGCCTGGATACTGCTGTAATAGCTGGCGATACGGGTGCGAACGGCGACGTCGGAGATAGCGTTGTTTGCCCCGACTGCCGAAATCTCATCATACGTATCGCGTCCGAACCCGCGCGGTATGATTTGGCTCGCCTGGTACACATCAATCAGAAATATAATGCCGAGATTTCCCGGATCTTCGTCGAGTGCCTCAAGAGTAGCAAGCGCATGGGATCTTGACTGACCGAAATACAAAGTCCGTTGCCTAAGATCATCCTGGTTGGAGCGTAGGTCGACTCGGATTCGTTCGATGTAGATCTTTTCGGTTTTTTCTTGCTGCAGGGCGTCATTCCAGTTTGAAACCTGAATGCCGATGAAGACGCCAGCGACGACAATAAGAAAATCCAGCACGATGGCGGTCCATTCCTGGTTGCGAACGTGAGATATGACGCGTCGAAGAATCATCGATTCAGTTCCGTCTCGATTTCTGTTATTAGATCATCGGCAGAGTCACCAAGGACGTCCAACAGGCCCTGTATTACCTCAAGCGTTGACATCCAGTCACGCAACTGCGGCAACACGTTCGGATTGGCCTCAATATCTGCAAGGACCGCCTGCAACTGCTCATCTGTAAGTGGGGCATCGCAGTCGATAAGATATTGACCGTTCAATTTGTCACTTACATGACAGGATTCCCAAACATATGCAGTTAATACCGACGGTACGAGCCCCCGGATGGTAGTGCGGTAATCGGGGACCTGCTTCAGGACGTAGTCTGCGCGAACGACTCCCCCGGAGATATAATACTCGGCTAGTCTAGCTCGCAGCACTCGATTTTCTATCAATCCCAATTCACCGACGCTGCGAAGTTCTTCGTAGGTCCCGTTATTCTGGGCGAACGGAAAAAGCTGACTCGCCTGGAAAAATGCGAGAACGGTCTCCCAGCTATCTTGCTGCTGTCCACGGCTGTCTTCCAGGTAGTAGAGTGCTTTTGCTCCGTAATCGAGAACATCGGCATTAAAAATCAGCGTTCGGTTGACCGTTGTTGTATCGCTTGAAAGATCGTCAAGGATTCGTTCAAGATGAAAATTGCCTCGAGCCTCATTCTTACGAGCCTCATTCCAGTTTCCTATCTGGATACCAAGGAATACGCCGAGAACGACAATCATGAGGTCAATTACGATGGCAGTCCAGTTTTGGTCTTGAACATGGGATATGACGCGGCGAAGAATCATGGGCCACCTTCGAGTTCAGCGTCAATCAGGTTCATGGCTCGTTCGGCGGCCGCGATCTGATCGACGAGGGTAGCGTCGAACCCGCTGATGTATCCTGCCCATTCAGTCAGCGCAGCGTGAATGTCTGGATGCGCCGCAATGGCCGACACGCCAGCCGCCGAAATGCGCGGATCAACGGCCTCCGGGCAATCTTCGATATAGCGCTCTTCACCGTTCTTCAATTCGTAGCAAGTTGTCCAGTATGGCCTGTGGGCGGCAAGCGGGATCAGTCCCCGTACCAGCCCCCGGTACTCAGGAGGCTGGTGCAAGCCCGAGTTGTTGTGGTCGTTCTGACGATGATAGGCCTCAAGCGCGTCCACGATTGCACGGTTGTGAGGCCAGCCCTTACGGCGCATCTCGTCATAGGTCGACCGGCTTACAAGGAGCTCTTGCCATTGAGAGGCGTGGTAAAAATCTACGACAACATCCCAACAATCTTCGCCACATCCTTTTTTGGAATCGAGAAAGGCAACTGAGCGCTCCCCTGCTTGAGCCACTTGCTCGAACGCGCGTTGCTGGATTCGTAATTGATCGATCGACTCCGCGAGTTCAATGCGGAGCTCACCAAGAAGCAGCCGCTCATGAGCAATTTCGTCCTGCGATTCGTTCCAGTTAGACACCTCTATCCCAATGAATACGCCAACCACCACAATCAGAAAATCGATCACTATAGCAGTCCATTCCTGGTTGCGAACATGGGAGATGACGCGGCGGAGGATCATGACTGAGCTTTCCGTAATGTAGATTGGGTTTCTTGAGAAGAGCTGGATTACAACCGACTGCGTTCGCGTAATAATGCGTGAAAGGAGCCAGCAGCCTGCTCATAAGAACTTACGCAAAAAAGCTTTGCAAAAAAGCGAGTCGGGTTCGTAGGTTGAGGCTCTTCGATCCGGTCATATGGTCATATAGTCATATGGTCATTGGTCATGTTTCATGGGTAACAGATCATGTGTTACGAGTGAAAATGGGAGACGTAATACGTGATTAGTAGGATCTTCCTTCATACCATGTCACGAATAACCAATAACAGGTAACGGCGAGGCCCGAAGGGCCGAGCTTCCCATCTTCCATCTTCCATCTTCCATCTTCCATCTTCCCTTTTCACGATTCACCAATAACGGCGAGGTCGCAGGCCGAGCCAAACCGCAAATGACCGACCAGATACTCACCGATACGCAGGATCACATCCTGACCATACGCATCAACCGCCCTGCCAGCAAGAATGCGATCACCAATGAGATGTACGATGCCTTAACAACTGCGCTGGCTGACGCCGACCATGACGACGACGTCCGCGTAATCGTTCTCGTTGGAAATGCGGACTCTTTTACTGCTGGCAATGACCTGAAAGATTTCCTCGAGGGAATTGGCGATCACGAAAATAATCCCGTGATGAAATTCCTCCGACAACTTAGTACTACAGAAAAACCGATTGTCGTTGGTGTTCGCGGTGTTGCAATCGGGATTGGGACGACTATGTTGTTACACTGTGATCTCGTCGTCGCTGCAGAAGATGCTCGCTTTCAACTTCCGTTTGTCAATCTTGGTCTGTGCCCGGAAGCAGCATCGAGCTATCTGCTTCCACTGGCGGCCGGCTTTCACCTTGCCTCGGAGCTCTTACTCACTGGCAGACCTTTTGGCCCTGAAACTGCGTGGAGATGCGGGCTGGTCAACAAGATTGTCGAATCAGAAGATGTCGAAGCCGAGGCACTGAAATTTGCAGGGCGGATCGCGTCGTTCCCCATCGCATCGGTCACCCTGACGAAGCGGCTTCTTAAAGAACCTCACCTTGCTACGGTTGAACGTGTGATGTCGAATGAGGCGGGTCATTTTCAAGAACGACTGCATTCTCCTGAGGCGAAAGAGGCTTTCAGTGCATTTCTGGAAAAGCGCCCGCCTGATTTCTCCAAATTCTGACCGCGAGATCCGTCTGGTCTCAACACTCGCGTGAAGACATCCTGACTAGTTGGACCATACCCAGCAACCATTGGCGCGGAGGCGTTCGGTGAGGTATGCCTCGAGCTCCTCGGCGTCAGCGCGCTTCGGGATCGGGTTGTATTTCTCGAATAGATCAGGCCTGAGCCGCTGGCCGTACTTCTTGACGTAGCGATTTGCTTTGTACCCTCTCATGTGTTGATCGAATCGCTCCTCAGGCTTCCTTATTGTAGACCCGACATACAGACATGGCTTAAGCGGCGAGGCCCCGGGATTTGCTCGCCGAAACTTATCCAGCTGGCGCACAGCCGGATCCAGCTCAATTACATATATGGCATAAGGCATGATGTAAATCCTCCACCTGTGGTATCGGTCTTCTAGCGGGTCGATAAACCTGATACAGACTGCAGAAATGTGGATTCATTGTTGATCAACTCGCTTTTGGCCGTGGGAACTCTAAGCTCGAAAATCATATCTTGGGTGTTATAAACGGTGAACTTACGGACCTATCAAACCGGGGACGCAAATAACTCGATTTGAACCGTTTGGTATGCTGTAATGCTGTTCTGAAAATGGAATTGATGGAACCCTCCTCTACCGACGAAAAACTCGACTCAATAGTAGATCACCTGTTGAAGGACCAGGCATTTCTGATGTCTCGCGAGATCAAGCATAAAATCGAGGAACTGAATCAGCTTCTGATTCAGGCACGCAGCACGAAGCTCAAGATCGAATTTGAAGTAGTTGAGTCCGATATGCCGTCTGGCGGGACCGTCACGCTGCTGGATGCTAAAGTCTACAAGCAAATCTAGAAGCGTGTTGAAAAACATCGCTCGACGATCTGTATCACTTGTAGCGATTTTTTTCCGACGATTTTTCGTCGGGGGCCGCCACATCCTCCTCCCCGGTGACAACGTAATCGTTTTGGTGCCAACAAGTTAAATAATGGTCCCATTAGGTTTATTGTCACTCGTTCCGTAAGACCACTAGATGACAGACAAATCTGAACGTTTCGTTTGGTAATTGTTCAGGGTTTGCACGGTTCGCGATGCAGCCGCACGATGCCGAACATCACTCAACTGGCTACAACCTCGCAAGAAAAACGACCCTGAATTCACGATGGTATGCTCAATAGTCCGGGCACTCCATGCGCGCAGCTATCTCAACTGCAAGGCAACTCCAGCCTTCAGGTATCTTCCAGCAGCTGGATACATGTAGGTCTGACTTCCTAAACCTTCGACACTCAACAAGTATCCAGTCGTCGAGTACGACTCGTCAAAAAGATTAGCGACAGTCAACGAAATTGTTGCCTGGCCGCGGACGTAAAACAACCTGGCATCTACGACAGAGTAATTCGGCAACTCGATCGTATTCTCGTCATCAAGAAATGCATCCCGAGAATGACGACCTTTCAGCGACCCGCCGATCCCGCTCTTATGTTCGTATGATGTTCCAACCACGATCAACGTCCGCGGAATTGCTTTGACGTAGTTGCCGTCATTAGCACCGAACTGAAGTGTTACATCCTGAAGCGTGTAATTCAGAAAGCTTCGAATCCCTTTATATCTGCCCGAGAGTCCTGCCTCGACTCCCCGATGCCGACTTTTCCCGAGGTTTGTATACGTAAATGTTGCCAGGTCGAAGTCCAGCTCGTTCTCCATATCAATCGTGTACACTGCAAGCGATCCGGATAGTTCGGCACCATTAGCAGATCGAAAACTATGGTAATACCCGACTTCAAACGCCGTACCTGTTTGTGGATCAAGCTGTCCGTTCGATAGCGATATG
>CBDUKH010000178.1:0-5439 GCA_965367755.1 uncultured Rhodothermales bacterium
TTCTTGGCCGCAGTCTTTTTCTTCGCAGTCTTCTTCTTGGGAGGAGACTTTTCTTTGCCCGCAATGAGCTCGAGGGCTTCCTCAAGCGTTACATCTTCAATCTCCTTACCCTTCGGTAGTGAAGCGTTCGTCTTTACATGCTTAACGTACGGCCCGTAACGTCCGCTGAGGATATTGACAGGTTCGCCACTGACAGGATGCAGGCCAAGCTCCCGTAGCGGCAGATTCTTCTGCGCCTTTTGATTGATCAATTCCATTGCACGATCGTACCCGACCGTCAACACTTTGTCAGGATCTTTCAGCGATGCAAACGTGCGCTCATGTTGCACGTATGGCCCATAACGTCCGATGTTTGCAAGAATCGGTTTACCCGTGTCTGGATGCGTGCCGAGTTCTCTTGGAAGCGACAACAGGTCCAGCGCCATTGGCAAGGTGACATTCTCGGGCTCCGTGCCTTTCGGTATCGACATCCGCTTGGGTTTCGTTCCCTCAATATCCTCGCCTAATTGAACATAGTGACCGTACGGTCCCTTCTTGAGAAGAACTGGTACATCTTGCTCAGGATGAATCCCGAGTACTGCATCTCCCTTTGAAGCGCCCTCAATCAGGTCCTTCAAGTATCCTTCAGTGACGTCTGCTGGTGCAATGTCGTCAGGCAATGACGCTCGCACCGGCTCGCCGTCCTTGATCACTTCGACATAAGGACCATATCTTCCGACTCGCACGATAAACGGACCCCATTTCGGAAAGTCTAACTCTGAAATCTCTCTGGCATCGATCGAGTCGAGTCCGCCTTCTACTTTCTTCAGCAGGCCATCTTCACCGCAATAGAAATCTGACAGGTAAGGCTTCGCTTTCACTTGCCCGGTAGCAATCTCGTCCAGAATGTTTTCCATGTTGGCTGTGAAGCCAAGATCGACGAGGTTGTCAAATTGTTCTTCCAACAAGTTGTTGGTGGCAAAGGCCGTGAATGTTGGAATCAACTGGCTGCCCTTCTTGCGCACGTATCCGCGCTTGACAATCGTATCCATGATCGTGGCGTAGGTACTCGGTCGCCCGATGCCTTCGCTTTCCAGCATCTTGATCAGCGAAGCTTCGGTATACCGTGCGGGAGGTTTCGTTTCGTGCCCCATCGGATCGGCGGATTGACATGCGGGAGCGTCATTCTCTGCCAGTGCCGGCAACAACTTTTCGTCATCTTCGAGAGATGCTTCCGGGTCGTCTGAGCCTTCGACGTAGGCCCGAAGAAATCCCGGGAAAAGGATTTTTTTTCCGGATGCCCTGAAGAGAAGGGTGTTACCGTTAGAAGTTGTCTCAATTCGAATGGTTGTGAACTGCAGTTTGGCATCTGCCATCTGACTCGCCACGGTTCGTTTCCAAATCAGATCATAGAGGTCTCCTTCGCGACCTTGAAGACCTAATTCGTCTTTCGTTTTCATTGCCGTCCCAGCCGGTCGTATCGCTTCGTGAGCTTCCTGGGCATTGCGGACCTGGTTGGCGAATTGCTTTGAGCCCTTGCTGAGATACTCTTTCCCGTAACGTTCCGTTACTGCCTTGCGGCTGCTGGTGATTGCTTCATCGGAGAGGTGCGTGCTGTCCGTACGCATGTAAGTGATAAAGCCCTGCTCGTAGAGCTTCTGTGCAACCTGCATTGTCTGCCGGGCGGACATCCCCAGTTTGCGGCTACCTTCCTGCTGCAATGTCGATGTAATAAATGGCGCTTTGGCTGATCGCCGCTCATCGCGGGTTTCGACACCGGTAACGTTCCAGTCAGACTTAACAATCTTGCTCGCCAGCTCCTCGGCCTTAGGGCCCTTCAGGATCACAACGTCTTTGCCTTCTTTCAACGATGTGTTCAGCTTCCCGGTTTGATCGTCAAAGTCTCTTCCTTCCGCAATGCGAACGCCATCCAGATGCGTCATCGTTGCATCGAACGAAATTCCGGATTGATTCAGAGTAGCGTTGATGCCGAAGTAACCGGCGGGCACGAACGCAATGCGCTCCTTCTCGCGCATGACTGTTATACGAACGGCGACACTCTGTACACGACCGGCCGAAAGTTTCGGGGCGATTTTTTTCCAGAGAAGCGGTGATATCGAATAGCCCACGAGGCGATCGAGTATCCGACGCGTCTCCTGGGCGTCGACGAGATTGTGATTTATCTCCCGCGTAGTTTCGAGTGCACTAAGGATCGCTTCCTGGGTAATCTCGTGGAACACCATCCTTTTTACGGGAATTTTTGTGTTCAGAACGTTTACCAGGTGCCAGCCAATAGATTCTCCTTCGCGGTCTTCGTCAGTAGCGACGTAGAGCTCGTCAGCGTCTTTCAGTGCATCTTTTAACTTCTTGACGATCTTCTTTTTGTCGGACGGGATGACATATAGCGGCTCAAAGTTGTCGTCCACGTTAATTCCAAGCCGTGCCCACTTCTCGGACTTCAGTTTGGCAGGAATTTGGGAAGCCGACGCAGGCAAATCTCGCACGTGCCCCATGCTGGCTTCGACCTGGAACCCCTTTGGCAGGAATTTACTGATGGTACGAGCCTTCGTGGGCGACTCAACTACTACTAATCTCTTCATTCAATATTGATGCTTTCTGCGACGAAGGGGCTGATCTCGTCCGTGTACCTATTCAGGATTAAGAAACGTTTTTACAGCCAGACACTTTGAATGCGGCCGCCGTAACGCGCGATATGCACAAAAATGGGCCCAACACTGGCTATAAGAGCAATACAGCGCTCAAAAACAGGAAGCCTCTCACGCCAGCCAGTGAATTACGTTCCTCGTAGTAAGGGGCAGGCGCGGACTTTGGAAGCTGTGTCGACAGATCTTGCGAACCGTAATCGAGGGTAATGTGACGCAGATCACGGCAGACAGTGATCGCAAAAATGCAGCGATCTGCACGCGCTTTCAGGACTTTTGTCGGCGGGTGACTTTGATATTTGAATCCAATTCGGGGGGATCCAAAAAAGTTTGTGCTTCGGTGAGTAAGCCAGGACCTTCGGTATCCGTCACTACAGCCTCAAGATTTTCGATTCGCTTGACGAGAGGCTTCATGGCCCCGATGGCCGCCTTTTCGACCATTGCTTCCAGCTCGCTAGTCGTCAGAGACGGCCCACTACCCTGTCGCAGTCCATTCTTGTTCTCAAGATATTTCCGCACGTTGATCATTAGAACGATGGACAGTGCGGTAAAAAACGTGAGGGCGATAATGATGATACCTACAACTTCTTCAGGCATGGTTTGCTAATCAAGGCTGTTTCGGATCAATTTATTACGGCAAATCTCGCGGGTTGGTTGCGGTTATTCAGCGGCGGCCATTGCGGGTTTGGAATCGGTCTTTGCATTCGGTTTCTCGAGATCGTTGCCCCGCGGAACGAACGACTGAATTCCAGTCAACTCGCGACCGAGAATGAGTCCGTGAATGTCATACGTCCCTTCGTACGTGTTGACGCTTTCAAGATTAACCATATGATGTATTACTCTAAATTCACCAGTTATGCCGTTGCCTCCCAACATATCACGTGCAACCCTTGCAATCTCTAACGCTTTGCCGCAATTATTTCGTTTTGCCAGGGAGACCATCGCAGGTAAAGCCTTGCCTTCATCCTTCAGCTGGCCCAGGCGAAATGCCAGAAGTTGCATCTGCGTGATATCTGTAAGCATCTGAGCGAGCTTGGTCTGGATGAGCTGCATGGATCCAAGCGGATAACCGAACTGCGATCGTTCCATCACATATTGACGAGCTCTCTGATAGCAGTCTTCAGCTGCTCCGAGAGCTCCCCAGACGATCCCGTAGCGGGCATTGTTGAGGCAAGAAAAAGGCCCCTTCAATCCAGTTACATCAGGGAAGACATTGGCGTCTGGTACGAAACATTCATCGAGAACAATTTCTCCGGTGATGGACGCACGGAGCGACATCTTGTTATGCGTTTTAGGCGCCGTAAATCCTTCCATCCCTTTCTCGACGAGGAAACCGCGGATAACGCCTTCTTCGCTTCTATTCTCTCGGGCCTTGGCCCAGACGACCGCAACATCTGCTACCGGTGAGTTCGTGATCCACATTTTCGCTCCATTGAGGAGCCAGCCACCGTCCGTGCGCGTTGCCGTCGTCTTCATGGAGCCCGGGTCGGATCCATGATCAGGTTCTGTGAGTCCGAAGCAACCGATCATTTCGCCGGTAGCAAGTTTGGGCAAGAACTTTCTTTTCTGATCTTCTGTGCCGAAAACATTTATCGGATGCATGACAAGCGATGACTGAACAGAGGCGAATGACCGATAGCCGGAATCGACGCGTTCGAGTTCTCGTGCAATAAGCCCATAAGCGGTATAGCTAACACCCGCGCCACCGTATTCAGGGTCGATCGTGGAACCGAGCAATCCTAGCTCGCCAAGTTCCAGCGGGATTTCCTTGTGGAAGACTTCGTCCTGATTACCTTCCAGAGCACGAGGCTCCAGGCGACTTTGAGCGTAATCGCGAGCCGTTTCCATGATGAGTC
Organism: uncultured Rhodothermales bacterium; assembly: GCA_965367755.1. Taxonomy (GTDB): domain Bacteria; phylum Bacteroidota; class Rhodothermia; order Rhodothermales; family JABDKH01; genus JABDKO01. Next base: position 4,499 of record CBDUKH010000178.1, read on the forward strand.
TGTCATCCTCAGCGAGGAGAGATTCAAAGAGGAAAGCATCGTCAGGGTTGAATTTCGCTTTTGCCATGTGTACCGATAGCCGTTGAGAATGATTTAGCAGGTAAACGACCAGACGCGTCGCTTGTTTTCAAGGTAAGTATTATCCCAGATTCCAGTTTACTCCGCGCCCTTCTTCCGGATCTGGATAGCTCCATGCCACGGCGCCCTGGTCGCAGGCATACATGCACGTGCCGCATTCTATGCAGTCCTCGAACTGAAAGTGCACGAGTCCTTCCGCATCGAGTGTGTAGCAATTGGCGGGACAAACGTAGGTCGTACACTTGTGGGGACAGGTGGAGTTGCAAATATCTGTGTCGACCAGAATATGCGGCTTCGCAGCGCTACGCCCCTGGTTCCTGTACGACACTTTTCCAAGTCGCTCGGCAATGGTCATTTTCTTCATAGTCGCAAAGACCTTTTCATCTTATTCCTGGTCACATCGATTTGGCACCCTTGATGCCGAGCTTGATCATGTCCCAGTACGAAGCATGTTTTTTGATGGCAGATCGCATCTGGGTGCTAGCTTTCTCTGTCGGATTGCCGTCGATTGTAAAGAAATTGCGTCCGAACTCGCACAGAAGATTAGGAACCTTGTCGAACATTTCCGGGCTGTGCAGAAGATGTACGGCATCCTGAAAGCTGCGCAAGTCTTTCATAACGTAGGAGTCTTCCAGTTTCGTGCGATACGATTTGAGCGATGCGCTCGAGTAGTCTCCCCCGGATTTTGCTTCGGTGACTGTCTCCGCCGCAAGAATCCCGGAGCGCATGGCATAATCCATACCCTGGATAGCCTTGCCGGCATTGAGTAGCAGGTGAGCTGCTTCGCCGACGATCATCACTCCATCGCCATGAAGTTCTTTAGGCATGCTACCCATGTCTCCAGTGGATACAACGTGCGCGGA
>CBDUKH010000179.1:0-5414 GCA_965367755.1 uncultured Rhodothermales bacterium
TGGAAGTGTTCACCTTTCGTATCGCTGACGGAGACACCGAAATAGACGTGATGACCACCGTTTCCACTAACGCCTTCCGTCCACCAGATTAAATCATCGCGCCCGTCATTGTTGACATCGCCGACGTCAAACTTTTCGTTGCCAGTCCATGCTGTTCCGTAATGATCCTCACCAGATGCAGCTGTTGTCTCAAAGGTCCCATCTCCATTCGAGAGGCTGACATACGTCCTGTTGATTCCTATCCGCGCATTCCAGATGAGATCGTCGCCATTCTTGCCATCGATGTCGCCCACTCGGAATTCGTATCCTGGATTTCCCCAGCTGAGTTCTTCTCGAAGAAGCTCGGGCATCTCTGTGAACGTGCCGTCTCCATTGGATAGTGCGACATACGTCCGGTTTCGGTTTTCCCGTGACTTGCTCCAGACGATATCGTCCATTCCATCGTCGTTGAAATCGCCAACTTGATACTGGAACTTGCTCCAGGGATCCGCTGGCGTAGCGGAATGCGAAAATTCGTTTGCAAGAAAGAAAGTGCCATCACCATTGGAAATTCCGACTACGGTTTCATTCGACGTTGCCGTCAGGCTGTTCCAGATAATGTCGTCATTCTCATCTCCGTTCACATCGGCAACCAGTGCCTTGGCCGGTGTGCTAATAGGCAATGAGAGTGACTGAAGGTCAAGGAAGTTAAACGTCCCCGGAGTAGCGGCCTTGGCTTCGCATGTCGTTATATTATAATCAGTAGACTCACTCACTCTCGCGATGCTGCCATCGCTTAGATTCCTGAATGTATACGAGAGAGGAGAGGCACTCGTCAACGGAGCGTTGTCAGTAAAATAGTCTGCCCAGTTACCGGAGCGGATGACGGCAAGTGTTGCATCGGCGTTTCCACCGAGTGACGTGACTCGTATCTCCGATTGTTCAAGGATCTTTTTCTGTTTGACGCTCAAGTTGACGGCACCCCCACCGCCGATACTCTCGTATGCTGCGCGCATTGTAGCACGAATATCTTCTTCCGAAGCCGTGGATGTCATGGAGAACATCATCATTCGACCATACACAACATTTGATATATAGACAGGAAGATTATCCGGACCAATACGACCGAGGTCTACCTGTGCCTGCAGCTTATCCGATGTAAAATCATCATTGAAAAAGGCATCCGGGGTTTGTGGAGGCGCCACCACCACATCAAACATCTTCTGATAGAATTGGGCCGTTATGGTCGTCTTTGATGCATCCTTGTCTACGGATCCTTGAGCCGAAGCTTCAAAGCCGAGATATCTTCCCGAAATTCCTGCCTCCAGAGCGAATTGTTTTTCAGAGTGGTAAACAGATTGTTCAAATGTAATCGTGCTAGGCGTCGATAGCCCCGAGGCTGTCGCGCCCCCGATCATCGAGCCAATCGCCTGGGCTACTTCTGCCTGGCTGGGCGTATCGACTGTCCGAAAGTTGTCGTTGTTTGAAAGACTCGGTATCGACACTTCGATGGGGGTCCGCTCCGCAATCGGCAAGCCAAGTAAACTTCCGAGACCGTCTCGGTGACTTTTCCCCTGAATCAGTGCGCCCGGCCACAGTAATTCTACGTCCGGACTGTAAATCGCTATCTGCTGGGGATTTTCTGTCAACGTGAACGGTTGTGACTGGCACTCATACGTAACGTCAGGGATGATCTCGACGGTACCACTATCTGACACTACCTCTATGTCAAGTGTTATTGGTGTCTGCATTTCGGCTGGACCAGTCGCTGTCGCAGGCTGTGGCGACATCTGGGGACTGAAGTCATTCCAGGCGGGTAGATCCTTCATGTAGTCAGCTACCGTATCTACATTACCAGGTCCCGGGTCAGTAGGATTATCACCACTGCACCCGGTACCGACGAGTGCTATGGTACCGAGCATGAGGATTCCTGTAAATCTGTTCATAACAAACCTGCTAATATCATATAGTAGTTGCGATGCGGTCTGACACCGCCTTTCAATCATAAACGCAACTTCTATCTGACAAACCGGTCATCATCACCGAAATCGCTTCGCCATCGTGGTCTTCCAGGCCTGATACGGGTATATTCTGAAGAAAAAATCAGAGCCTTTTTGGTTGACGGATGAAAAAAATGTATGTGGGTGGGTTCGCAATCGTGGCATTGGTCGTCATGTTGTCGATTCCATTTCCCGAGGAGAAACCTGTCGAGCAGGCGCCGGCAGTTCCGTTCGTCTGGAACCAGGATGAAGTATGGGATGACCTTGAAAAGCTTTTTCTGGCTACCAGGGAAGAGGGATGTGACGCAGTCGCGCCTTCGGTGACGTCCGATCTCCAGCGCCTTCGAACTAAAATCATCGGCCTGACCGCAGTCAACCTCTCACCATCCGATTCCATTTGGACCGGAATCGAACACGAACTCTTTCCTGTTGCCGCTAAGACTGCCGCCTGTACCGAAAACGCTGCTAACCTCCTGGCGACCGTCAACACGCTCCGAGAAGCAGTAAAACGGCAATCTATCGAATGGGATATGTCGAGTGTCGAAGCCCGTCAAACGCTGTATCGTTTGCTGTACGGAAGCCGGACGGCTTTGGAAGAAGTCCTGGTCCAGCGTAGCGACTCCACCCTCGGCCTGTTTATCAACGATGTCGATGCCGCCGAGACGCCGTCCGCCGTTGTGCAGGGCGTGCGCATCCATTCGGGCGATCTGCTTGTCTCGAGAGGAGGGTTTCCCACCTCGGCGCTTATTGCGCGCGGGTCAGACTACCCTGGCAATTTTTCCCATGTTGCACTGGCTCATGTGGACAGCACAGGTAATGTATCGGTAGTCGAAGCCCACATCGAAGTAGGTGTCACTGTCTCAGATGCTGAAACCTATCTTGCAGACAAGAAGCTCCGGCTTATGGTTCTACGCCTCCGTAGCGACCATCCCGCTGTCCTGGCTGATCCATTGGTTGCCCATACTGCCGCCACATATGCTTTGAACCGGGCTACGTCCGAGCGTATCCCGTACGATTTTGAAATGAACTACGATGATGCTCGGAAACTATTCTGTTCGGAAGTAGGGTCGGACGCGTATCGGCAAGTCGGCATTACGTTGTGGACAGGTATTTCGACGATCTCTGCAGAAGGCCTTCGCAACTGGCTATCGTCATTTGGAGTCAGGTACTTCAAAACGCAAGAGCCGTCTGACCTGGAGTATGACCCGCAGCTCGAAGTCGTCGCGGAGTGGCGAGACCTCGCTGCACTTAAGAAAGATCGAATTGACAACGCCGTGGTTGATGCAATGCTGGAGAATGCAGAGAGGGGAGAACGCCTTGAGTTTCCATGGTATGAACTTCCAGCGGGCCGGCTTGCCAAGGCGTATAGCCTCGTTCTTAATAGCCTAGGTAGTACCGGGCCTATACCCGAGGGAATGTCCGCGCCATCAGCATTGCGCAATAAATCGTATACCGCCCGGCACCAGCACTATGCACGGCTCGTAGAACAACGTGCCGACTCATTCGTCAATGAATTTGGTTATCATGCTCCATACTGGCGGCTCCTGGACATGGCACGCATTACCGTAACCGATGATACATCGGATTAAACCGTTACCCCCACTAATTGACCTGAGCCATATCACAAAAGTATGTTTCTACTTGTCTTCTATGTCCTCCTTGCTCTCGGCGTTTCGTTTCTTTGTTCGATTATGGAGGCAGTGCTGCTTAGTGTAACTCCGTCTTATGTCGCCAAACTTGAGGCGGAAAAGGGTCGCACTGGCAGGAGATTAGCGGAACTGAAGAAAAATGTCGACCGGCCGCTTGCAGCAATATTGAGCCTTAATACAATCGCGCATACTGTTGGTGCTGCAGGTGCGGGTGCCCAGGCCACTGTTGTTTTTGGCAGCGCGTACATTGGAGTTGCCTCTGCAGTTCTGACCTTTCTGATACTGGTTGTATCCGAAATAATTCCGAAAACGATCGGCGCCCTCTACTGGCGAGAATTATCGTCCGTAGTGACCAAACTTTTGTATCCGACGATAATCGCAATGTGGCCGCTTGTTAAAATGGCGGAAGGCATAAGCAAAATTATCTCTGGCGATAAGAAAAATTCCATAATGGGCCGGGAAGAATTCGCTGCGCTGGCAGATTACGGAGTCCGGGAAGGCGTGTTGCTAGAACACGAATCTCGACTACTACGGAATGTGTTACGGTTTTCTGATCTCACAGCTAAAGACATCATGACTCCGCGAACCGTTATGTTTGCGCTGCCGACCGATACGACGGTTGAATCGGTGTTGGGCAAATACCAACCGCTTCAGTTCTCTCGGATCCCGACCTACGTTGACACGGTTGATCGAGTTCAGGGCTTCGTTCTGAAGACAGATATTCTCCTCGCCGCGGCGAACGAAAAAGGCGGTTCTACACTGAAAGAATTTACCAACCCGATTGCGTCCGTCCCCGAATCGATACCATTGCATGACCTCTTTCAGAAGCTGATACAGGAGCGTTCGCACATTGATGTTGTTCTGGGAGAATTTGGCGGCACCTCCGGACTTGTTACGCTGGAAGATGTCGTCGAGACGCTGCTCGGACTCGAAATTCTGGACGAAGCCGACACCGTTGAAGACCTTCAGCGCCTGGCTCGAGAAAAATGGTACCGGCGTGCGGAACGGATGAAAATTGTGCTTCCGGAGCACGAGGACGACCCGTCGCCGACAGAATCGGCAAGCTAGGGGAGCGTATAGTCGATATCGATAAAGTGATTCCCTTCATCGGTGCGGCGGATTGTTACCGTACCCATAATACCTCGTAAATCGCCGCGTCCGGATCCTTCAATAATGGTTCCGAACGTCCGATTGCCGTCGCTGCCACTCAACCCACCGTGCATGACCACGAATGATCCAGACCTGTCGGCGATTGACCCTTGGATGACTTCCGATCCAATATATCCGGCACCGGCCGTGTAATCAGATGGATCCGACAAGCAGAGTAGTACCTCTGCCGTGCTCGTTCCTTTTAGATCGCCTTCAAACTTCTTGGTGACCGTTGCCCGAGACATCTTGGGCCCGCCATCTGGCTCAGCGTATGGCGTCTCATCCCAACTGGTGACATCGAATGTAGAGACGGCTTTTGGCATGTTCTTCTACGATTGGGTGACTTTTTCAGTACAAGGTGGACGGAAGATGGATAGCGTATCGACACACATAAACGAAGGTATTGGTGGGGCGTCCAACATGCAACCAGTCAGTGTAACGGAGATGCCGAAATTAATTTGCCTGTGCATCGTCACCCGGAAGTCATCATAGTAACGACGACGGAATAACTGTAGTACGGATGATCGCAAAGTCTCAAACTCAGGGTACCTGTTGTTTTCCACGCAGGTAGCTGTTCGGGAGATTTCGTATGTCAGGTACTGGACGTCCACTTGACTCAAGGAGAAATTTGATGTTG
>CBDUKH010000180.1:0-5383 GCA_965367755.1 uncultured Rhodothermales bacterium
CAGTGGAAACTGGAGCTCTCGGGGTGGTATAATTCACCGTCAATCTGGGGTGCGGTCTACCGGATGGATTCCAATTACAGCATCGATGCTGGCGTCAGTCGTCCACTTATGAATGGGCGCGCAAATCTGAAGGTAGCATTCACGGATCTCTTCCACACGGCACCGTGGAGAGGAGTACAGGATTTCTCGGGGTTATACATGGATGTGTCCGGCGGATGGGAGAGTCGACAGGTTCGCGTAAACATGTCGTTCAATCTGGGCAACAACCAGGTCAAGAAAGCTCGTCAGCGCAAGACCAGTACGACCGATGAGGAAAGCCGAGTGAATTAATCTCATTCAACTCCTTAAATACGTATACTTCTCTTTCTCGGTAGCAATCGAAGAAAGGGAAGGGCTCGGAATTGTACGAAAATGAACTGGCGGTAGCTGTCGAAGCTGCTCGTAGCGCGGCGCTTGTGATTCGGAAGATGGCAGGTCGGATCCAGCGCAGCGACGTGCGAACGAAAGGCGTCAACGATCTCGTTACCACGGTAGACATCGAGGCGCAGCGCGTGATTGTTGAGATGATCTCTTCGTCATTCCCCGAGCATTCCATTCTAGCTGAAGAAGATGTCGATGACACGACACCCGTTGGATCGACGGGTGGGTATCAGTGGATTATTGATCCTATTGATGGAACGACAAACTTCATGCATGGCGTGCCTCCGTATGCGGTGTCGATCGGGCTGCAGAAGGACCACGAGATGGTTGTGGCAGTAGTGCTGGACGTTTCTCGTGATGAACTATTTACTGCGGTAAAAGGCGGAGGGCTTTTTGTCGATGGGGTAAGATATTCCGTAAGTGAGACAACGACGCTTTCTGACGCCTTAATGACAACCGGATTTCCGTACCGTCGCTTTGAAGATGTTGACGCGTATCTGTCTGTACTTAGATCGATGATTTTGTCGTCACGCGGAATTCGGCGCCCCGGTTCTGCTTCGGTAGATCTGGCTTATGTCGCGGCGGGGAGGTTCGATGGCTTTTACGAATCGGGGTTGGCTCCGTGGGATGTTGCTGCGGGAGTCCTGCTTGTGCGCGAAGCTGGAGGGATGGTAACGTCTTTCGACAATTCAGAAGAAGCAATCTTTAGTCGCCAGATCGTCGCCTCGAACGGACGCATCCACGAAGAGATACTTTCACACCTTGACCCGATTCGGGATAGTCGCAGCTAGCGACGTTATCAATCGAGCTGACGTTTTGTTGCCAGAGCGATCTGTACACGCTCCAAAAACATCGTTGCCTTGGACAGTTGCCACTTGCGATACGTGCTGACAATTATCAGCGTTGAACACGCAGTCATGACGAGGGCAGTCAACAGCAGGAGGGACTCGAGCGGCCACGTATGAAGGAGGTTCGCGTTCAGCAGCGGTTCAAAAATGCTCGGCACGATGTACGGAAGGAGTAGGAGTTGTCCCAGGCCGACGCTAGTGAAGGCGGTGAATCGCGATAACATCGGATCCAGGTATGCCGTGAAGACAACGCATACCGTAGCAAGCAAGATGACGGATGTTGTATTGGGATCTGAAACCAGCGTGAAGTCGCCAAACAATCTGAGGCAAACGATAAGAGCGATGTCTGAACCAGCCATACACCACCGCCGCATCGAAGTTGGGAAATGGGAGTTCAATGCGACGATGGCTAGAAGGTATGCTGAGACTGTTACCAGGGCCAGAAAACCTTGATGGCCCGCGAAATTGGAAAGGACTATGCCGGCCCAGAGTATGGTGCCAACAAGCATGTGAATCGCAAAAAACGCTGTGTCCAGCCACGCCGGTACATGATGAACCCGGTCAATGGCATTCTTGACGATCTTTGGGGGGATCGGAGCTGCAATAACATTGCGCGTCTTGCGACGTGCTGGTGAAAGGTCATTTCGCTGCACAGTATCTTCGACCACGTGTTGTCCAATTCGTATAACCTGCTTCCGAGTTCGAGAACGTGTTTTTCTTCGGAATTCGCCGGCAGTGGACGAGCTTTGAGTATTTCCACTGGCTAGAGACATTTGTTAGCAGTAGTTTACCGGTCTGATCCGACTCACCCATTAACAAATCAAAACGATCATGAGTGTATCCGGGAGTGACATTCTCGCAGGTAAGACAGGCATCATTTTCGGTGCATTAAACGACAGCAGCATCGCATGGGCGATAGCAGAATCCGTATACCGCGACGGTGGCCGATTCATTCTGTCGAATGCTCCGGTTGTCAAACGCTTTGGCACTCTCGAGGCACTTGCTGAGAAAACGGACAGTCGCATAGTCTGGGCCGACGCGACGAGTGCGGATGACCTGAAGCTTCTGTATTCGGAAGCTGAAAAGGATTTCGGCAAGATCGATTTCATCGTTCACTCTATTGGAATGGGACTCAACGTCCGCAAGAAGAAAGAATACACCGAGTTGAACTACGACTGGTATCACAAGACGTTGGATATCTCCGCGATCAGTCTCCACCGGATCGTTCGCTCTGCGCTCGACAACGAAATTCTTAACGACGGCTCATCCATATTGTCGCTCTCCTATATAGGCGCGCAGCGGACGTTCTCTGAATATTCCGAAATGGGCGATGCGAAGGCATTGCTCGAAAGCATCACGCGGTCGTACGGGTATCGATTGGGCAAGCGCGGCATCCGAATTAATTCAATCTCGCAGAGTCCGACGAAAACAACAGCGGGTGCAGGCATCGAAGGGTTTAATGCAATGTTCGAATTTGCAGAACGCATATCTCCACTGGGCAACGCCGACGCGGAAAGTTGTGCTGACTATGCCGTGACACTGCTCAGCGATTATTCTCGCATGGTGACAATGCAGACGTTGTACCATGATGGTGGATTTAGCAGCATGGGAATTTCTGATAGTATCGTAGAAGCACTCGGGCAGGTGTTCGAAAACGAATCCTGACAAACCGGATGTCGGGAGGGGAGATCAAGTTATTTGTTTCGGACATCGATGGATGTCTGTCTGCACCATTTGAGCCATACGAACTGGGTCATCTTCAAGAACTGCGCCGCAAAGTGGTGACTGAGCGAGACGAGTTCACTCCTGAGTTTTCGATATGTACCGGAAGGCCGCTGGCGTATGTCGAGGCGATGGTGCAGGCAATCGGGTTTTTTCAGCCGGTGTTGTTTGAAGGTGGCGCCGGGATGTATGATCCGCGGGACTATACAGTACGATGGGCCCCCGGGATCAGCAGTGAGGAGCGGGATCAGGTAAAAAAGATCACCGCGCACTGGCGATCGCATTACGAAAGTTCGGATGGCATCTCTATTGACTACGGAAAAACAACACAGGCGAGCATTGTAATTCGTGATGCAGGTGCGTTGAAGCGAATACATGCTGAAATAGCCGAGCAACTTTCGGAAGAGTATCCGTTACTGATGCTTGCGGATACGCATGTCTCTATCGACGTTTTCCCTGTCGGTTTATCCAAGGCGAACGGTATGAAGTGGTTGGCGGAGGAACTGGGAGTCCGCCTGGATGAGATTGCTTACATCGGAGACTCTACCGGCGATATAGGAGCGATGGAATTGGTTGGTGTGGGCATTGCGCCGTCAAACGCATCGGCGACGGTAAAGGCGGCGGCGGACTACGTATGCAAAACGGGATTGATTGAGGCTGTCCATGAAGGGTTGGACCTTTGTATTGCCAGAAATCGTGTAAGAGCTTTGGAGAGTTAAATCAATATTTAATAATCCGATACTATTACTGGCAGAAAGACTTTATTCCCACCGGATTTGCGAAAGAGCTGCAGGAAGCCGTTATTCCGAATCCTGTCATTTTCTGTGACGGACGCACATGGGCAACTACTTTTCAATCGTTTTACTTGTTCTGGTCTCAGGCTTCTCACAGGAAGTCATGGCACAGTTGCAGGATAACGGTGCTATCGGGCGATCGGCGGAGATTACAATCGGTAGTGGTGAGGTAGCAGCTGCGCCTGTCTTGAACCCGAATAATTATCCGGTTTATTACGCGGTCGATTCGGATTTAACGCTTTATTCCGAGCCGGATTCGACGTTTCCATATCGTGAGATTGCGATGCGGGAGCCGGTGTTTGTGTTGACGGGTGTTGACGATAAGGGTTGGCTGAAGGTGCGAACGAAGGAGGGCTCGACAGGATATGTCCCTGCGACATCCGTTTCCGATCTCTGGATAAAAATATCCAAGAAAACACGCACGGTTCGGATTTACAGGGGGGATGCCTTGTACAGGACGTTGCCTGCTGATCTGGCCATCAATTTCTTCTCCGACAAGATTCGGCGCGGGGGTCAGGAGAAGATGGATCACTGGAGAACACCGGAGGGTGTTTTCTATATCGTATCGAAGAATCCCAATAGTCAGTTTCACAAGGCTTTTGTGCTCAATTATCCAGGCACGGCGGATGCCGAACGCGGGTTGCGCCACAAGCTGATATCTCGGGATGAGTATAATCGAATTGTCCGCGCGGACGAGAAGTTTGAGATGCCACCGATGTCCACTGCTCTGGGTGGGTATATCGAGATCCACGGAGATGGCACAGGTGCGCGTACGAACTGGACGAGGGGCTGTATTGCGATCCGCAATGCCGATATTGACGAGTTGTGGGACGAGATCCACGTGGGCACGCCGGTATTGATTGAGAAGTAGGCTGCCTTGGCCTGGTCCAGAAACCACTTCGCCCGCGACCCGGAACAGGTCCGGTAGATTTAATACGCTGGCACTCGCTTACCCGGTTTCTTTGCTCGACGAACGGCAGATACGCTCCAAATTTGCCCGAAAAGCTCCTGGGGGCCTCCACTTCCTCCTCCCCGGTAACAACTTAACCGTTTTCGGGTATCAGTGTTTAAGAAACAAATGCTAGATTCTTTCTAGGATTAATCCTAGGAATTTCCCTAGGAAAACGTCCCGGGACGTTTAGATCAATCTCCAGCAGGAATTCTATGCTGAAGACTTGAAGAGAGTCCGGATTATGGCTGCGGAATCTCAATAAAGAATACGATAGCGCTAACCGGTATCCGGTCGTTGGCCGTTGATGCTTAGATTGTTTCGCAACGAATTTATCACACCTGTCTCCAGTATATGTTACTGAAGAAAAACTGGTCGCTCATGGTATCAAGAATAACATCTTTGCTCGTAGTTGGCCTTTGCATAATGCTAACTGCAACAGCTCAAGAAAATCGGACTCCGAAAACACTGGACCTCCAGATCGAAGCATCCGCTGAAGGACCGGTCTACGTGGTGCCCGTAGAAGGGATGATTGACAATGCCCTTGCAAGATATATCGATCGGGCGATCAACGACGCGACCAGCAATGAGGCTGTAGCAATCGTTTTCCATATTGATACCTTCGGCGGACTCGTCGACGCTGCAGACGC
>CBDUKH010000181.1:0-5366 GCA_965367755.1 uncultured Rhodothermales bacterium
GTAGATTTCGTCGTGATAAAGATTGAGTCGAAACTCCTGTACGAACTCAGTCGCCTTTTCAGATTTCGGATTGTCGAGCAGTTCTCTTACCCATGTCAGCAATCGCTCCATCTGATCATCAGACTGGGTAACACCTTCCTTGTACTTCCAATGAGCCGCAACTCCTCTCTCAGCAATCGCATGCATCTGCTGAGTGCGAATTTGTACTTCAACGCGCCGTCCCATCGGACCGAGTACTGTCGTATGAAGGCTTTGATATCCGTTGCTTTTGGGCACAGAGATGAAGTCGCGGAATCGCTCTGGCAACGGCTTATAAAGGTCGGTCATTATTGAGTAGACGCGCCAGCAATCCTCTCGGCCCTTTGCACCTTCGCTTTTCAGCACGATCCGGATTGCAAAAACGTCGTATATCTCTTCAAGCGGTTTATCCTGCCGCTTCATCTTCAGATGAATGGAATAGATATTTTTCGACCGCCCGTAGATGTCGAACTTGAATCCCTCAGCCTCGAGCCTTTTCCTGATCGGGTCAATGAATGAGTTGACGTACGTATTCCGATCTTCCCTGGAGTGGCGGAGCCCCTCAGCGATTTCAGCGTACAGGTCTGGCTCAAGTGCTTTTAGGCACAAATCTTCTAGTTCGCTCTTCACGGCGAAGAGTCCGAAGCGATGAGCGAGCGGAGCGAACAACTCAAGCGTCTCGTGTGCGATCTTCAACTTTTTGCTTTTGGGGAGCGAATCGAGTGTACGCATATTGTGCAATCGATCGGCGAATTTGACGAGTATGACCCGAATGTCACTCGCCATCGATAGCATAAGCTTTCGAACATTCTCGGCTTGCCCTAATTCTCGACTCGAAAAGACATCGCCAATTTTGGTGAGGCCATCGATTATGGTTTCCATGGTCGGGCCAAACTCTTCACGGACGAGTTCGAGTGAGAGTTCGGTATCCTCGACAACATCGTGCATGAGCGCTGCCGCAACACTTACGTCGTCGAGCCCGATGTCTTCGGCGACGATCCTTGCAACGGCTAATGGATGCGAGATATATTTTTCGCCAGTTGCTCGACGATCATCCCGGTGGGCCCAATAACTCAGCTTGAAGGCTTTACGAATGAGCTCTTCGTCGCAGGCCCCCAGAGTCCTGCGACAGATCTCAAGCAACTCTTCCAACTTCTCCTGATAAGCTGGCTCGATGTCAAGATCGGTTTGTTGTAGAATGGCTGATGCCTTTATCATACTTGTGCCCTACGATCGTCACCTGTAAATGTAAAACGCGAAATTCAGATACAGTTCCTTCGTTGCGGCATAATGACGTATAGGTACAAAAAAAGGTGCCGACCATCGAAATGACCGGCACCTTAATATCAGAACTGGACGTGACTACTTTTTGTCGTCCTCGTCGTCGTCGGTGGCTTCTTCTGCCTCCTCAACAGCCTCGTCAGCTACTTCTTCAACCTCGTCAGCAACTTCCTCAACCTCGTCGGTTGCTTCATCGACAGTATCTTCAACTTCGACTACGGCTTCTTCTACTTCTTCAGCTACATCATCAGCGACAACGGCTGCAGCGGTAGCAGTAGCACCACTTGATTTGCCACGACCACGTCGCGTACGTCGCTTCTTGCCGCCAGAGCCAGAGCCTTCAGGCTTGATGTCGTTATAGTCGACCAACTCGATTACAGCCATTTCTGCACTATCGCCTGCTCGTTGACCGAGCCTAATAACGCGGGTATAGCCACCGGGACGATCGCCGACCTTTTCCGCAATCTCCGTAAAGAGTTCGGTTACGGCAAACTTGTCTCCTATCCGTCGGAATACCTGACGGCGGTTGTGCGTTGAGTCAACCTTGGAACGACTGATAAGGGGCTCGACGAAGACGCGTAAAGCCTTGGCTTTGGGTAGCGTTGTCGTAATCCGCTTATGTGTAATGAGGGCAGTCGACATAGATGCCATGGTAGCTTTCCTGTGGGAATGCCCGCGACCTATCAGGTGCCCTTTCTTTTGATGTCTCATTTCTTTTCAGAGTCAAACTGAAAATATCTCTACTAAACTTCTTCGAGATATTTTTCTACTTCCATACCAAATCCCAATCCCCTCTCTTCGAGAACCTGGGCCAATTCCTGTAGCGATTTCCGACCGAAGTTTCTGAACTTCAACATTTCAGATTCTTCTCGTCGAACCAGGTCGCCGATCGACTTGATGTTTGCCGCTTTCAAGCAGTTGTGCGCACGGACGGACAGATCAAGTTCGTCAACCGATTGTGACAAGAGATCTCGAATGCGCTGCACTTCGGCATCGACTTCTTTCTCCTGTTCGGTCGGTTGTGGTTCAGAATCCATTTTGATGAACAGGTTGACGTGATCACGAAGGATCGCCGCAGCCTGAGTCAGTGCATCTTCCGGTGCGATAGAACCATCAGAAGTTACTTCGATGGCAAGTCTCTCATAATCGATTCTGTGACCAACACGCGTTGGCGTGATCGAATACTTGACGTTCTTGATTGGCGTGAAGATGGAATCGATGGCAATAACACCGATCGGATCGTCTTCCTGCTTGTTGTCGGTTGACGGTACATAACCTCTGCCTCGGCCGACTCTCAGTTCGACTGAAAGCTTCGCCGACTTCTCGAGGGTAGCGATATGATGCTCAGGATTAAGGACTTCATAGTCACTTGTTTCTTTGCCAATATCGGCTGCGGTCCAGTCACCAGGTCCGTTCAACGTCAAGTGTATTGCGGAATCAATTGTTTCTTCCGTTTTCAGCCTGACACCTTTGAGGTTCAGGATGATATCCGCTACGTCTTCTGCAACGCCATCGATCGTGGAGAACTCGTGCTGCACGCCATCGATTTTAATTGCAGTAATTGCCACGCCGTTAAGGGACGATAGCAGGACACGTCGTAATGCGTTACCGAGTGTTACTCCGAATCCGCGTTCGAGCGGTTGGATTACAAATCTACCATAGCTGTCGGAAGCTTCTTCGACGTCGACTCCGTCCGGCATTTGAATATTGTAGATGCTCATATCTTGTCGCTTTATCTAAAATAAGGGTATCAACTCTGGTCACGTGCAACGGCTGGTTGCGCGCGCCAGCTTCCTGCCTCACTACTTGGAGTACAGTTCGACGATAAGTTGTTCGCGAATATTCTCAGGGATGTCTTCCCGTGTAGGATAGTCGAGAAACTTGCCCGTCATGTCTTTGCGGTCAACTTCGAGCCACGGGTACTGTCTGCGGCTGTTCCGTAGCGACTGTCTGATTGGTTCCAGAGATTTACTCTTGGGCCGGACAGAAATGATATCGCCTGGTCGCAACTGAGCCGAGGGCACGTTGACGATCTGGCCATTGACCATAATGTGACGGTGTGTTACGAACTGTCTCGCCTGACGACGCGTGTTACCTATTCCAAGTCGGAATACGGTATTGTCCAAACGCGACTCAAGGAATTTGAGAAGGTTTTCACCGGTAACGCCTTTCTTGTTGGCTGCTTTTTTGAACAGATTGCGGAATTGACGTTCGAGCAGGCCGTATGTGTGTTTAGCTTTCTGCTTTTCTTTCAACTGGACCGAGTATTCGCTTTCCTTCGATCGTCTGGAACGTCCATGTTGGCCTGGGCCATATGGTTTGCGTTCCAGTGATTTACTGGGACCGAAAATCGGTTCTTTGAAACGCCGGGCTATTTTCTGCCTGGCACCTCGATATCGAGCCATGAAAAATCTCCTTCTTTATTTGCCCGCAGGCATTAATTGAGGTACAGAGTTATCACCCTGTAACCGGTTCTTACACCCAGGTGTCACACTCTGCGACGTTTGGGAGGCCGGCAGCCGTTATGTGGAATTGGCGTGACGTCTCTTATCGTAGCAATTTCCAATCCAGTAGCGGAAAGGGCACGGATAGCAGACTCACGACCTGATCCAGGTCCCTTGACGAATACATCGACTCGTCGAAGACCCAGGTCATAGGCTTCTTTGGCGGCCGCCGACGATGCAACCTGAGCTGCATACGGCGTATTCTTGCGACTACCTTTGAAACCCATCTTTCCTGAGCTGGCCCAGGAAATAGTGTTGCCATACTGGTCGGTCAAGGTGACCATCACATTATTAAATGTGGCTTTGATATGGGCTTGGCCGTTGGATTCAACAACAACTTTTTTCTTGCGAACTGCCCGTCCGCTTGTGCGCTGACGCTTTGCCATAATGAACGCTGTTCCTTAATACAGTTATTATTTACGCGGTGCCTTCTTCTTACCAGCTACCGTCTTCTTACGTCCCTTACGAGTACGTGCATTCGTCTGAGTTCGCTGTCCGCGAACAGGAAGACTTCGACGATGGCGCAAGCCACGGTAGCAACCGATATCCATCAGCCGCTTGATGCTCATCTGCACCTCGGTCCGTAGCTGTCCTTCGACAACATATTCGTCCTCGACGAGACGTCTGACTTTGCGGGTATCCTCTTCGGACCATTCCGAAGGCCGCGCACTCGCGTCAAGTCCAACTTTTTCCAGAATCTCGATGGCGCGCGTACGACCTACCCCGTAAATCCGGGTCAGTGCGATTTCACCACGCTTGTTATCTGGAATATCTACTCCTGCAATTCGTGCCATAACTGTTTAACCTTGACGCTGCTTGTGCTTCGGGTTCTTTTTATTGATTACATAGACGCGTCCTTTTCGACGAACGATCTTGTCATCGGAACTCCGCTTCTTAACACTTGCTCTAACTTTCATTGTCTTGAATCTCAATTCGTCCGACCCAAAATCAGGCACAGACTATTTATTACGCTTTGTGCTTACTCTAGTTCTATTTGTATCGATATACGATACGGCCTTTTGACAGGTCATAGGGCGATAATTCCACTTTGACCCGATCTCCAGGAAGAATTTTAATAAAATACATCCTCATTTTGCCCGAGAGGAGGCCGAGGATTTCGTGGCCGTTCTCGAGACGTACCCTGAACTGTGCGTTCGGCAGCGCGTCGATTACTTCGCCATCTTGCTCAATTGGCTTTTGCTTCGCCATTCTTTACTGTACCGGTTGATTATAAGGTGTGTCTCGGACACGCTCGATGTACTCGAATGTCGTCAACACTTTGGGACCCGAAGATCCAATTGCCACCATGTGTTCATAGTGTGCAGAGGGCAGGCCATCCGCTGTTCGGACCGTCCAACCATCAGCATCCGTCACTACTTCGGGACTTTGCTGATTGATCATTGGTTCGATGCAAAGAACCATACCCTTTTTCAATTTCTTACCGACTCCTCGATCGCCAAAGTTCGGAAGCTGTGGCGCCTCGTGCAGTTTCCTGCCAATACCGTGACCAACCAGGTCTCTTACTACTCCAAAACCCCGCGTTTCGCAGTGGGTCTGGATCGC
>CBDUKH010000182.1:0-5343 GCA_965367755.1 uncultured Rhodothermales bacterium
AACTGCATCACGTACACGTATTGCGGACGCGGTATGTTTAGGTTGATTATTGCAGTCGCGTTTCTATCCGTTACCTTCCCCGCGTCTGGCCAAGATCCGGGAAGTTGTTCTCCAGTGGAGCTTAGATATGTTGCGAACGAAGGTGTCCTCATCAAGTCTGCCAATGCAACAATTCTAATCGACGGCATTCATCGGCACTATCGTGATGTCTATGCATACCTGCCGGATGATCTTCATGATGACCTCGTCGCCGGCAACGATCCGTTCGGGAAAATAGACGTCGCCCTTGTGTCGCATGTTCATGGAGATCATTTTAGTGCAGAAGCTGCCGCCACTTTTCTGGAGGCAAACGATCAAGCGAAGATATATTCATCGCCTCAGGTTATTGATAGCCTGCAAGTCCGCGATGTAGAGCCGGACTCATACGTAGAAGTGACATACGACGATGCAAGTGTTGTCGACTTTCCCGACCTCGACGCCTCCATATCATTTTTTCCTCTGCCGCATTCGTCTCAACGAAATGCCTGGGTGCAAAACCTGGGACACGTTATTTCGGTCGGGGGCGTCAACATTTTACACGTCGGTGATGCAGACATTAACGAAGGCAACTTCGAACCGTACGGACTCTCGAGTAAAGACATCGATGTCGCCCTGCTACCTCACTGGTACCTGTCGGATGACGGTGGCAAAAGGCTTGTCGAAAGACACCTACGTGGAAAACACATCGTCGCTGTCCACATATCTCCCAATGCAGTGCCGGCAATCCGGAAAGCCGTCACGTCACAGTTTCCGGAGGCCATCTTATTTACGGAGATGCTGGAATCACATTTAACGATAAACAATTGTCATAACTAGAACGAACAAACGATACCATGATCAACAGATATATATTTGCGTTCGCACTTTTCTTATCTCTTGGGATTGCACCTGCCCTACTTGCTCAGGGCCAGGATGCAGAACCTAAAATGGTTGAGGCCGCCAAAGCCGACGTCGAATCAATTGATGCCATTACTGCGGCTGTCTATGATGTAATCTCCGGGGCTGCGGGTGAAAAAAGAGATTGGGACAGATTCCGCTCGCTATTCAGACCGGAAGCGAAACTGATACCTCTCGGTGTGCGAGACGGGGTGGCAAGGAGTCGTGCCATGAGTATAGATGATTACGTCACGAATGTCGGACCGCAACTCGAGCAAGGAGGATTTTTTGAGATTGAAACGCACCGTGTTCAGGAACAGTACGGGCACATTGCTCATCACTTTAGCACGTACGAGTCGCGTCGTAATGCCGACGATCCGGAACCCTTTATGCGCGGCATCAACAGCTTTCAGCTCATGAATGACGGCAACCGATGGTGGGTCGTTAACATTTTCTGGCAAGGCGAAACACCCGAGTTTCCGATACCTGCAAAGTACTTGCCCGAGGGATGAGGGATCAGGGATCAGGGATCAGGGATCGAAAGTCGTGTGAGATTTAATTGTTTCAGATAGAGAGCAATCTGAAAATTCGAGAGACCACCGGCAGGTGATCCTTCAAGAGATGCCTGCCGGTCCCCGTGGTCTCTCCTAGCCCGTGCGGGGCCAGTGTACCTGATCCTGGCAGTTTTCTGGATATCTCATGCACGAACGAGAACGCAGATAATCACCAGGTATACCTTCGTATTGTTGCTATCGGCCAGTATAATGCTTCTATGTTGTGCTTCGCAGTGCAAAATCGGGGACTGGCGTAAAGTCGATTCTGATCGGTAGCAGACAGGGTACAGTTGGAGGTGCTACGATTTGCCCTTTAGAGATTGGCCGGGATTTGTAACTAATTTTCCGACCGTCTGATGTGACCAAACTTCAAGACGCGCTCTCCGGCATTTGGAATCGAAATGTGAATCAGGAACACGCCGCTCCCGATTAATCGTCCGGAATCATTTCTGAGGTCCCATTCGAAGTATGGTAGCGAATCACTCTTTTGCAATTCCGTTACGAGTGTACCTGCAATCGTGAAGACGCGGATCGTGGCGTCTTGCGGCATCGAAGTAAATCGTACGCGATGTGGTGTTGTACCTGTTTCAAAAGCAGACGAACCCAGGTAGGGGTTTGGAACAATACCGATCTGGTCCAGGGTAGCGATTGCACCAGCAGTGGGATCGATGGTCGCAGCGTAGTCGGCCGTGTCGATAATAAACACATCGCCTGCTGCTAACGGCTTCGTTGTTTCGATCCGAAAAATGGTACCCGGTTCTGGAAGGACCTGATTGACAATGTTGTTCAGGAAATCAGTCTCATCGGTTGCCGCGGAAATGGCTCCGCCATTCCAATTCATAAATACAAGATTTGTCAGCACGGCGAGACCATGATTGTCAACCGGTCCTCCGTTTTGAACTGCGTTCAGCCATTCTTCGTAGCCGATATTTCCTGGCCGCTGATCGAGAGGATTAAACCATGTAAATTGATCCGTATAGGGATCGTTGTCATTCCCGGAAGATGTATGATCTTTCCAGCGCAACGAAAACCCGTTACTGCTATTGTCGATGAGGCCGACGATCATCTGATAATCGTCTGACGCGTCGTCGGGCGTACCGGGACCAGTATTCCAGATGGAAAATGGAAGTCCGACTAGTTCATCCGTCGCCAAGTTGTATCCAGTCGACCCGGTGTTCGTGAACCTGATTTCGAAGTCGTCCGGTGCGAGTGAGCGAAGCGAATCGTCTGAGACGTGCAGAAGAAAAGATTCGTACGACCCGACAGTACTCGGTTCACCCGCAGAATCGACGCTTTGTATGAACCAGATCCCATTTCCGACTTGCTGGTTAGAGCCGGCCCGTCCGGGCACCGGGAAACCGTTGAAATCTGCAGCGGCACCTGTTGGCGGGTCAATTGCCCCATTGGCGTTGGCCGTCGTCAGAAATCCGGCAAAGTCAATTTCTTCGGATGTTACTGAAAAGGTAAGGCCGTCGGAATAGACAACGTCCGGTGCAAATGGAGGAATAGTTTTTTGAGATTGATAGAGCGAGAATCCATCAAGGAGGACGTTGTTCGACGTCAGATCCGTAATTGAATACGTGGTAGCCGAACCATCGGAGACCGTGTCGACGGCGATCCGATATTGCGTGGAAGGAATGACGTCGGCGTTAACGACCGTTGCAAAGATACCTGATTCGTTACCTCCCCCACTTGTTCTGCTCGAAAATATTCTGTCACCCTGGACAGCGGCGCGATCGGTGACGAATGAGTTTGTCGGGGTTGGCACGACGTGTATACGCGAGACCGGGCCGGCCACAATCTTCGGCCGAGAGTTTTCATTGTACGCATATGCCTGGACGCCCAGGTAGTAGTCGTTGTAATTCAGCGCATCAGTGATAATGTGATAATGCTGTACACCGTTGTCATCGCCATTCGCGGTGACCTCGGTGACGTAGAGATGATTCCGATCATCGAATCGCTCTTCGGCGACGCCGCGTATTCCGTTGACCTTGTCGTATGTAGCGATGATTTTTCCGATCGAATCGGTTTCGCTTTCATACTGAATAATATTGTATCCCTCGAAGGAGTAGGACAAGTCGAGGTTGGGGCCGAGTTTGTTATAGACGAAGCCGCTGCGTTCGTCGTATGAGTCCAAATAGTTATTGGATGACGGCGGGTTTTCCCACTCGAGTATGATGCGTTGGTCCGTTGTTGATGCGGAAACGAGTGGTGCGTCTATTGCAGGCATCTCAACGAAGTTGCGGTCGAACAATCCCTGGATGTAGATGTCGTCTTGCAGAAGTTTTGCATAGGATGCAAATCGACTGCTGCCTTGAGACCAAACAATTGCAAACACAATTTCCTGTTCGTCGCCGGGCAGAAAATCAAATGGACCCGTCGACATCAGAGACCGCCGATCCGCAGGCGTGTTTCGTGAACCCAACCCATCCGTGTTTTCCTCGGACCAGTACTCATGCTTGGCTGCATTTCCAGAAAACATGAACTTGGTTGGTCGCGAACCGCCGTAGCCGGTCCCGCCGAAAGTCATCCGCGTTCCGTCTCGCCACCGACCGCTCATATAGTAGCGTGTATCGGTAGGGCTTCTTCCACTTGGATTCCCCTGTACGCTGGAGTCGCTATTGTAGTACGTAAATACGGTCATAGGGAGTCGGTACATACCCGGATAGACTGTACCGTTCGGGTCTGTCCATATCCCGTTGTTTGGGTCCGAAACCAGAGGTCCCTGCAAAAAATCTATCCCAAGAGCGGGCGGACGATCGCCATAATAAATGGGTCGATAATCGCCGTTACGACCAATGTCTTTTTCCGTACCATTGTATACAATTCCCAACCCGGCTGTCGAGTCCGACCCGACAAAATCGTCACTGGCATTTCCAAGATCCGGATCATACCAGTACGTAAAATAGGTGTCGCTCAGAGCGACCGAACCCCGGTTTATCAAATGGTATCGATAGAACGTCGTATTGTTCATTGCCGTTGAATCATCAAAGGCAAATGCTGAAACCTGCACCTCGAGGCCCATCGGTAGTTTCGTCGACCAGCGTTTTTCATTTCCGACATCATTCATAATCCACCAGAGCATCTGGTCGCCGGTAATATCGGGACGATCGCCTCCGGCGATATTGTAATTGCCGGTGATTCCATCACCATCTTTTACAGGAGCTCCAAGATCATGTGGCCAGTTAATGATGTCGTCTGTGGCTGGTTCGCCGCGATCGACAGCCTCTATTTCGGATTTGTATACGTTGAAAATGTGGTCGTACTGCGAACAATCAGCCGGTGGGTTCCCTGATTCATCCAGTGGCCCTGGCCAGTATTCAAATGGTCCACGGGCTGTTCCGGCAAATCGGAACACACTCTGATCATCCAAGCCACCAATCCAAATACTGGCAGCATATATGGACTGAGCTTCTCCATCTTTCGGAACTACATACGTATTGCCGCTACCTCTCCAGAACAAGCCGCCGTTGTTGTACGCACGCGCCCTGACATTATTAACGTCGAGGTCGGCCTCAGCTTCGCCGGGTTCGCAAGTGCCAACACTCTGTGCATCCGCGCTGATGACAGAAATAACAAGCAGAGGCAGAATTAGTAGTTGACGCATCGCTAACATCTCTCAACTCCTCCCTATGTGTCCGAACTTGATTACGCGCTCTCCGACTCCCGGGACAGAAATATGGATGAGATAGATTCCGCTCCCGAGCCTGAATCCTTCATCGGTCTTGAGGTCCCATTCGAGATAAGGCTGCGTACTGTTCTTTTGTATTTCTCTAACCAGCGTTCCCGCAATGGTAAATACTCTTATTGTTGCAACGTCAGGCATCGACGTGAAGCGGACAACTCGATTGCTTGCCTCGGCCTCGTAAGACGA
>CBDUKH010000183.1:0-5216 GCA_965367755.1 uncultured Rhodothermales bacterium
TAACGGATAACGAGTCGGCAAAGGACACCACGTCTGAGGTGTTCACAGTACAGGAAGTCGGGACGCAGACTTTAACGCGTCACTACTATCTAAAGGATCACCTGGGGTCGACGCGCGCGACGGTTGATGACTCAGGCGAAGTGGTTCATTATGCCGACTACTATCCGTTCGGGATGCTGCTCCCTGGCCGTTCACTCATCAGTAGTAACGATGAACCGAAGGAGCTGTATACCGGCCATGAGCATGACGATGAGACCGGGTTGTACTATGCCGGAGCCAGATACTATGACCCGATCGTTGCCAGGTGGGGAGGTGTGGATCCGTTGGCGGATGAGTTCCCTGCGTGGAGCCCTTATCATTATGTTTTTGGGAACCCAATTTCATTGACGGACCCGGATGGCCAGATGCCAGATTGTCCTGCGTGTTTTGCCCGGGGCTTAGCGCGCGGATTCTCTTCCTCGACTGGTCAGATCGTTGAAAGTTATACATCGAGGCTAAAGACTGCTGAAGGACGTATTTCAATTTTGGAAGACATCGCACCGATTTCAATTGCACCCTCGGATGATCGCACATTCATTGAAGAAATTGAAGATCTCACTGCAGCGGTTTCAAGTTCGGTAAATGATGCTGTTCGTACAGTTAGAACCGGAGATTCAGAAGAAATTGGATTTCTAGTTGGATCCGTAACTGTTGTGGTCGCAGCCGCAGTGACGGTTAATAAGGGGCGTGGAAAGAACAGGCTTCGGCGCAATGATAGTGCGATAGGTGATCATTCATCATATGGCAGGGACAACAACGGGAATATTTTCAAGTATGAAACGTATAATGCTGGTCGAAGTGAGAAACGGTTTGACGGTGGAAAACCTGATGGTAGCGACGGTCGGCCGCATATCAACAAAAAGACTCGCAAGCAGGTACCTACGCCACATGTTACCGGACGTAATATCGAGGGCGGCGTAAGACATCCAGTTCCGGAGGAGATTCCTAACAATGATAGATTCAAAAAGCAATGACGCTGTTAGTTGGCTAATTCAGTGGTTTGAAAGTTATTGTGATGGAGATTGGGAGCATGCCAACGGAATCGATATCAAAACTACTTCAAATCCTGGGTGGAGTTTAGAGATTGGACTCGAAGGGACTGCGGTTGAGTATCATTCCGTCGACAGTGGATTAGTAGAAAGATCGACGGATGATTGGTACAGCTTCGAAATACGCGAGGGGAAGTTCATTGGAATCGGCGATTTGTCGAAGTTAGAGTTTCTGATCGAAACATTTCGGGCAATCGTATCGAATGAAGAAGTCCCAATGTAAGGTCGTAGCGAATGAGAAATTTGTCGATAGCAACCCGCGGATTCAGTTGCTTTTAACCCTACGAACTTTGCCTCGAGATTGGTTCTAATGCGTGTCTCGACCCACTCGCTGGTACGCTATTGCGAGTCACGTTTAAGTGACCGCGTGACAGTCTTATTCAGTTTGTTTGGATTATCCTGTAAGGCTCACTCGTCGTTCAACAAAAAGGTGATTTTCGTCGAGCTAATCTGCCACTAGGCAAGGCCTGCCTATACCTCCGATACCTGTTGTCGAGCAGCAGTTCATGGTGATCCATAGACACTGACGTCCAAACCCCGGCGATCGTTGCAACGCGATGAATGTCGCCATAGATGTGGCCCATCGTAGCTTCCGTAATCGTCCTCCGACAATTTCGATCCCTTAGAATTCAGTCTTGTCCAGAACGGATGCCTCTGCTTTTCCTGTCTTAGTTCAATCCAATCGGAAATCCACTACATACGACTGCCAACTGGAACGACCTTGGGCTTGAATATCCAGCTCCAGATTTGCCGAGGGTTGCAGGGGTTATTTGGGAAGGCAATAAAGAATTCGCAATATAAAGAGTTATTATCAGGTTGTTTCTGGATTTATCTCACTGTCTATCCTATCAATATGTTGCGGAGTTGATTTTGACACGACGAAATGCGGGGCAACCACCGATGATGGATTCCTGTCTTGGCGTCCACTATGATAAATGAACAACAATTTACTTATTGGAGTTAATCCAATATGGAATTTTCTTAGCGATTAGTGATCGGTGCCTGCGGGTTGTTCATTATGGGATTGCGAATTCTACTCCTCTCCGATTCGCCCACCCGACAATTCTGAGATATTCGCAAAGTTAGGCCTGTTTGTGGGCGTGATTCTACTAATCATTAGAGCATTTTTTGTTGTTAGAATTCTCAACTCTTCATTCTGAACGACATTCTTTTCTAGCAAAGCTTGTTCGCAAGAAAAAATCCACGAAATGATAGTCGGATCTATTTTTTTGGTGGATCGGTCACGCTGTTCGACATAATTCTAATCACATTGTACAAAAGGTCGGTCATCTTCGCAGCGTGGGAACCAGTTGACTCCGATGATAATCAAATTCAATTGAGCTCGGGAACGATTTCCGTAGACGTGCAATTCTTTTAAGAGTTTATTTCCCCACCAACCTCCTCAAACTCCGCCTGGAAACACCATACGCCCTTACGATCTCAGCCTCATTTGTCCCATCATACTCCTGCAGGATCGCCCGGTCGCGAATTGCAATCTTCAGGCGCGCGAGGCTGGGTACGTAAATCGAGGTACCACCCCAGAATTCAATGAGGTATCGTATAACATCGTCGCCGAGTGCATTTCTTATTTCGGCAAGGTCGTCGGGCAGGTCGGTTGTTTGGATTTCTTCCCAGCGAATTTCCATCATAAAGTTCGTTTCGACTGTACATCTCGTTAATACGCTATCTTACAAATCACAACCACGAATACCCTTAGATTTGCATTAGAAAAACATTATGTAATAAATATTTGAGCACTGTGTTTGTTGAAACTGTATCCCGCGCCACGTATTGTATCGATAGCAGACGGGAGACCGAGCAGACTCAGTTTCTTACGGAGGCAACTCAGCATGCTAGAGAGAATATTAGTTTCGGTGTCATAGTTTACCCCCCAAACATGTCGCAGCAGTTCGTCCCGAGAGAAGCATTCACCCGCATCACCCATAACCAATTCGAGGAATGCATACTCCTTTGGTGTGAGTCCTGCTTCGAGTCGTTGGGAGTTCTTGATGACAACGAGCTTATGGGCTCTCGTATCCAATTCAATTGTTTCGGTGTATGAGATTAGTCCGCGATCTTGCTGAATGATAGGTGATCCTGAATCAAAGAGACTTGGTTGAAAAGCTGATTCGGACGTGTATAATGCCTGCCGTCGCGAACGCGTAATTGCTTTATGCTTTTCGGCAAAGAGGAGCCTGGACAGGGGCAAAGACAACACCTCATCAACTCCGAAGTGGAAGGCAGAAACGTGCGCGCTATCTTCTCGATCACATACTGCCAACAGGATCGTATTTGCTGGATCCCGGTTCCGTTCCAGGGTGACAAAGCTACTTAAATATTTTTTCTTCCATTCGAAAATCACAGTATGCACGTTCTCAATCAGTGCCTGAAAATGTTTGGGGTAATTAAATATCGCATCTCGCGGGTCAACGAATTTTGCCAGGGGCGTCACGTTAGTAAAAAGGTGGTGTTGTACGTGGTCGGTCCCGACGATGCACAGGATTCCCGTTTCGACAGGTGTAGTTTCCATGTCTTCAAACAAGCTAAGTGAGGAGTTAGCGGAGGTCGTTCAAGTTGCAGGCAGTGCAACCATCGACGTAGTTAAGATGGGGTTAATCTAGTCCATCTTCTATTGGCGCTTTAAGGCAAGATTTCGTTCCCGCGTCCAATGGTTCAATAGTGGTATCGCTGACGTTCCCGAATACGACGGCGCATACTAATTGGATCGCAATCGGTTGTCTTAGCAAGTTCAGGTATTACCTTGACGGTGTAGGCAATCCACCTAATCGTATGGTACTAGTAAAAACGGTACAAACATACCACGCGTAGGCAGACCGGTGACGCGGAATCTAGAACGGAGATGTACATTATTAGGGTAAAAAAAGGTGCACCCGGATTTAGTTGAAATTTAGTTTAGTGTGCGTCCGGATCATTTCGTGTGACAGCAAACGCTTTTGTCGAGCTTCGAACAGCATCGGCCGATGATGGATTTCCGCCTTCGCGGGAATGACGGGGTGGTTTTTTCGCCTTCGCGGGAATGACGATACTCGGGGGTGCTACGTTCACGAGAGTGACAGAGTTGATGTGGCCCGCTTCCACATTTTAAGGGATCGGACGTGGTGCCTTCGAGGCTTTTTGGGATTGCGAACAGCATCTGCCGATGATGGATTCCCGCCTTCGCGGGAATGACGGGTGGGGGTGGATTTCCGCCTTCTCGGAATGACGGGGTGGGGTGGATTTCCGCCTTCGCGGGAACGACGATCTAGGTAGATTCCGGCCTACGCAGGAATGACGAGCGAAGTGCATCGGACAACCCAATCGAATAGACGCACCCTAATTCATTCCCAGTATTTCAACCAGTCCGTCGAGCATGTTTGTCGGGCGATAGATTGCATTGGGTCCGAACTCGTTTGCCAGTAGCTGTCCCCAGCCTCCGGAAAAGACGGCGACTGTTTCTCCTTCGAGTTGATCATCGATTTGTCGGAGAATACCCAGCGCGCCTTCAGCGAACCCAACCATGATGCCGGCGCGGACAGCATCTTCAGAAGTACCTGAAACGATACTTTCGGGCATATAGAGCTCAACCTTCGGTAGCGCCGCCGTTCCACGTGCTACTGCCTGTCGCAACAGTTCGGGTCCGGGCGCAATCGGCCCTCCGAGAAAAGTGCCGTCGGATGCTACGATGTCGAACGTCACCGCCGTGCCCGCATCTACAGACACAACATTCCTCGTTCCCGGCATTTCCGCGCGGACATACGCCAGCGCACCAGCCGCCCCTGCAATACGATCAGCACCAAGTGTCTGCGGCGTCCGGTATCCAATTCTAAATGGCAACTTGATCTCCGCCGAGACTGTCACCGCATCAATACCGCGTGCAGAAAGAATATCCGCATAGCGCTTCAGCTTGACCGGGACAACAGAACTCAAAACCGCCCGATTAAAAACCTCGGCTCCGACAAATCCTTCAACAAGTACATCTTCATCCGCAGCATCCGTCGGAATGGTCACAATGTCATAGCCGACAGTGCCCGGATTGAAAGCGCCGATCTTCGTTGATGTATTGCCTATGTCAAATAAGAGCCACATGATGAGAGTTATGAGTTATGGGTTAATTGGTAAGAGGGTAAG
>CBDUKH010000184.1:0-5107 GCA_965367755.1 uncultured Rhodothermales bacterium
TAGCCAATCATGGCGTCGATTATCAGGTTGCCTTCTGGAACTGACCAGTTACTGTCTCCTAAAGCAACCTTGATTCCGATTCTCTCAACTATGTCCAGTTGATGCCCTGGCACACCGAGATACTTTTCGTGACTGCTTGACAGCACGATATCCACCACGGCACGGCGGTTAGCCAGGTGTCGGGCAGCTACGAGTCCGCCGCCACCGTTGCCGCCGGACCCGGCGAGGATTACTATTCTTTTGCCCGCCGGGGAATTCAAGAGGAATCGGCTGCATGCCAGATCAGCCAGATTTCGACCGGCATTCTCCATCATCTGAATTAGGTTGATATGATATACTTCTTCCATTAGTCGGTCGACTTCTATCATCTGCTCGGTTGTGATGTATGGCAACGTGGGCATCTGTACCTTCAGTTAAAATGTGCCGAGTAATTCCACAAAACATTTTCCTAGACTTTTTCCTAGGAAGTTTCTAGCATTTTCTCATTGGCGACTGTTTCGATTCGTGATTAAGTTGTCGACGGGGAGGAGGAAGTGGAGGCCCCCGCGCACTTTCGGCACCCCGCGACCACCAACCTATCCCCTGAATACATGATTCGAGCCTTCATGTTCGACCTCGACGGTACACTCGTCCAGACCGAAAAACTTAAAGCTGAATCATACGCGCTCGCTGTCGGAAACCTTACAAAAGGAAAAACCCGGCGAGCAGATGTCGTCGAACACTACAAGCAATATGTCGGCCTGACGAGGACACAAATAGCGACTGGCATTATGGAGCATTTTGGCCTCACAGATGTGTCGACAGATTTAATGTCCCAATACAAGGTCGACAAACCGTGGAAAGCTTTCGTGTCCCTGCGACTGGAATACTACGACGACATGCTTAGCGATCCGAATATCATTCTGGACAACCGATGGCCTCGGTCAATACAACTTCTCCAAATTGCTCGCGAATCGGGCTGCTCAACCGCCCTGGCTACGATGTCGCATCGTGACCAGGCCACTAAAGTCCTCAATATACTGGGACTTGCAGACGCCTTTAATTCCATCGCCACCGTTGACGACGTGACGAAAGGAAAGCCCGATCCTGAAATTTATCTACTCTCCGCTCACCGCGTTTCTGTCGATCCAGAAAAATGTCTGGTGATTGAAGATTCTCCAGCGGGTGTCGAGGCCGGACTCAACGCTGGCATGCACGTGGTTGCCGTCGCAACACCGTTTACACGGGAGCTGCTGTTCAAGTCCAAGCTGTTGCCTAAACAGCGTATCGTTGAGGATCACGAGCAACTCGTTGGTACGGTAGAAGCCCTCGTCGCTGAACTGGCGGATTGATTGTGGCGCGATTGCCAACAAGAAACATGTCCTCTCACGATATTTCCGCCAGAATGACGTCCTTAGTCTGCTTGACTACACGGCCCAATGAATTTGGTCCGCGGAGATCCGCGGTGCGGCTTCGTACTCAATCGATTGATCGCATTCACACCATCTCAATCAACAAAATGCTGGTTTAGGAGTACATATTTGCCATCCAGGGTTGACTGGTTTGTACTATCTTACAGCCGACCCGGAGGGTGTGTGTTTGCTTGCGGCTACCGGTTCGCGCAAATGTGATCGCGGCGGGCAATTGACGATATTATAACATCCCACACCGAGCTGATATTCGGTAATATCGGTGGGAGCAACTAACGACAGACAGCACATGACAACTCGTTCCGACCATTTCAATGCTCGCGATATCCTCAGTACTCCGGATGGCAACGCCTACATCTACCGGCTCGATGCCCTGGAAAAAGCCGGGTACTCCGGTATCAACCGACTTCCATATTCGATAAAAGTGTTACTTGAATCCGTATTGCGAGAATGCGACGGCTTTCAGGTTACCAAGGATGACATCGAGCTTCTCGCGACTTACGATCCCAGGAATCCGGCCGCAAAGGAGATTCCTTTCAAACCGGCTCGCGTGCTCCTACAGGATTTCACCGGCGTCCCGGCTGTTGTAGACCTGGCCGCCATGCGATCGGCTATGGCTCGTCTCGGAGGAAATCCTGACGAGATCAACCCGCGCGTTCCCGTTCATCTGATCATCGACCACTCAGTACAGGTAGATGCCTTCGGTACTCCGGGTGCCTTGCAGATAAATGCAGAGCGCGAGTTTGTTCGTAACCGTGAACGCTACGAATTTCTACGTTGGGGCAAGCAAGCCTTTGACAACTTCTCCGTGGTTCCACCTGCCAGTGGCATCTGCCACCAGGTCAATCTGGAATATGTAGCTCGTTGCGTCTGGTCACGACCTGAAGATGGCCTTAACGTTCTCTATCCAGACTCCCTCGTAGGAACGGATAGTCACACGACCATGATCGACGGACTCGGTGTTGTCGGCTGGGGTGTTGGTGGAATCGAAGCAGAAGCCGTAATGCTGGGTCAGCCAGTCTATATGTTGATGCCGCAGGTCGTCGGGTTCAAACTAACAGGTAGACTCCCGGAAGGAGCTACCGCTACTGATCTCGTACTTACCGTCACGCAGACGCTTCGCGAGTACGGCGTAGTCGGGAAGTTCGTCGAGTTCTTCGGCGACGGCCTTGACCACATGACCGTACCAGATCGCGCGACCATTGCCAACATGTCGCCTGAGTATGGGGCGACAATGGGATTCTTCCCGATCGATACCGCGACGCTCGATTATCTTCGACAGACAGGTCGTCCAGACAGCCTCATCAAAACCGTCGAGAGCTATACAAAAGAACAGGGACTTTTCCGTACGTCTGATTCACCGGCACCGGAATTTGTGGACGTGCTTGAACTGGATATGTCGACCGTCGTCCCGAGCCTTTCTGGTCCCAAGCGTCCCCAGGACAGAATTTCTCTGCCTGACATGCGAGATACGTTCCGCAGGTCACTTACAGCTCCTGCCGGTCCTAAAGGATTTGGGTTGCACGAAGATCGGCTTGCATCTGAGTCTGAGATTGAAGAAATCTCTGTCGGACTGGGAGAAGGATTTGGTGTTCAGGCAGATGTTGCCGAGGCACAGCGACGCTATGTCGATCACAATGGCGACGCGATTTGCCTGAGGCATGGCGATGTCGCTATCGCTGCAATCACCAGCTGTACAAATACAAGTAACCCGTCGGTGATGATTGGTGCAGGACTTGTAGCCAAGAAAGCAGTCGAACGCGGCCTGCAAGTCAAGCCGTATGTCAAGACTTCGATGGCACCGGGTTCGAAAGTTGTTACTGACTATCTCGAAGAAGCCAACCTGTGGCCGTATCTCAACCAACTTGGCTTCAACCTGGTAGGCTACGGATGCACTACATGTATCGGAAACTCCGGCCCATTACCTGAACCGGTAGCGAACGCTATCAAGAAAGGCGATCTCATTGTTTCGGGTGTCCTCTCCGGAAACAGAAACTTCGAAGGGAGAATCCATTCGCTGGTACAGGCAAACTTCCTGGCTTCTCCGCCGCTGGTGGTCGCCTATGCACTTGCTGGAACGGTCGACATCGATCTCACGAAAGATCCGATCGGCAAAGACTCGTCTGGCACCGAAGTGTATCTTAGAGATATCTGGCCGACAACCGCGGAAATTGCCGAGGCGGTCAACCGGTCTGTGACTCCCGAAATGTTTGAGAAAGAATACAACGGCATCGAAGAGTCCAACGAGATGTGGAATGCAATCTCGATACCTGAAGGCTCAATCTACGAGTGGAACTCGAACTCGACTTACGTCCAGGAGCCTCCATTCTTCTTTGACCTGACTCCGGATACTCCACAGATTAAATCGGTGAAAGGAGCGAGGGTGTTGGCGAAGCTTGGCGATTCAACCACAACGGACCATATCTCTCCGGCAGGTTCCATCGCGCCGAATGGACCGGCTGGCCGATATCTTACCGATAACGGTGTGGACTTCCTTGACTTCAATTCGTTCGGATCACGCCGCGGGAATCACGAGGTGATGATGCGAGGAACGTTTGCAAACATCCGCATCAAGAACCAGCTGGTGCCGGGAGTTGAAGGGGGCGTCACAAAGTATTTCAAAACTGGTGAGCAGATGTCTATTTACGACGCCGCAATGAAGTACATCGATGACAAGACGCCGCTGATCATTCTTGCTGGAAAAGATTACGGGATGGGTTCATCACGAGACTGGGCGGCAAAGGGTACGCTGCTGCTGGGCGTCTCGGCTGTTATCGCAGATACCTACGAAAGAATACATCGATCCAACTTAATAGGTATGGGTGTGCTTCCGCTTCAGTACATGGACGGAATCAACGCAGCTACCCTTGGACTCGATGGTACTGAAGTATACGACATACCAGTAGGCAATGATGTCGCAGCTGGTGACATCCTGTCTGTCACTGCCACCAAAAGCGACGGGACTGTCATCGAGTTCAAGACGCAGGTGCGACTGGATACTCCGGTCGAAGTCGAGTACTATCGCAACGGAGGAATTCTGCACTACGTCCTTCGAGAGTTCCTCAGCAACTCTAGTGTTGAGGCCTAAATAGTTTATTGCCAACATTGTCATTCGGGTGATTAGCTATGTAGCTAGTCACCCGTTTTTATTGTGGCAACTACCGCGAGATGATCCGAGGCGAAGCTTCCCTCCCAGTTGTCCGACAACGTTGCATGGGCTAAGACATTGACCTTGTCGTTCACGAATATATAATCGATACGCCGGCCAGGTTTGTGCGTTACCACAAAGCCATCGTAGAATGTCCCCTCCGGACCGTGGTGTCGACGACGCGAGATTTGTTGCGTGTCGCGGAGCGACGAAGTCAGCTTCGCGTACACCGGATTGTCCGGAGTCACGTTAAAGTCTCCAGTCAAGACAACCGGTGCGTCACCAGACAACTCGGTAATCTTTTGCAAGAGCAGTTCGGCACTATTCTCCCGGGCTACCTGACCAACATGGTCAAAGTGCGTGTTCATGAAGAAGACCTTTTTCTTGCTACCGAGGTCTTCAAACACTCCCCAGGTTGCGATGCGAGTTATAGCAGCATCCCAATCTTTGCTTGCCACCACATCAGGGGTTTTCGACAGCCAGAACGTTCCGGAGTCTACTAACCGAAAGCGCGCTTCCCGAAAATAGATGGCGGTGTATTCTCCAGCCT
>CBDUKH010000185.1:0-5084 GCA_965367755.1 uncultured Rhodothermales bacterium
CATGGTAAAAGATGGCGCCGGCGTTTTCCATCCCCCCATATATAGTCTTCGACTGGACATTGGCGAGCTTCTCGTAGGGGAAGGGTCCGATAGACATTGTGAAATAGTCCAGGATCGGCCATGCCATCTCATAGTCATGAAATCCTTCCTCCCGCTCTTGTGGATACACCCAGCTTTGAACTGGTACGGAATGGAAGACCCCCACATGGTCGACCGCAAACCGCGCGACTCCGATGACCATCACCTTGGTTGCCAGCGGGACGCCGGAGACCCACCGAGTTAGTCGCGAATTATCTCCCTGGTCAGTTTCTTCAACAAGCCGGCCATTGCTGACTACCTGGTAATGATCTGGTGCCGTGACCGCGAACTCGACGGTTGCTTTATCCGCCGGAGAATCTACAAGTGGCAACCAGTTCCGAGCACGGTTTGGCCAGTTATCACCAAAGAATGTTCGGTCGCCATGTTTGTTGGACGAAATGATTAACCCATCGCGAGGGATCCCCGAATAGCTTATGTCAACCTGGACTGTCTGCCCGGTCGGTTGGGATTCTGGAAGGTAGATTTTCAAAACATTGGAAGAGTGCGAAAATCGCAGATCCCGAGAGTCCATCCGGACAGAGGATACTGTCATCCCTTTCCCGTCGGTTCCAGTACTGATCAGGTCCAGATCGAACGCCGCCAGAGGCTCGCGTGTGCGAAGAGTCACATGGGCGATGCCTCTGATTGTGTTGGATTCGTCAGAAACGGACAGCTCGAAGCGATAGTGCGTAACGTCAATTGAATCGTCGGCAAAGACCTGTCCGCAAAAGGCGAACAGCAAGCTCATCATGTAAAAAAAGACGGGTGTGATCCGTATCATACTTTGCTTCGCGCGATAGATAGCAGAATAGATTTCGATTTGGATACCGTTCAACGTCGCATGAATCAATAGTGTTGCCCGGTTGTTTATGGCGGTTCATGCCTGTAAAGATGATATGAGACCTCTGGCTCACCTCAATGTTTTTTATTGGAAGTATCGGTGGCTTTTTGTCCCCGGTCTTCTGTGCGCTGTCGGTTCGGCGGTCTTCTCCATTATGGTTCCAATGGTTGTCCGGCAGGCAGTCGACAACATTCCGATCTTCGTCCGCGTGTATGCCCCCATAGCGGATTCTTCCCTCGCGGACGGCCTCTATTGGTCATTCTTTGGAACGCTTGCATTCTATGGTCTCATCATTATCGGATTAAGCCTGATTTCGGGCGTTTTTTCTTTTCTGATGAGACAGACGATCGTTGTTGCGTCACGTCATATCGAATATGATCTGCGAAATCGACTGTACGATCATATTCAGAAGCTTGATCGTGGGTTCTATACGAGCCACTCGACGGGTGACATTATCACGAGGGCCACCAGCGATATTGAACAGATTCGTCGGTACATCGGCCCGGCGATAATGTACCTGACACGCGCGCTGGTAATTGTCGTGACGGCTATCATCGTCATGCTGGTGATCTCGCCTCGTCTGACACTCTTTGCCGTCATCCCGATGCCGTTCCTCGCGATCTCGGTTTTCTTTGTTGCACGCCTCGTGCATCGCCGCAGTGATCGCCTTCAAAAGCAATATTCCGCTCTGACCACGATGGTCCAGGAATCACTGTCGGGAATCAGAGTCGTTAAGGCTTATGCGAGAGAAGACCACGAAGCAAAGGTGTTTTCCTCGGAGAGTGATCGGTATCGGATACGCATGTTGGACCTGGCGGTAGTTGAAGCAGCTTTTCGACCGGTTTTTATTTTGCTGATAGGTATGTCAACCATCATCGTAGTCTGGGTAGGAGGCCGCCTCGCCATGGAGGGAGCCATCACGATCGGTAATATCGCCGAATATATCATCTACGTGGCATTGATGACATGGCCCGTGGCGGCAATGGGCTTCGTAATCACAATGATCCAGAGGGCATCTGCATCGATGGTCAGGCTGCAGGAAATCCTCGATGCAGATCCTGAGATCGCTGACAACGATGTAACAGATAATTCGATCGAAAAAATCAAAGGAACGATTCAGTTTGAGAATGTGAGCTTCGGCTACGGCGAAGGTGACGATGTACTAACTGATATTTCTTTTCAGATCGAAGCTGGAAAGGTCCTCGCGATTGTTGGTCGCACGGGCTCAGGGAAAAGTACACTGATTGCAATGATCCCCAGGCTTCTCGATCCGCGGACCGGTACGGTATACATTGGTGGGCACGATGCACGGACTATTCCTATCGCTACACTCAGAAATTCAATAGGGTATGTTCCCCAGGATGTCTTCCTGTTCAACGATAGTATCGCGAATAATATCTCCTTCGGCAGTTTCGATGCCGATCACAACAACGTTACGCAAGCTGCGCGAGAGGCTGTTCTCTATGACAATATCCTCGAGCTCCCCGAACAGTTTGAAACGCTTGTTGGTGAGCGCGGTGTAGCCGTTTCAGGTGGACAGAAACAACGCACCTCGATAGCTCGAGCCATCGTCCGCGAACCGGAGATTCTCGTTTTTGATGATGCACTATCTGCTGTTGACACAGATACCGAGCGGCGCATCTTGAACAATCTTAAAAAGCACCAGGGCAAGCGAACAGTAGTTATCGTAAGCCATCGGATATCGGCTGTACAGGATGCCGACCTGATTCTTGTGCTCGATGATGGAAGGATTGTTGAACGTGGCAATCACGATGATCTGGTCCAGGGAAGTGGACTCTATGCGAGCCTCTATCAGCGGCAGCTGCTGGAAGAAGAAATAAATGCAATCGAATAGCCGATGAGTCGTGCATTCTATATCGTCCCATTGGGAGTTAGTTCTGCGGCTCCGATGCATGGCCGTCATATGTCGGCCACGCTCATCGGTGTGGACGATCGGCAGATTCTCATTGATTGCGGCGAAGGTACGCAGTTCCAGCTACAGCACGTCCGTTTCAAGCCCCGTAAGCTGGATGCCATTCTGATTTCACACGTTCATGGTGATCATTGGTACGGACTACCGGGGCTTCTCTCGTCGTTGTCGTTGCATGGCCGGCGTCGAAAATTAACGTTGGCGGCTCCGGCAGAGCTGCATCGTGCCCTGGAGGTTATCCCCGGATTGGGACCTGATGATCTTGCCTATGAACTCCGCCGAGTGGTCGTCGATGAGAAAGCGACAACCATGACCGTAGGTAAAAGTAAGGTGGAATGGTTGGAGCTGGACCATCCGGTCTATTGTGTAGGCTACCGTATTACGGAGTCGGACGGAGAAGGGAATCTGGATGTTGATAAGGCCCGGCAACTGGGTATTAATGATTTTGAAGATTACAAGCGGCTGAAAGCCGGGCACTCCGTACGTACGACCTCCGGGCACATGGCCGCGCCTTCGGATGTTATAGGGCCTGGCGAATCCGGTCGCACCTTCGGATACGTTATGGATACCAGACCCTGCCCCAATGCCGTCCGGCTGGCGCAAGATGTAGACCTGCTCTTACATGAAGCCACTTTCCTGGAAGACATGCAGGACCGGGCCATTGCTACAGGACATTCGACGGCTACCGAAGCCGCTGCCATCGCCCGAGATGCAAACGCTCACCGCTTGCTTCTCGCTCATTTTAGCGGCAGGTACAAGGATGCCACTGTCGTTGCGGATGAAGCACGGAAGACCTTTGCATCGACGGAGGTCGCCGAGGAATTAACGCGATACGATATTGTCAAACACGTATACACCCGTTGAGCGAGAAAGGAAATAACGAAAACCCGGGCCTCGACGGCAAACTGCTCAGGAGGATTATTGCCTACCTGTTGCCGTACAAGTTCTGGGTAGCAATTGCCTTCGTCACAGTTATGACGGCCGCATTTTTAGGACCGCTGCGTCCAAGGCTTGTACAGATTGCGATTGACGATCATGTTGTTGCCGGTGATATGCAGGGGCTGCAGCGAATAATCACGTACCTTTTTATCGTGCTTTTCGCAGAAGGACTCCTGTCATTTTTTAACGCCTATCTTACGCAGTGGATTGGACAGCAGGCAATTTTTGACCTTCGCGGCAAAGTCTACAGGCATATTCAACGCCAGTCACTCAGATTCTTCGACCGGAATCCTATCGGACGACTCATCACGCGAGTGACCAGCGATGTAGAGTCCCTAAGTAACGTCCTTTCAGCGGGTATCGTTACAATCCTCGGGGATCTCTTCAAGCTGATATTTATTGCCTACTTCATGTTTACCCTTAACTGGGTTCTGGCGCTCGTGACACTGGCCGTGCTCCCGATAATGATTCGGGTTACATTCTGGTTCAGAGCAGTAGTGCGAGACCAGTACCGGGAAACCCGGAAGCAGGTCGCGCGACTCAACTCATTTCTCCAGGAGCACGTCACTGGAATGCAGATTGTTCAGCTGTTTGGAAGGGAAGAACAGGAGATGACTCGTTTTGAGGAAATCAATCACGAACATCGTGCTGCACAAATAAAAACGATATTCTATTTCGCACTCTTCTGGCCGGCAATAGACATCGTCGCGTCGACGGCACTTGGACTCGTCATTTGGATGGGTGGCCTGCGTGCTCTGGGCGGGACGCTCACGCTCGGCGTCCTCATTGCATTTATCCAGTACGCAAGACAGTTTTTCGATCCGATTCGAAATCTTAGCGATCAATACAACACACTGCAAAGCGCCATGGCCGGTGCGGAAAGAATCTTTGGACTGCTGGACACAGACCAAACGCTTGAAGAAGCGGCCGACCCTGTGCCATTGCCAAAGGTGACAGGCAGAATTGAGTTCAGGAATGTGTGGTTCCGGTACGACTCCGAGGACGATGACAGTGATGCTTGGGTATTGCGCGATGTCTCCTTTGTCGTCGAACCCGGACAAAGCTGCGCAATCGTTGGTGCAACGGGGGCCGGTAAGACGACCATCATCAGTGTGTTGCTACGGTTTTATGATATACAGAAAGGTGAGATACTTCTCGACGGCAAAAATATTCGAGACTACGCCGTGCCAGACCTGCGACATTTTATCGGGCTCGTTCTTCAAGACGTATTTCTTTTTTCTGGATCCGTCGAAAAAAACATCACGCTCGGAAATGACGATATCACCAGGGAAGAAG
>CBDUKH010000186.1:0-5029 GCA_965367755.1 uncultured Rhodothermales bacterium
ATAAAGTGCGTTTACTCTACCGTCAGTTCCAGCTCCAAGGGAGGTCCAGACAGATGTAGCGCTATTGTAAACTGCAATATTATTTGCAGCGACGCCTCCGGCATTTTCAAACTCACCGCCAACGTAAATATTGTCACCTATCGGTAAGATCGACAAGACGTTTCCGGGGTTGCCAGCCAGTGTGACGCCGCCGACGGAGCTCCATGACTTAGTCGTTTCATCCCAGAAGCCAATACCGCTTAAGTATTCGCCTCCAGCGTAGTCAACGCCCTGGCCGCCAAAGTAGATACCGTCTTCAACTTCAGCACCCGCCCAGACAATTGCTAGCTGAGCAGTGCCGACGGGCGCTGTATTCGGACCGCTTCCGAGTGCATTCCAGGTGGAACTCCCCGAATCCCATCGTGCGACACCAATTGCAGGTGTATTTCCTGCTCCAGCAAAAAAGCCACTTGCATAAACATCAGATCCATTCGCGACTAGCGCTTGTCCGGCAACGCCGGATATCTCAGTCGTCCACAACCCGCCACCGACACTATTCCATGTGGTACCGTTCCATTCCGCGATAAAGTTCACATCGTTGATGCCTGCTTGTTCAAACACGCCCGTTGCGAAAAGCGCAGAACCGTCGTGGGCCAGGTCAACAACGGCGTTGGTGAAACCGGTACCCAATGCCCCGTAAGTGCTCGTTGTAGAATTCCACGAGGCCACATAGTTGAAACCCGGTGTACCGGCGGCTTCAGTAAAATTCCCACCGAAATAGAGCATGTTTCCGGACGAAGCAAACGCATTGACGTCGGAGTTGAAGCCTTCGCCGACACCGTCACTGAGGTTATTCCATGCAACTCCATTCCATCTGGCTACCCTCGTCGCAGTGACAGCCCCGGCTGTTGTAAAACGACCGCCGGCATATAATTCACTGTTAAAGATTGTCAACGAATAGACCGAGTTGTCCATTCCGGCCCCGAGCGGACTCCAGGTGGCCCCATTCCAAGAAGCTATATACGCTGCTGGTGCTCCTCCTGCATTTGTGAAATTGCCACCGACATAAACCGTGCTACCGTTTACGGCTATGTCTCTCACCGAGCTATCAACGCCATCGCCAAGTGCCGACCAGGTTTGCGTGGTTGTGTTGTAGACTGCAATATTTGAGGCAGGCACACCGCCAGCCGTGTCAAAATCGCCGCCAACATAAATCAGATCTCCAACGGACTCCACGGCCCAAACCGTGCCTAGAAATCCGCTTGTACTCAGAACGCCACCTGACATGTCGTCCCAGGTACCACTCCCCGGATCCCAAATGGCAAGGCTTCTGACTTGAGTGTCCCCGGCACGGGCAAATTGTCCGCCAATGACCAACCCTGCATCCGCCATTACCATGTCAATTCCATACAAATCAATCCCTGGAGTAGACCACTGACTGATCCACTGCTCGTCTCCTTTAGTTGAACTAGACGTTGCCCGTACAGACGCTGCCGGCGCACCTGGCGCCAGCACGTGCTCCAACAGGCCGACCGGCTCAGATAAACTTGTGCGCTCCTGGGCAGACGAAGGGGACTGCAGAAAAAATATTGCAAGCAACACGGCCGTGAAGCGTCGAAGGTGACGCACACTGGTGCTCGAATAACTGGTATCTATCCGTTTCATTCTGAAATTCGTAGTTGGTGGTATGGATGATGGATTGCAAAAGTTGTTGCGCTTTCTCGAAGATCGTTTGACAGATCGCCGAAAAGGCAGCCATTCCAATCGCTTTGATGATCGGAACCTGTATTGCTTATCGGGTAGAAGGAGGCTTTTTATAAGCCATAGTCCGCTACGGCCAGCGGGTATTTCTGGAGTTTCATCCGAGGTTGAGATGCGACAGACTAATTGCTTTCCAATAGCGCCTGTCGTCGAACTGCCTGTTATTCAGGCAGTTATCACACTCCCGATGAATCAGTAGGTTTGATAGTCATAATGTAGATATTTGTATCCACAGGGACAGTCCGTCGGTAACGCGTTTCTGCAAATGTCGCGTGATGCCTACGTTGCGCGAGTTGAATCGCTTACGCCATTTAATTTGTCGGATCCTGTAGATAGAAGTCACAAACATCTTCAGTAGTAAAAAACGGTCGGCCATCAACTTGCACCTCAACGTTGATTCCGGCTGAACTCAAGACGTCGTGCTCCCAGGCGACAGGAGACAAGCGCATCCGATACGTCTTGCCCACCTCGATCCGCTCTCCAGCTGAATTAATGACACACGGCGCCGAGCGGACTAGAAGTGTATCTCCTGCTAAATCTCTTACGTATATATAGTGCAACGATTGCGAGATGCTGTCATGATCCGAAAGGTGTCCATCGCCGGCATGAGCCTCGCCGGGTGTAGTAGCATCTGTCTGGAGTGAATCAAGCCTGATGACGAGCAGTTCCTTATCAATCAAGTCGGAGACGTGAGATTCGCCGGCATGTTCGTCGCCGCTATCCTTTGACGTACATCCTGAAAGAGAACAGACAATGAACAAGCACATCGCAGCAATCGGCCACTTGAATAATGCAAGGTTGTGTATTTTTATCATGGTTGAATCCTGCATCCCATTCCTCAATAGCTGATTCTTTCTACGTAGCTCTAGTTAGGGGTTATTTGCCTGGAGCAGAAATGTTTTGATTGTAGTAGGAGACAATAGCATCTGCGAATCGTCCTACAGCATGCTCATTAAACCGGAAATACAACGAAGGCTCTACCAGCTCCAGCTCGATCACTGCATACGATTTACCAACGCGCACTATATCAATACGTGCATACGTCGGAACGGGAGTCAACATTCCGAGAACCCTGGCGCCCAAATTTAGAAGAGTTGTGTCGGGTACTATCGCTTGAACCGAACCTCCAAATTCCTCCTGCACTCGAAAGTCGTTTTCTCGCGGCAACTTTCTGACGGCATGGCTAAAAATTGCATCAAAATAGAAAAGTGATATCTCGCCAAAATCAACGATCGATTCCAGATACGGTTGTACCATAACAGCTTTCGATTGGAAATACTGTTCGGCCTCGTTTCGGTGCCTGTCCGTCTGTTCAGAAAGTATGAACGTACCTTCAGCACCTCCACTTACTAGTGGCTTAACAACGATCGAGCATGTGTCAAAGGCCTCCAACGACTGAGCGATTATACCGGTATCCAGATTGTCGAACCATAACGTAGGGACAATTTCGATGCCTGCCGCCTCGATCTCCCGCAAATACAATTTCGACAGATTCCAGAGAACGAGTTCAAGCGGATTTACAAGCAAAGTGGCTACGTGGATCTCTTCCAGCGTAGCTTTGAATGCTGCAAAGTGATGGAAATAATCCCATGGACTTCTGATGACCACAATGTCAAAGTTCGACCAGTCTTTTGTTGCATCCCGCCACGAAACAAACTCAACGGCAAACCCGCGCTCACTCAGAGCTTCTATTGCCATCTCGTCGTCAGAGACATGCCCATCAAGGCTATCCATCGTTAGGAAGGCGCACGATTTCATTGACCGAGTGTTCTTCATAGCAGCAATGCTCAGACCTGTGATACAAACACTGCTCAGTCGGACACTTGAGTTGATATCCACCAGGAATTTCCGCAGGGGCCAGATACTCCTCCCCGACGATCAGGATCACCATCCTTTTGTGTGGGCTCTTGAATGGAGACGCCACCGTGATCCAGAGCTCGTCTGTACACGCCGTCGACATCATTTACATAAACGTGAATGTGTGCCGTCTGGGCGTCATTCGAATGGGGCGATTCACCGATCATGACAATCGAATCGTCTATCCGCATTTCCGCATGCATTACTGAACCGTCCGGGCGATCGTATTGTCTGAGGCGATGTGCATCAAAAACTGAAACCAGAAATTCGATAAGTAATCGGGCATCGCTGACGACAAGGTATGGCGAGACACTCGTGTATCCGGCTGGCTTATAGGTCACATTGGTTTCTGACATTGCTACTTATTACCTGGTCTGGAAAACGGGATTTCGTCGCGACTGACGGCTCCGCCTGATATTATAAACGAAATTGCTTCATCGACGGTCCAGTCCGTTGGCGTGAGGAGATCCACCGGGACGAGCTCAAGATATCCGGACGTTGGATTGGGAGTAGTCGGGACGTAAACAGCAGCCAGCTCACGACCAGTCCCTGTTTCCGTCAATGTCCTCGTAACGAGCCCGACAGATTTCATGTCCGCGTGGGGGAAATCGAGCAGCACAACGCGCTGAGTATTTCCGGGCTTAGTTTGAAGCAGGTTCAATAATTTCCTGGACGACCCATAGATCGTGTTGGCAAAAGGTATCCGACTCATTACGGACTCGAACCATTCCAGCGTTCTTTGACCTACTACTTTGCGCATGGCAAAGCCTACCGTTACAATAAGTAGGACGGTACCAAGAAGTGCCACGATAGTCAAAACGGGCGGATCGTTGAGCCACGAAAACATCTCTGGATACGCAAGAGCAATCTGATTGAGAATAGGCTCGACAACAGGTCGGCTAACCTCAGAGAGAAGCACGAATACAAACTTAAAGACGACCCAGACCAGCCAGATCGGCAAAAGGGTCAGCAAGCCAGTGATAAAATATCTCCGGAATCTTTTCATTGACTACAGCAGGCGCTGATTGGTGGATTTCTTGGAAAGCATGGTATAAAGTAACCTTCATTTGAACGGTTCACAATCCAATTGAGTTCGATGGCTATGAGGGCTGAACGCACAAAAGCTCCACCGCCGGGGACAGCGATGGAGCTTCTGCTTTGGCAGGCCACTACAATGAGCAGTGATTCAGATGAATTACTCCTTGGTTAGCCCGACATATACATCATTGGACGCGTCTGCATTGTTGTAGACAACGTCGTCCCGGTTGTCACCATTGAAGTCACCAACGAGGATGTTGAACTGGCCCCAATCATCGAATGAAGGGTGGTCCTGGGAAATTCTACCAAAGTCGAAGAAGGCGTCGTCCTGACCGAGTCCAATGAAGCTTCTATTTACGGTGCCCATCGTGTTCAATAGAATATCGTCACGGCC
>CBDUKH010000187.1:0-5027 GCA_965367755.1 uncultured Rhodothermales bacterium
AGTTATCGGTTAAGAGTTCCAGGCTTGTACTCGCGTTTCTGCTAGTCAACTACTCCGCTCCAATAGTGATCTTATATACCCGTTCAACATCATTCTCAACTCAACAAAATCTTTCATAAGTGCATCGTACTGCTCTGTCGAAATAATATCCCGCTCATGCGCCTTCGCCAACCAGGTAGTACTTTCAAATAACGAACCTCGAGCCATGTAGCAGAAACGAGCATTATCCTTAAAATGAAACCGACCGAAGCCTTCGCTAATATTGGCAGATATTGAGTCGGTCGAGCGAATAAATTGATAGCCGATAGTTCGCGATTGCCAGTAGTCGAATCGTCCGCAAATTGTCCAGACGGAACGCCCCAGTTCCATTGACTTACTATAGACTTTCAGATCTTCGACCCGATCGACTGTCGCCATAGTTTTTGAGATATAGACACTATCGCTCCACCCACATAACTCTTAACCCGTAACTGATAGCTCACTCATCATTAAAAAACGGCTCCCATTTCGCGGACTCAGGCTTCGGCGTCGCCAGGCTAACGCCGATCAGTGCGAGTATCGACAAGGATACCGCTGGATACGTCACCTCCTGCAGGAACGGACTCCACGACGAGTAGAAATCTTGATTCGACAAATAGAACGTCCACACCAACGTCACAATCGTTCCCGTAAGTATCGATGCTACTGCTCCCTCCTTTGTGGCTCGCTTCCATAAGAACGCCGCCAACAACGCCGGCGTTATCGCCGACCCGTAAACCAGATAGGCCGTATAGGCCGCGCTGAGTATTGTTGGGAATTGCTCGACCAGCATATACGCCACAAGTCCCAGCACCAGTATCACCGCCCGACTCGTAAATACTACCTGCCGATCGGAAGCATCCGGCTTCAGAAATCGCTGATAAACGTCGCGTGTTAAATTTGTTGCCGGAATCAACAAAAACGAATCTGCTGTCGACACTACCACAGCCATCATGGTGGCCACCAGAATCATCCCGAGAAAAAGCGGGACGCCGTTGCGCGCAATTTCTGGTATAACATTTTCCGAAAGGTTGGTCGAGACATCTGCGGGCCCTCCTGCAAACAGCTCAGGAATAATCCCCTGCGATGCGGCCGTCGCTCCCGTCAATCCAAAAAGGTTAATCCCGGCTTCCAGGATTACTACACCCACTACCCAGAATAGAACAGCCTTCTGGGCGCTATTGCTGTCCTTTGCGCTGAAGATCCTCTGATACATATTTGCATCACCCAGAAGCAACAGCATTGTCGGCACGAAAAACGAGATCGCAATTATAGGCCCCGAAATTCCCGAGGACCTCTCATCTCCCCAATTACCGAATAGGCCAGTCTTGCCGGCCGAACTTGCATAGGCAACAACCTCGTCCAGTCCACCTACCTGATGTATCACAAAAATGAGTGAGATAAAAACGCCGAGCAGCATCAGTACGCCATTGACAACATCGGTATAGACCACCGAGAGCATCCCTGCCAGAACAGTATACGCGATTGCAAACACGGCGGTGATAATGATTCCCGTCTCCACAGTCAACGCACCATCTGTGATGATCGACAGGATCCTCCCGCCTCCTCGAAACTGGTATGACACAATGGT
Source organism: uncultured Rhodothermales bacterium (assembly GCA_965367755.1). GTDB lineage: Bacteria > Bacteroidota > Rhodothermia > Rhodothermales > JABDKH01 > JABDKO01. Next base: position 1,610 of record CBDUKH010000187.1, read on the forward strand.
CAGGTAAGCAATCACGGTCGTGATAATTGCGAGGACGCTAGCTGTCTTATTGTACCGTGCCTCAAATATTTCAGGCACTGTGACTTTTGCGAAATTGCGGATCCTTCGCGAGATGAAGTATACGACGAGTATCCCGATCCAGGCCCCGGCGCTGGTCCACAGCCCTGCCAACCCGTTCCGGTATCCCAGACCCGCACCTCCAAACAGCGAACCATTACCAACCCAGGTAGCCAACAACGTCCCGACGAGGATGTACCACGGAAGCGTCCGGCCGGCCACCATAAAATCCTCGCCAGTCTTTACGATCCGGCTCTTGTAATACCCCACCCCGATCAAACCGAGGAGGTACACAATGATGGCTAGCAAATATGGGTTCGTCAACACCGACATAGTTTTCTATTTTTGGTGGTCGCTCGCGAAGATCACTGGCCGAAAAGATAGGATAATCCTTGGATATTGGCTCCACCCTTCGCGACCTTGCCATTCTACCCTGTTTTTTGATTAATACATGAACAGGGAGACGAAACTGCATCCTGCAAGTATACAGGCTTCGCATTTAGAAAAAGAGCCCTTTTCATGACACAACTCGCTATTTCTCCTGTAGATACTCATCCTGTGCGCACACATACGTGCGGAGCACTCCGCGATTCGAATGTAGGTGAGGAAGTAATTCTCAAGGGCTGGGTCGATACCCGTCGCGACCTCGGCGGTGTGATCTTTATTGACCTGCGGGACCGGTATGGGCTGACGCAAATCGTCTTTTCTCCCCAAGACAATGTCTCTGCATTCGAATCGGCTGAAGGTCTCCGCAACGAGTATGTCATCTCTGTCAAAGGAAAGGTAACAACTCGATCTACCGAAACGATTAACGACAGACTCCCTACGGGACATGTCGAAGTGCGCGTCGATGAACTCGTACTCCTCAATGAATCCGAGCCTCTACCTTTTCAGGTATCATCGCATGAACAGAAAGCTGTCGCGACGAACGAAGACCTCCGCCTTCGGTATCGATATCTCGATCTTCGCAAACCCGACGTTCAGCAGAACCTGCTGATGCGTCACCGCACGTACCAGTCGACGCGACGCTACTTCGATGGGCATGACTTTGTCGAAGTCGAGACGCCCGTGCTGATGAAGTCTACTCCCGAAGGCGCGCGCGATTATCTCGTTCCCAGCCGCGTTCATCCCGGCAAGTTCTACGCGCTGCCGCAATCGCCACAGACCTACAAGCAGATTCTGATGGTAGCGGGACTCGATCGCTACTTCCAGATCGTGAAATGCTTCCGTGATGAAGATCTGAGAGCCGATCGTCAACCTGAGTTTACACAGATTGACGTCGAGATGACGTTTGCCACTGAAGAACAAATCTATAAACTCACTGAAGGTCTGCTCAAGTCAATCTGGTCAGACGTTCTGAACGTCGATGTACCTACCCCCTTTCCTCGACTTACTTATCGCGAGGCCATGGAATCGTATGGTTCAGACAAACCGGATACCCGATTCGACCTGAAGATCGTCGACGTCTCGACAGCGTTTAAAGACTCCGGATTCCGCGTCTTCGACAATGTCCTCGAATCGGACGGCAAGATTGTTTCAATCGTCGTCAAGGGAGAAGGCGATCGTGGTCGTGGATGGATGGACCGTCTCGACAAAGACATCGTCCGCAAGAAAATCGGCGCCGGTGGACTAATCTATTTCAAGCTTCCCACCGATGGTTCGGAGACCCATTCTTCTGTCAAAGAAAATGTTCTTGCTAAATCGTTCGTCGATGCCGCCATCAAACAGTGCGGCGCCGAAGCAGGAGACCTCGTACTTCTTCTGGCGGGCGAAGACCCCAAGGTTTACGAACAAATGGGTAGCCTCCGACTGTACCTCGGCAAAGAACTGGATCTGATCGATCGGAAAGCCTGGAACTTCCTCTGGGTAACTGAATTTCCCCTGCTCGAATGGGACGAAGATGCTGATCGATTCTTTGCGAAGCATCATCCGTTTACCGCTCCACACGGAGATGACCTTGGAATTATGGATACGGACCCTGGCAAGACTCGGGCCCGGGCTTACGACGTTGTCCTGAACGGTACGGAACTCGGTGGGGGATCAATCAGGATTAATACCGCCGAGGTACAGCAGCAGATGTTCAGATTACTTGACATCAGTGACGAAGAAGCGCAGGCTCGCTTCGGGTTCTTGCTCGACGCGTTTAAGTTCGGTGCTCCGCCGCACGGTGGCATAGCTCTCGGAGTCGACCGGATCGTAATGTTGGCTACAGGTGCCAGTTCCCTGCGCGAAGTCATTGCATTCCCGAAAACACAGCGCGCCCAGGAGCTTATGGTTAACTCACCAGATATTGTAGACGATAAGCAGCTGAACGACCTTCACATCGCTGTTGTCCCTGAAGAAGACGAATAGTAATGCTAACCGCTGAAAAACTTTCAGCTATCGATTGGGATGGCTGGCAGGAAACTATCCTGAAGAACGGTATCACTATTGACAGGCCATACGGGTCAGTTCACCCGCAGTATCCGGAGATTATCTACCCAATAGATTACGGGTACGTCAACGAGACAGTAGGATCTGATGGTGATGAGGTCGATGTGTTTGTAGGGATGACGCGCAATGGACTTGTCGGAGCGATCGTCACGCACGATCTTCGCAAGGGAGATAGAGAGGTTAAGTTTATTTATAACTGTGCCCCTCCCGAAGTTTATCTGATCAATGGCTTCATCAATTTTGACCGAAGGCTGATGACGGGTGAGCTTATCCTGCGACGCCCGCTATCGGACCTCGTGGATTAATTTACTTGCCAGCTCGGACCACGTAGTAAGCTGCCGTCGTCAGAAAATTTCTCAGGAAAGCAATCTTGCCGACACCTGGAATCTGGGCTACCGGACCTTTCCCAAATTTGTATTTGTAGATCGGATTCAGCAGCCAGAACTTTCGCTTGTCGATGAGCAAGTTAGACGCTTTCAAAATCCGCTCGAACCGCTCGATTGATATTCGAGTTTCCCATATCTCGATCAATTCGTCCTGTCGGAGTTCGCTTTCCCCGAATGATTTGAGAATTTGCCGGTACAGTGATTTTGGCAAAAGATGAAAGTAGGGCAACTTGCTAAGGACGGGTGAATGACACATCTGCTGGTGCCCGCCGAAAGGCATCTGCCAGGGAGGAAAACCAAAGAACACGACGCCGTCTTCTGCAAGAAATTGAGAAAGCATAGGGATAAACTTTTCCTGATCCGGAATGTGTTCGATGACATCTTTTAATATGATAAGATCGAACTTTCCATCCAGGTCTTGGTCAGGATCGATGTCGTAAATATTCTTGTTGATAAAGGATAGTTGGCCGGTTGCGACGGCGTCTGCTTGAAGTTCGCTGGCACGTTTCGTGCGATTTGCAGATAGTTCGATCCCGACACAG
>CBDUKH010000188.1:0-4890 GCA_965367755.1 uncultured Rhodothermales bacterium
CTGCAGCTTCTTCTCTCAGACGTACCGTTGGATGATGCAGGAGCTTCTGCACTAGTGCATGTGAAAGCAATTCTACTTGCTCCTGAGTGACTCCATCTATGTTGGGCATCGTTTTCAGAAACCTCTGCACTTCTCCAATTCTAATAGATTCAGCTTGTCTCCGCAGATCGGAGATCAACGGTTCGACTTTCAGTTCCTGAAGCCACGTTGCAAATCGTGCAACTTCGTCGCTCAAGATAGACTCCACCGCCGGTACCTCGCGCCGCCTTTTCGTCAACGATAAATCGACCTCCTGGAGCAGGGTATCTACGTTGAGGAGCGTGACATTGGGAACCTCATTCGACTCCAGGTCAATGTCGTGAGGGACTGCAATATCGATGAGCAGCAAGGGACGAGATGCGCGACCCTGCATCGCAGCCTTGATCATGTCAGTTGTTACCAGCACGTGGGGACACCCGGTAGCAGAGAACACCATGTCCGCACCTGCAATTACCTCTGGAAGTGAATCAATCGATGCAACGTCAATGCCATACTGTTGACCGAATATCGCAGCCCGATCAATCGACCGGTTGACTAGAGTCAGCGTATTGACGGGCCTTGTGCGGACAGCCTTAATAGCAAGCCTGCCCATTTCTCCGATCCCAATGATTGCCACATTCTTGCCTTCGAGCGATCCTAGAAATCGCTCAGCCATTCTAACTGCGACAGAGCTTACACTTACGGGGTTCTTATTGATATCCGTTTCATTGCGAGCGCGCTTTCCAGCTTTCGATGCAAACCGAAACATAGATTGTAGTGCGGCATCCAGGGCACCCGCTTCATCGGACTGCAGCCCCGCCCGAGCAACCTGGCCTAAAACTTGAGCTTCGCCCAGTACTACAGATTCCAGGCCTGCAGCAACTCGGGCAAGATGCATGGCCGCGTCATAATCGTGGAATGAAACAAAACGGTGGCGATGGTCGAGAATTGGATAGCCAGCCCTTGCCAGAAAAGAGATGAGCACGTCGGCAGCATCTTCTATCGCTAACGGCGAAACCGAGGCATAAAATTCAACACGATTACAGGTAGCCAGGATAGCGAGTCCCTCCAGCTCGCGTGACGCCGCTACGCGACCGAGCAGATTTTGCTGGCGCTCCAAATCGACGTTCAGCAGTTCCCGAACCTCCACAGGGGAAGTTTGGTGACTGACTCCAACACAGACCAACCGAGTTCTACTTTCCATGCACTATGGACGCATAAGTCGTGTACCGACATGACCGGAAACCGTGGGTTGACGCCAGCAACCGACCAGAATCGTACAGACAATATCTATTCATAAATGTATATTACTATGCAAATATATACATTCTGTATCCAAATGCCTAGTGGTTTGGCATCGTCGTGGGTATTCACGCCTGGACAGCAGAAATTACCCTGTCAATGTAGTAAGGGAGTCGGACATTATGAAGATAGGATGACGCACAATCCGAATGTCGACGACAACGGCGTTTCAGGGCGAAAATGGACCCAGTTCTGTCAGCCAACTCACGAAAACTCGTCAATTCGTTTCTTAAGACGCGTGGAGGCGACCACTAGACCAACACCAAAGATTGCAAGGGCCGTGAATGCTGCTTGATAGCCCGAAACATCAGAATCGTTAGACGCAACGAATGCGCCGATGAGTGCGGCCCCGACGAGTTGTCCGAGGCTTATAAAGATCGTGCTGATGCCCTGTGCGACGGTACGTTCCTCAAGCTTGGCCTCATTAAGGAGTATATACGAAATGGATGAACCGAGGATACCAGAGAGGCCGACACCTACTAGTGTTGAACCCAGGTAGAAACTGAATGAGGACGTTGCGGCGAAACCCAGTACCCCCATTCCGATCGATATAAGAAATGTCCCGATGAACACGATAGTCCGTGATCCGACCCGGTCAAGGAGCCTTCCCGCCACGGGCGATCCAAACATGACCCCGAGGACAAGCGGGATCAGCATGAATGAAGCTTCCGACTTCCCGACGCCGAGCCCAGCGATGGCATATCCGGACAGGAACAGAAAGGCGGCCTCGCTGAGCCCCGCCCCCATAGCAAACAGGGAGGCAAGCTTCACCTGTGTATTCTGTAGCAGTCCGAGTCTAATAAGAGGATTAGGCACTCGCTTCTCGGCATAGACAAATGCGGCGGTGAGGAGCGAGCCGGCAATAAGGAATGGCAGGACGCGTATGCTGACAATAGATCTACCAAACGATTGAGTGTCAATCCCGTTAAGGCCGAAGGCAAACGACGCCAGTAGAAATCCCAGCAAGGCCATCCCAATGATGTCAAATTGCTGTTTCTGTTGGGTACCGCCGCGAGGCAGAATCCGCCACGCCATCGCAGCGACCACAACCGCCAGTGGAATATTTATCAGGAACAGAAACTGCCAGCCGTATCGGAGAAGGACACCTCCAAGGATGGGTCCTACAAGAAAAGCCAGACCAAATACGGCACCCAGGACACCAAGTGCCCGACCCCGTCGCTCACGCGGATACACATCTCCTACTACCGCGCTGGCTACAGGAAAAATGCCGGAGGCGGCAAGCCCCTGCACACATCGACCCGCTAACAGTATTCCAAAAGACGATGAAGAAGCTACCACCGCACTGCCAGCAGCAAACAAGAGCACGTCGACAACATAGACCAGTCGCCTGCCGAGCTGATCGGACAATCGCGTCATCAATGTCAATCCGATCAGATTGAACACCACAAAGACATTAATCACCCAGGAAATGGTCCGCTCATCTACACCAAACTCCTCGCGCAGTGCAGGCAATGCAGGAGCTACGATGGCAATGTCGAGTGCAGCCATCAGTACTCCGAAAAACAAAACCGCTAGTATCCCGGCGGGACTTTTGTGGACTTGCATCCGAAAACATAACTTGGTGACTGGTCAAATCTTATGCAAAACTAAGCGCCTTGCCTGATCGATGCTAACACCAGTTCGTGAAATTATGCCTCGGATGCTCCGCCACAAGGGAAAGCCGCGTACACAAAAGTTCTACCCGGTAACAAAATGTATTACCTCATGTCGCACCGGACCCGTAGATCGAACGGAAGCGGTACTGCGAACTAGACGCTCGTTGCGTAATGACAAAATGCGTGCATCTTGACAGTTGAGGGTCCGGGATGTCCCTGAAGCAACGTCCAGAAGAATACTGTCAACGCCTTCAACACCTTCATCGCCTTCAGTCCACTCCATCATTACCTCGGCTGACACCGCTTCATCAGACACGTTTATGACATGGAGCTCTGTCTGGAAGTAATGTCCATTCACATCATCCAGTCCACAAATAAATGTTGCGGATACCGCTTCAGCCTCAAAGTTATCGGGTAGGTGGACATATACAGACATGCTGATCGAGAAAAAGCCTACGATCATTGCTATCACACCGGCTGGTATTGGCGACATTAGGTTCATAAAAAGGTCATCCGATCTGAATCCTGCCCGTAGATCCTGAAATTCTTGGTGCGTGTACCCACTACATCGAACTTCTCCGGGCGATCGTCGCCCGACAGTTCTGTATGATATCTGAACTGCAAAAACTCGAAGAGTATCAGACCACCGTACCCGTCAGCGAATGACATGGCTGCCTCTGAGCAACCAACCAAAAGAACAAGCTCGTTCGAGGCGGGATCGTGATGAACATGCAGCGATGATATCCATGTCTGATGTTGCGACCTCACAGTGCCGACATGACAGACTGATGATTTCCGCCGCTCAATCCTGCGCGTGACTCGACCCTCTGACACGGAGCTAACATCAAAAGTACACCCTGTTTCTGGCCGCAATGAGTCTCCAGGATAAAGAATCACGTCCGTCTTGAATCTGTCGGACTTAAGAAATAAAACACTGGCAATCTTTGGACCTGACTTGGCGTGTACTGTCGCAATAAGAGTACCACCCGTATGCAAACTCAGCGGCTCAAAGTATAAGCTTACCGACAGTTCCTCTTGACCACATTCGTTGATGTCGGCACGAAAGCCAATTGGGTCACCATCCCTCGACGGCTGGACCAGGTGAACATCTTGCTCGGAAGAAATAGTACCATTTCCGAGGACTTGAGGACCACGGTGCGAATCATCAAACATAATGTGGGAATTGCGTTTCCAGAATTTGAGGGTAACTATTTATACCGACCATCACTGTGGGCAAATAAATAGCGCATCTTACCCAAACTGGGGGGTCGAATAGACTAGAGCCAGTAGTCCAAACCGACTACATTACCTTGAGAAGCGTCCTATTTTGCCTTCTCAGCTTCGTTTTTCGCCTCGCTGCGCCCTGTCATGTACCTGGACTTTAGTCTGGCAATTTCCCGTACCCCTCCGGAAATCGTGAGGCTATCGTTTTCTTTCAAAACTACATCGGAACCGGGGCTCCCGACATTGCCCCGTCGGCCAAGAAGAATGATTTCCGTCCCTGATCGATTCTGGAACTCTGAGACGGTCATTTCTGCTTCGACGATTGTATCGTGAGCGGCAAGGTTGATATGGAGTCTCTTCTCGGGAGGCAAGAGTGTTTCTTTAAGCTGCTGCTCAGTTTTTGCATTTAACCACTCATCGATGAAATTGTCGTCATCGATCCTGCCAGCAAGGTTGGCAAGTGTTCGAAGATGTTGCCCTGGACGGTCCTCTGGACTCACGTGAAACAGGACGGCGTTGACTTTCTCTTCATTGTGCGCACTGTGTTCCCTTTCAATCTGAAATCCGTCTGCGCTACGAACGATCAACAGTGCAGGATCCTGTATCGTGCTCAGGCGATAGTGTGGAAGGGCCACCCCACGAGAGACCGGCATTGCTCCGGATCGACCAATCTCGATAAAGCCAGCAGATAGTTCGTCAGCAGAAATTGGAAGTGCCAGCGCAAATTCTG
>CBDUKH010000189.1:0-4848 GCA_965367755.1 uncultured Rhodothermales bacterium
GTACCCTGAGAAACCGCACTCAGAGGCTGCGGCCGTTTTTAATCAAGACGTCGCTCGAACGGACTGGCATGACGAAACTCTATGGCACGTTCGCAAGAAACGGGATGGAGCGGCAGCGACGGTACCGGACTGGGAACAGCTACGGACTGCAGCGTCAACGATCAAATCAAATGTCCTTGGCAATCTCGATACTTACCTCAAGCAGTTTGAGCAGAGAGCTACGGCAAATGGTGTCCGTGTTCACTGGGCTCGCGATGCAGCTGAACACAACGATATTGTGACGGCAATCCTCAAGTCGCATGCAGTAGAAAAAGTAGTCAAAAGTAAATCTATGCTGACAGAGGAGTGTGGTTTGAATCCTCATCTAAACCAGCATGGGATCGAGATCATCGACACGGATCTGGGCGAGAGGATAGTTCAATTAAAAGGTGAGCCTCCATCTCATATCGTTATGCCCGCCATACACATAAAGAAAGAAGAAATTGGTGAGCTGTTTCACAAGACGATGGGTTCTCCAGCTGGAGAGTCAAATCCGTCTGTGTTGACGGAGGCTGCTCGACAGGATCTGCGAAGTCGTTTTCTGCTGGCGGATGCTGCAATTACGGGTGTCAATTTTGCCGTGGCCGAGACCGGCGGAATTGTCGTCTGCACGAATGAGGGGAATGCTGATTTAGGGATGCATCTTGCCCCCGTACATATTGCGTGTATGGGAATAGAGAAAATAATCCCACGCGCTAAGGACCTCGGAGTGTTTCTTCGACTCCTGGCGCGAAGCGCGACTGGACAACCAATTACGATTTACTCCTCACATGTCCACAGGCCGCGTCCCGGCACCGAACTACACATTGTAATGGTGGACAATGGAAGATCAGAACATCTCGGGAGAGAAAAATTCAGGAACGGCTTGAAATGCATCCGGTGCGCCGCTTGCATGAACACGTGTCCTATTTACCGTCGGAGTGGAGGGCATAGTTACCGAGCCACGCTGCCTGGGCCAATCGGAGCGATATTAAACCCCGGCTTCAATCTGGAAGAATACAGTGATTTGCCGTTCGCGTCGACATTGTGTGGATCGTGTTCCGATGTGTGTCCCGTACGCATCGATATCCATGAGCAGCTCTATCAGTGGCGCCAGGTGATTAAAGAAAACTCTTCTTCGGCTCCCAAATTGGTCGCTGCCACGATGGACCGTCCGCGCCTGTTTCGCATCGTTGGAGCAGTAGGAAAGAAATTGGTTCGCGTTCTCCCGGGTCCTGCGAGGGCCTGGTTGAATCAACGAGACTTGCCGCCGGCGCCGCCGAAGTCGCTAAAGCAATTGCTGAAAGAAAGGGGATAGCCTAATGTCTTCCAGAGATGACATCCTTCGCGCTGTAGCCGCAAATAAACCCGCAGAAGCACCTGGGCTGCCCGAGTATCAAGGTGTCGAGGTGACCGATATCTTAGGATCGTTCGTCGATGTGATTGAGTCGTCGGGCGCCGTCGTGGTGGAATGCCCATCGGACCAAGCCATATCAGATGTGCTGAAAAAAATGTACCCTCCCGGCAAAAGCATTGTTGCGGAGGGAGTACGAGTCGAAGGGGCGACGACAACGGAATTAGTCGTTCATGATCGAGATTTTGCAGATGTAGATCTTTTTGTATGCAGGGGCAAACTGGCTGTTGCGGAAAATGGCGCGATCTGGATAACTGAAAACGAATGCGTAAAGCGGATAGCGCTCTTTCTCGCAGAGAATGTGGCCGTCGTGGTCGATAGAGCGACAATAGTAGGCACGATGCACGACGCCTACGAACGTATTGTCGTTGACGAAGAGGGTTGGGCAGTTTTCGTGGCTGGTCCGTCCAAGACTGCCGACATCGAACAGTCGCTAGTAATCGGTGCGCACGGGCCCAGGTCGCTGGTAGTCTTTATAGTCTGACACTCACCGCGCCGGCTGTCGTATCTTATCTCATCGAAAAAAAGATTTGGGTATACATGAGCGATCAATTTAGGTCAATATTTATTTTCTGTCTTGTCGTTTTCCTGACGGGGTGTGGCGTTGACCAGGCAGAGAGCCAGAATGGAAACTCGTCGGATGTTCTGAGTCCTCAGATCAAGGCAATAAACGCAGCGATAGATACAGGCTCCTATCGGGAGGCACTGAGTCTTGCTGACGATATGGTGGAGATCCATGGAGATAATGCTGATGCGTGGCACGCAAGAGGTGAAGTGTATTTGTTGGCCGGCGTTCTGAAACCTGCTCGTGAGTCTTTTGAAAAGGCGGCGGAAATCAGACCCAGCAGCCCTGCAACATGGCATGAACTCGGCAACATCGCAGTAGCTGAACAGCGTTATGGAGACGCTGTCTTGATGTATCAGAAGGCGACGAATGCTGATGACTCAGGACCGCAGCCATGGCACGGCCTGGGTCGTGCGTATTTAGAGATCGATAAGCCGGACAGTGCACGCATAGCACTGAAATATGCTATAGAATTGGATCCGACTTATCCCGGTTCGTACGCGGCTTTGTCAGAAGTAGAGGAACGGCTCGGTAATGTCGACGAGGCAATCTCGAACATGAGAGAGGCTCAGGAGAAAGCCCCGCATTCTACACATTACAAATCAGAACTAGGACGCCTGTTAGTCATTTCTGGTCATCCGGATAAAGCACTGGCATGGCTGGAACCATTGCTAAGCCAAGCGCCAGTCAAATCACAGACCCTGTTTGCACTTGGGAGGGCATTGCGAGCGTTGGGGAAGGTTGAGGAGGCAAAACACATTGAAGAGCAGTTCGCAATCCTATCGGAAAGAGAGGGTGAGGTTTTTCGCCTTGAGGAACGGGTCCGCCTTAATCCGCGCAGTATCCAGGATCGCCTCTTGCTGGTAGACGCGCAACGTCAGATTCAGGATTATTGGTCGGCGATCGATCAGCTTCTTATTGTAGAATCTTTGTCTGATCCCAATCCTGGCATCCAACGCAATCTGGGCGCTCTATATCTCGCAATAGGAGACTCGATGCGGGCGGCTCAGAGGTTTAGAAATGCGGACGCAATTGAATAGTTGAAGACACCTTGTTCGCATCTATCTCCCACACGTTTGAATGATTGCTCAGGATTGTTGGCAGCCTTACGACCTGGCGTCGCGAGATTGGCGGCAATTGTCCATTTACATTTAGCCCAAGATTAGCATGATCGACTGGACCTGGATCACGACAACATCTACGACCATGCTCATGGTCTTGCTCTCTGCGCTAGGGATTTATCTAGTTCTACTTGTACTAAACAGGATTACCGGCGTACGGACATTCGCGAAGATGTCGGGGTTTGAATTTGCCATTACCGTTGCTTTCGGTTCTCTCCTTGCCGCTACGATCGTTGCGCCGACTCCAACATTGCTGACGGGGTCGTTCGCGATGTTCGTTCTATTTGGGATACAATACTCAGTTTCTAAATCACGGCGGCTTTCTAAAGTCCTGGAGCAAATTGTCGACAACCGGCCCCTGCTTGTGATGGCTAAAGGTGTGGTGATTCCAGACCATCTTGATAGCGCTCGCATGTCTGAAGACGACCTTCGGTCGAACCTCAGACTAGCAGGAATTTCGCACCCGAAACAGGTATTCGCAGTAGTCTTTGAGACGTCCGGTGATGTTTCGGTTATAAAGGTTGGCGACGATGTAGACCCGTGGATGTTTGACTGTGTTCGGGGTGCCGACCAACTCGGACTGACAGGTTTGACGCAAGACGTCCTGAACCCAGCTACCTGACCCTCAATCGACTCTTTGCATTTCTTCGTCAAGATCTTATGCGTAAAACTGTCAAGATAATTGTTGCGCTGTTGGGCATAGCGCTAGTCTATGGATCGATGATTGAGCCGCGATACCTGCTTGATGACGAATCATTTGAGGTCGAGCTCCCTGCGCTACCTTCTGCCTGGGATGGCAGCAAGGTCGGCCTTGTTGGCGACTTCCAGATTGGGATGTGGGCAGGAAACACAGGTATGGTGCACAAGGCGATTGATAAGGCTATCACCGATTCGGTTTCACTTCTCCTGATTGCCGGCGACTTTGTTTACCGTCCCGATTCGGTTCGAGTCGACGAGTCCGTAGATGCTTTGAGGCCGCTCGTTGTCGCCGGGATTCCTACCGTCGCAGTTCTTGGCAATCACGATTACTCTTTAATGAGGGAATCCAGTGAGCGGGTTGACGACTATGCAGATTATCTGCGTTCTCAACTTGAGCATCTGGGTGTGATCGTGCTGCAGAACGAGGCAACCCCTGTTGTACAGGACAGAGATACGCTTTGGATTATTGGGTTAGGTTCGGTATGGGCCGGGTTAGCTGACGTCGAATCCGCTCTCGTTACCGTTCCTGCTGGTGCTCCGCGGATATGGCTTATGCATAATGCTGAAGCATTCCGTGATATTCCTGGCGAGGAGGCGCACCTGGCACTTGCTGCGCATACGCATGGCGGTCAGATTCGACTGATACCTGGCGAACACAACTCCTGGCTCGACATCGTCCGGAGTGGCGAAGTCGCGGCCGCCGGTTGGGCAGCTGACTCAATTGGCGCTGATCCAAATCGGTTGTACATAAATCGGGGGATAGGATTCTCTACGATCCCAATTAGAATTAACTGTCGGCCAGAGCTTACACAGATCACATTACGTCGACCGACCGGGCAGGTACCAAGTGGCGGGCCGGGTGAAGTTGACGTTACTGACTCGTAGACAAGGGAGCGGACTACGCCGCCTGAAAATCTCTGTAATGCATCGTTCGTGTCTGCGATATCTCGTCCGCCGTAAACGAACGAGCGGTGGCACCCGCGACCCAATCCTGAAGTTCTCGAACATTCTTGGCACCGCTAAGGACGACT
>CBDUKH010000190.1:0-4656 GCA_965367755.1 uncultured Rhodothermales bacterium
GGTATGTACTCGACGGGTTGGAAAGATCAATAGCGCTTCCATGGCGGCCACGCAGTGACCATCGGGATTTGAGTGTTTTTGTTCGAACTGTCCTGAATGCAAACGCGCGATAGACAATTACCATGAGTGCCATGGAAATAAAAGTCCACATGATCCTGTTCGCCAGGAATGCACCCTCTGGAATAATCGATAGTGTGTTTTTCTCGACAGTCGTCCAAAAACGCGCTTGTCCCATGAATCCGACGAGCCCAAAAGGATCGAGCAGCACAGCGAGGAGATTATTGGACGGTCCATCGAGGTTTGCGCTGGCCATGAGAGGAGAGTTGCCAACAACCGAGCCGACCATATAGAAGATGTAAATCAGAGCGCCTGTGACATACACTGAGAGGGTTGTCCTGAAGAATATTGCTGCAGCGAAAAGTATTGAGGCACTGAACAGAATATTCGGTATTCCAAAAACAACGAGAGCCAGCATGTAGTCCCAAATCGACGAAGGTCCGACGCGGTCTGGTGGCGCGAGCATCGATCCGAGGATCATCCCGATGGCACTCAGTAGTAAAATGGCGAGGGAGGTTACGACGATACCACCAAAGCGTGTACCAAGATAGTTTAGCTTGCTAACCCGCGTGCTGAAGATAATTTCTTCCAGGCGTTCGCGGCGGTCACGGAGAAGTACGCTCGCACTCAGGATCGTCAGAACGACGAGAATAAATAATGAAAGGAGCGCAATGTAAAAGGTAATGGCGTACGGGGAGTTTACAAGGACATCCGGGCCGCCAAAATTTGCTTTCGTGACAAGAAATCCAAGAGCGAAGAATATAACTGCAGTACCGGCGACAAGGAGTTGGCGGAAGTGGTATTTGATCTCAAAAGAAAAGAGTTCTCGAAACATATACTGCAGAGATGAGGATCAGCGATTGATCGTCGAGAAATACACATCTTCCAGGTCGGGCTCCCGACTCGCGAACGTTTCATGGGGAAGAGTATCCGACTCGACATGCAACCTCGTTTGGCCTGCGATCAGATGTGTTGAGATGACACGATATTGCTCGCGAATGGCATCTGCTTCGGTACGGGCAACAACTTTCTGCCAGATGCGCCCTCGAAGTTCGGTTACCAGATCACCAGGTGCTCCGTGGACCAGAATCTGCCCCCCGGACAGAATGGCCATTTGTTGGCAGAGGTTTCTGACGTCTTCAACAATGTGCGTCGACAGAACGACGACAACATCGTCTCCAATTTCGCTCAACATATTTAGAAATCGATTTCGCTCTTCCGGATCCAGTCCAGCGGTTGGCTCATCAACAATAATGAGTTTTGGATCGCCGAGGAGTGCCTGGGCAATGCCGAAGCGTCGCTTCATGCCTCCCGAATATGTGCTCACCGCTTTTTTTCTTGCCGAGTACAAGTTGGTTTGATGGAGCAGAGCTTCAATCTGATTGCGACGAGCGTGTCGATCTGTAAGTCCTTTCAGGATCGCGAGATGATCCAGCAGATCAAAGGCATTAATATGCGGATAGACGCCAAACTCCTGCGGGAGATAGCCTAGAAGACCACGCAGTTGTTGAGGATTCTCTGCGATGTCAAAATCATCAAATAAAATGCTCCCACTATCGGCGGTCTGGAGTGTGGCGATCGTTCTCATGAGGGAGGATTTGCCAGCGCCATTCGGACCGAGAAGCCCGAACATCCCACGAGAAATATTCAAGCTGACGTTGTCGAGCGCTTTTACACCGTTCGAATAGGTTTTCGAAACATTGCTAATACGAAGCATCAGATTGTCGCGTACTTTTTCCTAAAAGAGAGTCAGACTGACCACCTTAACAGATTCTAGGAGACGCATTCACGAAGCTTATGTTACGATGCTAAAAACATAGCGTGCCTCGTTACGACTGCTCGTCGTCGTCTGGAATGGGGACCAGCAGGACCTGCCGGGTTGAGTGCTTTACGATGTCTGAGGCGACATCGCCGACGAGGAAGCGCTCGAGTCTCCCGTGGTGTCTTCGCCCTACAACAATCATGTCGACATCGTTTGCGTCCGCATCTTCGAGGATTGTACTGGCTGGAAAACCCTTCCTCATTGACGCTTTTACGGGAGTTTGAAATGAGCGCGCCAGAAAGGCATCGAAAGCGCTCGACTCAGCCTCGTCCAGGTTTCTTTGGAGGTCCGGGTCGAATAAAGCATACGACGCCAGGTCACCCAGTCCGCTGACCGGATCTGCAGAAGCGAAGGCAGGGGGTTTTGGTGAACATACGTGAAGGATGTACAGCTCTGCATCCAGACGATTGGCCAGATCAACGACTGAGCTACATACCGATTCGGGTTCTTCCAGGTTAACAGCAAACAGGATTCGCATGGTGAAATCGGATAGGAAGGACGTAACTACTTCAATACACAAAAAAACCATGACGAAAGAAAGAGGCACGCCACGAAATAAAGTTTCTGTTAGAAATGCCCATCGCGTGCGTCCAGAACCTATTTTCATCGTAGAGGAAACAACTATAGTTTTAAATAATGTAATCGGTGCTTGATAACGATTGGAGCGGTGCCGTCTCATTTCAAGTATGGACTGCGATTGTCGGTGATTCTCTATCACGCCCATTTTCTCAGATCGTTTTCAAATTGTAAACGTGTTGTCGAATGCCTCAGTACTCGGTCTTCTTTGTGTCACTGTTAGCTGCGATTCTCCTGTGGGGTTCTGATAACGGCACCCTGTTTTTCAGTGCTATCGCCATTGCTATTGTCGCAGCAGCCCTTTCCGTAACCTCCCGGATCTATGCTATCCGGCAGGCTCGAGAGCGGCGCAGTAAGGCTATCTCGGGACTCCGGCTTCGAAAACGTCCTCCTGCAGAAATTGAGGAGATGGCGAAAAAACCTATCACGCTTAAGGAGTCGGACTACGAGTTCGTGCCAGGCTGGATTACATACGTCAGCATGGGACTCGCCCTGATCGCCGTGCTTTTACTTTCGTACGGAGTGGTCCTCAAGATCATTTGACATCGGGTTGGCCGCGATTCACAGCGGACACCCGCGATTCTACGAAAGCAAGGTTGAGGCACGGCGCGCCGCGTTTCGAGCTACGCGATCACATTGACGATATCGAATAGGGGCAGATAGAGCGCTGCAAGAAGTCCGCCCAGCAGGGTCCCAACAAGAATGATGAGCACCGGTTCGACCAGGCTCGCCATGGCGGCAGACGTATTCTCGACCTGCGCTGCGTAGTAAGAACCAATGTGATTCAGGGCCAGCGGAAGTTCACCTGCCTTCTCACCGGCAGAAAGCATCTCAATTGCAAATCGAGGGAATAATTGCGCATCGCTCGTTGCACTGGTCAACGGCACACCGTTTCTGATTTGAGATGTGACATGCTTCATGCACTCCTGAAAATAGGCGTTTGGAGTACATCCTACTGACAGTCTGACGGCACGATCGGCGGTCACACCACTTTCCAGTAGCATCGCAAGCGTCTGGCTGTAGTTTCCGACAAGTGATTCTCGAGTCAGTTTGCCCATGAGCGGCAGCGTCAGCAAGAGCCGATGGATTAGAATTCGTCCAGTGTGATTCCTGTACGCGAAGTTGGCACCGACAACGAGGATGACCGCAAGGAATATCCAGCCAAACCACGTATCGCGAAGGAATCCTGAAAGGTTAATCACAAGTGCCGTCGGTGCAGGCAGTGATGCTCCGAAGCCGGTATACAGGTCCGCGAATTTTGGAACGATCGACGTCAGAAGAAATGCCGTGCTGGAAATTGTCACCACGAGAACGAGAATCGGGTACGACAACGCGGCTCGGATTTGTCTCCGCAGTTGCAGTGATTTCTCCGCTTGGGCAGCAAGGCGAAGGAGTATTGTGTTGAGTTCTCCGGTAGCCTCGCCGACTCGAATGAGTTCGGCAAAGTGGGCCGGGAATATTTCAGGATGTCTGGCGACAGCATCTGCCAGGCTCGTTCCTCCGACGACATCTGAATGCAGCTGAGCGACAGCGATATCAAGACGACTCTTCGGAGCGGCTGGCACCAGGGATGCCAGTGCGTCGGCGATAGGGATTCGTGCATCAACGAGCACGCCGAGATTTCGAATGAATGCGATGACGTCTTTTCTCCTGACACTGAAGTATGAAAAAGTCTGGAGCCCAGGTATCTTTGAAACAGGCGTAGCAGATGAACGATGAAGTGGATGGGCTGCAAACATGACTAGTACCGATCGTTATCTGCTGCGACGGAATTCCAAACCGGCGCTCCCCGCAGGGCAGCGACAGATCCGGATGAAATGCGAATCGAAGTATCACTTACCAGGCTCAGGGAGAACGAATAGGCAACGAGTCGGTCGCGCATGGTCAAGTGTTGTAATCGAACACACGTAATTGCCAGTGTATCGACGGTGAACCCAGCTGCGACGGGCTGGTCATTTCTTGTCAGTCGCTCATCAAGCTTGTAGATAACCTGATCGTCCTGTCCCTGGCCGAACGTCCATTGCCCGTCGCGGTGAGAAAGCGAGCGGGATTGCCGAATATCGTTAGCAAGCAAACTCGATAGGTGCCGGGCCGTCGAAGCAAGTTCGAGGGTTTCTATCCGCGCGTTGTATTCACGCGTGACGAACGTTACAGAAAGCTTGACGAGACCGAAGAAGAAAATGGTCAGGCTCGTAGCGATC
>CBDUKH010000191.1:0-4637 GCA_965367755.1 uncultured Rhodothermales bacterium
CGTCGCTTGGCACCGAAAACGGCGTTGAACGTCGTCCGTGCTGAACGCCGGTAGACATCGAGAGATTTTACATAGTGCCTACTGCGACTGGATCCAGCAGTGCCGCTTGATTCGAACACAGCTTCACTTTTTTCCACGTCAAATGAAGCGACGGGGGCTGCCTTGAATGCACCGATTGGTAAATAGCACTCTGCGGGTGAAGCACCGAGGCTTGAACAAAAACGATTGAAGATCTCGTTTTTTTCAAACTGAAAAGCGGCTACGGCATCGGCAAGTTGGTGAAAGCCGTTGTCGTCACCGCGGCTCAGTTGTGTAAATTGAGCTTCAACATCGAGTATGGTCAATGCGCCAGATTATCTTTTGGACTTGATCATGCATCCGAAGGGTTTCGTAACGCCCAGTGTTACGGCATTACCCGCTTTGACAGCAGCAACTGCATCACTCAAATACTTTTTTGTGACCTTGTCCGGGTCGCCAGGACTATCATCCAGGCTGCCAGTGTATACAAGTGCTTCGCTACTATCGAAAAGAAAATATTCCGGTGTTCGCGTTGCGTTCATTGCCTTCATAAGCTCCCCGTCCGGATCGCTAACGTAGAGCATGTTGGAGCCCAACGAACCTGCGGCTTCGGCAATCTTATCCAACGACTCCGGCGGAAAGGCGTCCCCATCGTTTGAATTGACAAGGATAATCACATTGCCCGAGCCTGCAAACGAACCGGCGAAGGATTTCATCCTGTCCTCAACCTTTCCAACCCACGGACAACGGTTGCCCCAGAATACTACAAGCGTAGCCTTGCTACCTTTGAGAGCACCCAGCGTGGTACCCGATCCATCCGCTTTCTTTAACGCGACATTTTTACCTGGCATACTAGTGCCCAGAGGTACCTGCGCGGAAACATCAACTGTGACCATCGTCGCAAAAAGAAATGCAAACGACAATACAGAAAACAGCTTAGTAAGTCTTTGACAGTTATACATGTTAATACACCAGGTTGTCATAAATACAATGTTGATGGACAATTTCGACCATTTTTGAGCTATAGGCTCCTGTATCAGTCTTTTATACAAAGATCGAACCAGATTTATTCCCTGACCTCCGAAATAACTCTTTCAAGCTCAAGAATCGACGTTTTCTGCTCTTTAAACCACAATAGCTGCCCGTCGTCGCTATAGATAAACGTTGCAGGGACAGCTCCGGTCCATTCCGGGATGAAACCGTTGACGAAATCGTCGTCCAGTCCCCGTCGAATATAGCTCGTCTGCGTCCAGTTGTGCTCTCTCAGAAACTCACTGACGGCGTCAACTTCTTCGGGAAAATCGAGAGAGACAAAAACGACAGACAGTAGGGAGTCCGGATATTTACTTTCCAGATTCACTATGTCCGGGAATTCCTCGACGCAGGGCGAACACCATGTCGCCCAGATATTGACGAGGGTTAATTGTGATTGCGAGGCACCAATCGCATCAAGAATTTCGACGTGCGTCGCAGATACGATATCTGGTGTCGTATTCGTCTGCGCAAGAGCCGTTACGGGCAGGATACAGACAATCAGGCGGGTAGCTAGTCGCGTCATTCGAAACCGTTTCATAACGGCATGAACACGTGACGCATCACTCTGTTTCGGAGATGAGAAGTCTAGCCGGTCTTCTGATACATTTGTTCGTCATCTCCGCCGTCTTCGTCGTCAGAAAAGACGTCCCGGTACACGAGCATGAGACTCATAAACGTTAACAACTCAGACTTCTTGAACGGCTTGGTCAAGATGTGGTCGAATTGATCCTCCATAACTTCCGGTTCATCGGCTGCACGCCGCGTCTTGCCTTCCGATATACCGATCAGGGGAATCTTTTGGTCTTCATACCTTTCCCTCGCATCGGTCAGTCCTTTCAGTACCAGATCGTGTTTCGTCAGGGACATGTCGACCATCATAACGTCGTACCGATTCCGCTTGCTGAGCGCTTCAAGCTCGCGAAGATTAATCGCTCGATCAATTACAAAAAACTCTGACAACATGTATTGGATCATTGTGTTGACATCAGAGGAATCATCAACGAGTAAGACACGTGGCTTGCCGCTGCCGTGCTTTGATTTGGCAGGGAATGCTCTAGGCAGGGTAATAGAGAAAATGCTGCCTTCCTCTTTCTGACTCTCCGCTGTGATTGTACCATTCATGAGCTCAACAAGTCGTCGAGTAATCCCCAGTCCGACTCCGACACCTTCAAACGATCCACTAAGCATTCCTGATTCCCGGTTGAAATCATTGAACACCATTGGAACGAATTCATTGTCAATGCCAACTCCGGTATCGAGTACTCTTATGTGCACTCCTCGATCGTCTCCATCGACTTCGACGATGATACCGCCGGCTTCGGTGAACTTGATCGAGTTGTCAATCAGGTTCTGCAGTACGCGTGCAAAGCATACCTGGTCCGCCAGCGTGTTGATCTCCGGCCGCGCAGTCTCGAGCTTCAGGAATAGACCTTTCTGTTCAGCCATCTCTCGCGAGCCTTCGATGATAAGTTTTACTTCATCGACAATGTTGAAGACGGCGGGTGACAAATCGAATTCGTTGTTGTTCAGACCGGCGAGGTCTAGCACAGCGTTCAATGTGTTCATGAGGCGGCGTCCATTCCGCTCGATCATGTTTACAAATTCACGTTGTTCGTCTTCAACCTCATCTTCCAGAATTTCAGCAAAACCAATGATTCCGGTTATTGGAGTCCGGAATTCGTGATTTATATTTTCAAGGAACGACTCTTTAAGTTGATTGACCTGATTGACTTCTCCGCGTGCCTGGTCAAGCAGTTGACGACTTTCTTTCAACTCGGTGATGTCCATTCCGAACGCCACAACGGCAGCTACTTCCTCGCCTGTTGCGTCTTTGATAGGTTGAAAACTTCTCAAGATGTGTTGCAGGTCGTCTCCTGAACCAATGACTTCCTCAAACCGGACCGCCTTACCGGATGTAACTGCTCTTCTCCAGTGAGCACGTCGTCGCAAGCCGATATCCGGAGAAAGCTCGAGCCGCTTACAAAGCTCTACATCCGTCTTCCCGATCAGCCAGTCCTTCGTAATATTGTCCACAAGTCCGGCAGAGTTCATGTAGAGATACTTGCCCTGTAATGAAAGAATTGCAACTTCGACCGGCATGCCGTCGAGTAGTTCTTCGTGAAACAGCTTGTATTTCTCGACGTCCTCGGCATGTCTTGTGACGTCGTGCAGCATTGCTAGAATGGCTTTGCGACTTCCAATCTTTATCATGCTCATCGTGACATCGAGCATTCGCGGAGTCGGAGATTGATCATTCGCAACGAACGAGGTGACTATTTTAGGCTGACCTCTTCGAATCTCCTGAATCGCATCAGAGAACGATTCTGAACCTCCGGATAGGGTCAACAACTTCTCAATGCTCTGCGAGCGAATATTTACCTGGGAGAATCCAAGCAGCTTGCTGGCAGCCTTGTTTGCGTAGTTGATTTTCATCGTGCCGTCGACAACGATCATGGCGTTGCCGGCGTTATCAAACATTGCTTTATAGGGTTGCTCACGCTTCCCTTTAATGTGCTGGCGTACTTTGGAGATCAAGAGATAGATAACCACACAGAGGATCAGACCAACAAGTATTATGCTGGTATTGACGTAGCTCTCAACGGGGATGGACGGCGTGAATTCTCCGAAATCTGAAACGAGTAACTGAACCCTGGGAAATGTTGAAGCCGATCTTTCGACAAGTACTCCCTTGACCCGAACAAAGTCGCCGATATTTGCGCGCAGGTAGTCGGCGCCATTGCCGACATGCGGAACCTGGACCTGAATCGGACCACCCAGTCTGTTGACGACAACGAGAGATCGTTCGTCGAAGCGGTCCACCTGGATTACCGTGCCACCGACTTCAACTCGTTTGTTGATATTGGCCGACAGGTCGATCTCGTCAGACTCAATCCACTTTGCGATTGGCAGTTCTGCTTTGACCTGGGATGGAGTAACGGAAAGAATCTTCAAAGCCGTGCGGCCATTGTAAACACTTACCGTTCCTGATATTCTGACGCTGTCGCCTTTCGCGATGTTGGACCCATCGCCGACGATAAGGATGCCGCCAGTTCGATCCTGAAGGAAAGCCGTGTTGTCGCCGTACGGTGTAGAACCAAATGGCAACGTAATTCTGCCTGCGATATTAACATTCTGGCTCTCCAGGTCGGGAAAGCCATCGTTGTCGCCGTCTCGTTCGATTTCGGCAACAGTACTGATGACCGGTTGCCTGACTGAGCTGTCCTGCGCGACAGAGGGAGGCGCTAAAAACAGCAGAACAGCAGCGAATGCCGTCCATAAAAAGAGACTTGAGGTTTCGTTCATATGATACCCTTACGCAATCCTGCAGGATGCCAATGGTATTTCCAGGTGGCTTCTCTGCGGATTTATCGGCTACATCATATGAAACTTGAGATCAGCTGCGATCTCTGAATGGTCCAATAGGGCCTTCATGGACTATTTCAACAATCTTCAATGTAAGATTACTTCGTCAGTCCCTGATTGACCTCTCTGCCAGCTTCTTGTTCAAAAGGATAAAGATGATCAAGACTACAGCCCATTGGACCACGCACGTCATCACGCTATAGGGATCCGTTGGGTCGTAC
>CBDUKH010000192.1:0-4581 GCA_965367755.1 uncultured Rhodothermales bacterium
AGATATGAAAGTCGTCGCAAAAAGCGGAGTCGAATCGCTGACCTCTGCCGTGCAATTTTAACACGCGCGACTTGGGCACTGATAACTCGTTCCTCTTACCTGGTGCCCTATGCACACTTAGTCGCGCTCCGGCATATTCGCCTGCCAATCGTAGATCCCTGAGGTCAACAGAGATTTCCCGGCTTCGATCGCCTTGGCAATGGTAGCCTGGGTCATTGCTCCCCCTATACTCACACGTCTTGCCCCGGCATCGGCAAACTCGTCGAGTGTAATTCCGGGGGCCATGGGGCCAAGTACATTTACTGGAACCGAGACGGATGATGTGACGCGTTTGATCTCGTCAATCGTTTTTAAGCCCGGGGCATAAACGACGTCTGCACCGGCTGACTCAAAGGCTTGCAATCGCCGAATGGTGTCATCCAGGTCAAGCCTGCCATGGAGTAAATTCTCTGCGCGGGCCGTAAGCGTGAAATGAAAGTCTAGCGATCGGCAGGCTTCCACGGCTGCCTGTACTCTCTCGACGGCATGGGAATATTCGTAGATCGGTTTATCAGGGTCTTTGCTGTAGTCCTCGACAGAACCGCCAACGATTCCCGTCTCGGCAGCCAGGAGTATGGTGCGCGCAACATCTTCTGGTGCATCTGAAAAACCATTTTCCAGATCGGCGCTGATCGGTAGATCTGTTGCTGACACGAGGGCCTTGCAATGGTTTAGTTTTTCTTCGAGAGACACCTGACCATCCTGCCGTCCCAAGGTAAATGCAAACCCTGAACTAGTCGTCGCCAGGGCTTCGAATCCCAGGCTTGCCAGCAGGCGGGCGGATCCGGCGTCCCATGGATTGGGAATGAAAAAGGCGCGTTCACGTTCGTGTAGAGCCCTGAAACGATCTGCTTTTAGTTTCTGAGTAAGCATATGTCGTGTTAGGATAGCAGCGCGAAACGTACTGCTTCATCTACTGTCATCGAGGCGCCCCGGGCCGTCAAGGTGTTAACCACTTCTTCGGACAGCTGTGCCTTCGCGGTCTCGATATGCTCTTTCCCGGGCGAACCCCCGGCGACTTCGACGACAACGCCTTCTTCCGCCGAATATCGGTCGGCAGCCGCGGCTATAGTGACGGCTCTTTCCGGATTACCTTCCACCGTTTCGGTTGCAGCGAGTCCATATAAAGTGATTCCCTTCCCTCGGATACTTCCGACTTCATCGTAAGCTCGCAGCGATGCGAGGAATCCCTGTCGAGCTTGTTCAACGTCCTTCAATTCAAGATACTGCCAGGCGATTTCGCCGAGGACGCGGGCCTGTTCGGGGCGGTCACCGACCTTTCCAAATGCCTCAATTGACTCTCGATAAAGTCGTACGGAATCTGAATGATCTCCACGCGCGGCTGCGACGGCGCCCATTCCGCTAAGTGTTCCACCCATGCCCTCGTAATCCTGAATCCGTTGTTGTATCGAAAGAGCCTCATCAAGACTGGCCGTGGCAGCGTCCAGATTTCCAGAAGCCATCTCCATCACTCCATGGAAATACAGACTAATACCGAGGACCATGTCTTCACTGATCGAGCGGGCAACTGCAATTGCTTCCTCCAGAGATGACCGAGCTTTTACGAGGTCGCCCACTACCATCCATGTAAGTCCATACGCCATTCTGGCGTCGGCGATATCCACTTTGCTGTCGATAGCCTCTGCCGTGTCGATGGCGTCAGCATAAAATTTTAAACTGTCTTCAACTCGTCCTAACGTGAAGATCCCAAGCGCAAACGATTTAAGGGCACGACTCCGCGCAACCGTGGGGCTCGCGTCGGAGTCCGCTTCGAGGAATAGCTGCGCTTTATCTCGAGCGACAGCATGTTGACCACGAATGTGCCAGAAAAGCCATAGGGCCCCACTTATGGCCATACCCTTTTGGATGGCATCTGCACGGCTGTTTTGCACGTGGGAATTGGAGTTGGACGCAGGCGATTGGACGGCTGAGCCAAAGAACAGCAAAGCCTCCATTATATTGGCGCTTTCGATATCTCCACGTTCCATCCAGTCCAATTGCTCGACGGTTCGAATTCCTCGATCGATCTTTTCGGCAAGGTCGCAGAAGTAATCGGCATGTCGTGATCGGATTTCGTTTTGTTCGTCACTGTCAACAAGCTTTTCGAGAGAGAAGTCACGAATAGTTTGGAGCATATCAAAACGGCCGTTGTTCTGATAGACGAGGCCTTTCTCCACGAGTGAAGTAAGCTCGTCGAGCTCACGATGTCTGGTAGCTTGTTCATAGCAAACCGACTCAACCGCGTCGTGCGTATATCCACCTGAAAAAACAGCTAGTCGCCGAAACAGAAGCTGTTCATTCTGGTCGAGCAAGCTGTGACTCCAATCTACCGTCGCCCGCAGAGTGCGTTGCCGTTCGGGTAGATCTCTAGCGCCAACAGTGAGAACGTCCAGAGCGTGGTCCAGCCGTTCGAGGAGTGCATCCGGTTCCAACACCCTTATTCTCGCGGCTGCTAATTCGAGAGCGAGAGGAAGTCCGTCGAGCCGTGTGCAGAGCGTGGCAACATCCCGAGAGTTTTCCTCTGTGAGTTGAAAACTGCTTCGAGCACGAATAGCCCGGTCGACAAATAATTCTACCGATGAAAACGCCTTCAACGTTTCGAAACTGTGACCATTTTTTGGGATGGGAAGGGGCTGGAGATTAAACTCGTGTTCGCCAGAGATCCGCAGGGGTGCGCGACTTGTGACAAGTATCTTCAAATTCGCACACGCTGCGAGTAGTGCAGCTACATCGGGAGCTGCATCGATGACTTGTTCGAAGTTGTCGAGTACAAATAGTACGCGCCGGTCCGAGACGAGCGTTGCGATTCCCTCGATGTCGGATCGTCCTTCCGCTTCGTGGGCATCGAGCGTACGCGCCATCGTTGCCGCGACGTTTGATGGATCAGTAACAGGTGATAGTTGAATAAAAGCGAACCCACCCGGGAAATCATCTTTCAGGAGTTTTGCAACTTCGATTGCCAGGCGAGTTTTTCCGGTTCCACCCGGACCGGTAATTGTAGCAAGGCGGCAACCGGACAACATAATGTCAACGAGTTCGGTCGTTTCTTTCGACCGTCCGATTATTCCAGAGGGGGGAGTGGGAGCAGGAACGTCGATTGTTGCACCATAATCCGATACCGATATCGCAGGGTCCGATGGCACGATCTCAGGAGCATCGGATACGTCCAATTTGAGTTTGTCCGGATGGAAGTCAAATATCCATGAGAGAATGATAGCGATGGGCAAGCCGGCTATAAAAATGACCACGAACGTTCGCGTCATCCAGTCAGGTAATCCAAGCGTCGGGAACACGGCGACGACCACCTGTATGCCTACCCATGCAATTGCAGCATAGATGACGGTGGTTCGCAGAACTTTCCGGCGGCGAACTTCAGAGAAAAAATCTTTCGCAGATTTCATGTAGTGGATGGTTATTGGCCCGACAAATATAAGCGAATTATAGAAAACTACTGGTCACATCAGAAACTGCAGGCAAAACACTGACTTCGTTTTGAATTGGATTCCTGCACCAGTAAGAATTCGGGCAAATCCCGCTGTTTTCCGGTGCCTGGTCGATCGATAGCTGTTCGCCTCGTAGCCACCAATGGGAGACGATCCCAACCTCGTTACCGTGCGGATGATAGATTCTTCCGAGACTACTAATAGGGCTTAAATATTTGGCTTAATAATCATTTTGTAAACGTCGTGCTATTTGCTACACTCGGGTCCGAAATTCAACTACCTGGGTCACGTGGGAGGATAAGGAAGTGTCTGGTAGGGTTGCCAGGTGGTGAAAATTATTTCCAGTCATTCTAATCCAATGACTTGATTCACTAACCTATCAGTTGCAACGTCATGACAAGAGTAATTTTTGTTTTTATCCTTACGACCACCATTTCATTAACTGGTTGTTACCACGCCCAAGTCACTACGGGGTTAACACCCAGTGCCGTCGTAGTCGACATTCCGTTCGCGTCCGGCTGGGTATACGGACTTGTTCCTCCCAAAACAGTCGCAGCGGCAGCGGAATGCCCAAACGGTATTGCGATGGTAGAGACCGAGCTGAGCTTTGTAAATCAGCTCGTTAATTTCCTGACGTTTGGTATCTATACTCCGATGCACATCAAGGTAACGTGTGCAGCGGCAGGAGGCAGCGCATTCAATGATGCAATCACCCCGGACATAGTGGTTCCGAAAGGAGCAACGACGGCCGACATTGTGCAGGGCTTCGCCGAGGCTGCCGACATTGTCAATTTGACGGGAATACCTGTGTACGTTGACATGGACGCGGTTGGTAACTAGCCGAAACACTATTTCTCTCTCGCGAACGCTTTGTTTCGAGGGTTAGCGACAATTTCAATCGGATGGTGTCCTGGGTTGGGGGGTACCATCCGATTGGTTTTTGCAATTGTAACGAACGTTTTTCTAAAGGTAGAAAACGCGACTGCTACGACATTATGGTTCAACGACTTTCGAATCTTTTTCGAGGCACAGTGAACCTTACGATCCCTGATTTACCTTCACGAGTTGCGTTTCAGCAAAAAGTGGAGAAATGTCAAGG
>CBDUKH010000193.1:0-4521 GCA_965367755.1 uncultured Rhodothermales bacterium
TCGGATTCGACAACATTCCCGAGCCCGAAAGCATTCATATACCGAAATTTGTGCCACGGCTGTCGTTCGATGACGTCCTTCGTCGTCGAGTGCAGCATGTTCTCGTTGGAAATGGATACTCGGAGATTTATACCAATAGCCTTCTGAGTCCGACACGAGCTGAAGCAGGAAATGACGCAGTATTGCTAGGGACGTCGTATGAAGGAGATGTCGTGACCACTGCCAATGCCATCTCCTCAGAAATGTCAGCAATGCGCCCGTCTCTACTGCCCGGCATGCTGGGTGTGATCTCGCACAATTTGAACCACGGACAGGAATCAGTTAAGGTTTTCGAGTTCGGGCATATCTTCAAGAAAGGCGACCGCGACAACAATGTTATTCCGGGATATATCGAAGTTGAGGGACTTTGCTTTTCTTGCACAGGTGCAACTCCAGCCGGATGGAATACGGCGAGCCATGAAACAACGATCTTCGACCTGAAGGGCGTCATGGAGGCGATCTTTTCAGAGGCCAAGCTGAATGGACTGATCGAGTACCCGCATTACGATGCCTCACGCGTGACAGACTATCGAGTCGAGTACCGGTTCGGCGAGGCAGTGCTGGCAACTGTCGGTCATGTCAAGCCGCAACTTGCCGTCGAAAACGACATCGATCATGGGGTATTCTTTGCAGAAATCAACTGGAGTGCTTTCACTGAGCTAGCGCGAAGTCAGCACAAAGAAGATTATACTGAAATCGATCGTTTTCCAGTAGTATCAAGGGATATTGCCGTAATAGTCTCCGAGACAGTCGAGGCATCCAGCATTGTTTCAGCGGCGACAAAAATGGGTGGCAAACTACTTCAGTCGGTTAATGTGTTTGACGTTTATGCCGGAAAAGGAATCGAGCAGGGCAAAAAAAGCCTGGCCCTCAATTTTCGTTTCGGTGCTGGTCGTACCCTTAAAGATGTAGAGGTTGACAAGGCCGTCCGGAGAATTGTGGAAACACTGTCCAAAGAGTTTGATGCAATACTTCGGCAATAACTGTTATATTGAAGTACATCATCGCAAAGAACTTACAGCTGTGCCATGACTCAATATCCCGACGGACTCGAGCAATTACGAGAACGTGTCACGACAGCGGTTCGCGTTATTGACCGCCTTAAATCCGATTATGCAGAGCAATCGGACGCTATGAACGAATTATTGAACAAGGTTCCCGAACACGAAGGGCCATCGATTTTTTTCGATGGTGATCGTGATGATTTGCGTCGCAAGGTCAAGGGTTATATCAATACAATCGAACGATTCCTTCAGGAAGACAAAAAGGTCTGATGGAAAAATCACTTACAGTGCGAATACTTGGGAAGGATTATTCGTTGCGGGTCAAGGACTCCGAAGCGGATGCTACAATGGAAATGGCATCTTATCTGGATACGCGAATGCGTGCGTTCCAGGCCGCTCATCCCAAACAGCACGAACTTACAACTGCAGTTATTACTGCCCTTGCTGTTACCGAAGAATTGTTTGTTCTTAAGAGAAGCTCCGATCAGTCCGATGCTGAAATTTCCCGAGAGCTACACTTAATGGATTCGATGTTGGCACATGCTCTTGGTGAGGAAGTATCTTCACCTGCTCAACTCGAATTTGATGCAGAAGAAGCTTAGATAAAATTGAATCTTGTACTGCTGCAGATGGTACAAGCGGATAGTTGCTGCAACCCTTTCAAGTAAGAACCTAACAGCTATACTTGAGGGAACCATCCTTCGTATTTGTACACCAGGCCCCAACTTTTGCGAGTCACCGCGTGTCAGCGTATACGTGGACCGGGGAAGGTGGAAGAATATGAGCGGTGCCCACTGTGTTATGAAGGGGTTCTTCATACCAGGGGTTGTGGCAGCCCTATTAAGAGCGCAGAACCAACCCCGTCCTGACTGTGATTAACTTTCAGGTACGGGGTTTCTGCTTTTTGCCTGCAAGCGACTGCGAGATTGCGGAGTCCGCAGTACCTACGTTTGCACGATAGCTTCGCGAGCCAATGCCCGCCCCGCCGTTGTGAGGTAAAGCCTACCTGCGTCTTCCGTGACAAATCCATCTTCGCTCGCTCGTTCGACAACAGACTCTGCAAACGGGCGATCCCAGCTAAAGTGTTCTTGTAAATGGGCCGATCGGTTTTCCCGGCCCTCGTCCGGCATGCCTTCATGCTGGTGCAGGTGAATGGCCAACATCTTCTCCGCAAACGTCCACTTCTGCCGAACTCTCCGTCGCCAGACGGCAAGGACACCCCGGTCGGGTGCAAAGAGAAGTGTGATTAGAAAGATTATTCCAACGGTACTGGCCATCGCGCCAGCGATAGACGCGTCAATCGCGTGAGCCAGCCAGTAGCCACCCAGCGCCGAAGCCGTACCAATCACGATACTTATTCCGATCATCGACGAGAGTCTGTTCGTCAGCAGGTATGCACACGAAGGCGGACCTACGACGAGGGCCACAACAAGAATAGAACCCACCGCATCGAACGCTGCAACGGCCGTAATAGACACTAATCCCATCAGCGCGTAATGTAAAACCGCGGGTACGAACCCGAGGGCAGCTGCCAAGCCTGCGTCAAAACTTGCAATTTTAAGTTCCTTGTAGAATATGGCTATGAAGGCCGCATTCAGGATCAGGACGATCGCCATGATCCACATGGCCTGCGGCCCGATATCTTTACCGAAAAGTGTGATCCTGTCGAATGGGGCGAACGCCAGCTCCCCGAGCAGGACCGAATCTATGTCCAGGTGTACGTCGCCAGCATATTTTGCAATGAGAATAACACCTACACTGAAGAAAACGGGAAAGATCAGTCCAATGGCAGCGTCTTCCTTCAATAGCCTCGTGCGTGCAACGGCTTCGACGAGAACAACCGTTAGTAGCCCTGTAGCCGACGCACCGACGATAAGTAGTGGTGAGTTGAGATTTCCAGTAAGGAAGAATGCGACGACGATACCCGGCAAAATCGAATGACTTATCGCATCGCTCATCATCGCCATTTTTCGAAGGACGAGGAAGACGCCCGGGATGGCACATGCCACTGCGACAAGGACGGCAATAATCTGTATTTCAATTTGCACGGGAGACATTATCGCAAATTGTTTTGTTCGAGCACTTTCTGGACTCTTGCAATTCCGGCGTCCGTCAATGCCCACTGAGATGGACCCACTCGATTCGCAAGCCCGCGATCTTCAAGCGCCATTAATGTCTTTAACGAACGTCCTGTAATGTTTGTCATCATATTCAGGACGGCCTCTTCATGCGGGTAACTTGCACGGTCATGCTGCGCCGCCAGAGCATACAAGTCTACCATTACCGCTTCCATCCTTAATCTCTTCCCGTTTCTCCACTGCCTGATCCACGTCCACATAAGGCCACGGGCGGGGGCAAAGAACAAGGAAACCACGACAATGGCTCCGGCTCCCAGAACAACGACAGGGCCTGTAGGAAGGCGACTCTGCGTTGAGCTGATGAGCGCTCCGCTAGTACCGGCTAGCGCCCCGAAAACAGCCGACAGGATTACCATGAGACTCAATCTATTGGTCCATTGTCGAGCGGCAGCAGCCGGCGCAATAATCATCGCACTCATCAACACCACTCCTACTGTTTGTAATCCGATGACGATGGCTACCACTATCAACGCTGTCAGGAGTATGTCTACTCTACGCATGCTGAAGCCAAGACTTTCACCGTAGTCGGAATCGAAGGACAGCAACTTGAACTCTTTCCAAAACAGTGTCACGGTCAAAATAGCAAGGCCGCCCAGGACGCTCATGGTAATCACGTCTCGCTGGACCAGGGAGGCTGCCTGTCCAAATAGGAAGGTGTCGAGACCAGCTTGATTGGCATCGGGGAGTTTTTGGAGGAACGTTAACAAGACGAGTCCAAATCCGAAGAATACCGAAAGCGCTATTCCAAGGGCAGAGTCGTATTTGATGCGCGTATTGGAAACAGTTAACATCACCATAGCGGTCGCTGCCCACCCTGCGAGAGCCGCGCCGATAATCAGGATCAGCGGAGCTTTTGATCCGGTCAGCAGGTATGCGATTACTACACCGGGTAGTGCTGCATGTGACACAGCATCTCCCAGGAGGCTTTGTTGTCGCAGAAGTGCAAAAGAGCCCAGCGTACCTGATACTATGCCCAGGACAGCCGCGCCTGCGGCAACGTTGCGCAGCGTGTAGTCGGTGAAGAGATCTGTAAACAATTCAATCAATTCAACGTGACTCGGGGTTAGGTACGATCGACGCACCGGGCTTAAGAAAAGCCACTCGTCCACCATACGTCGTCCGCAAGTTCTCCGAGTTAAAAACCTCGGCAACGGGTCCGCTTGCAATTTTTCTAATGTTGAGGAGCATCACATAGTCGAAATACTCCTCAACGGTCTGCAAATCGTGATGGACAACGACTACCGTTTTGCCCAGGCGTCGGAGATCTCTCAGCAAGTCTACGATTGCTCGTTCGGTGACGGCATCAACTCCCTGAAATGGTTCGTCCATAAAATAAACAT
>CBDUKH010000194.1:0-4504 GCA_965367755.1 uncultured Rhodothermales bacterium
ATTGATGGACGTGAGGCAGAAAGCCCGGCCCCCGAAGGGGGTCGGGCTTTCTACATTACGTCATGTTCTCGCGATTCGATCGGACCATACTGTCGGGTCCCAAGGCACTCTTACCTAGTAGTCCAGAAAGTCGTGGCGATGCATCCAATCCACGATTGTCGACCAGTAGTCGTATTCGCTTCCCGTCTCGACATTGCGCAGATCGTGGTCAGCGTCATCGATGACACGCACCTCAAAGAGCGATTCCGATCCGGGACTCAGCATCTCAAGAATCTCTACCGACTTTGCTGTAGGAGCGCTGCGGTCTTTCTCGCCCAGGATCCACAACGACGGAACTCTCAAGTCCTGCAAAAAAGGCTTCGGGTCAAACCCGTGAGGCCCGCCAAAACCGGCAAGACGTTCGGCAATGACCTCGTCCGACAGATCTCCGTACGGACCCGGATCGTCCCCGGTCAACTGACTATAGAATGCCTCCTGCCCGAATGTTACCGCAGGTCCAGACAACAAAATGAAATATGAGACGTCGTGATTCGATGCCGCGACCTTCGGCATGATCCAACCAGCCTGACTGTTTCCAATGAGTCCGATCCGTGACGCGTCGATGTCTGGATGGCTCGCCAGAAATTCCACAGCAGCGCTTACGTCCGAAGACAACTCTTCAATTCGGATACTGCTATTCGCCGTCGTCAACGATGTAAACACGCCGGTCGACTTTCCGACACCCCTTTTGTCAAACATGAGGACGGCAACACCTCTTGGTACAAGCTTGCTCGCAAAACCTCGCAAATTCTCCCTGCGAACTCTACCAGAACCGTGTACGATAACAACAGCTGGAAACGGACCTGATGACCACCGTGGTGTCGTCAATGTTGCCGCCAACTTCACACCACTGTTCCGCACTAGAACGTGCTCTTTCTTAGTCGTAGCTATACCGGTAAACCATAGAAGTGCCATCGCAAATAAGATGACGGACAGGCCGATAATGCTATTTCTGCTCACCCTGAAGAATACCGATAAGTATATGGTATGTCCCTTGCTATCAATTAGTCAGTACGATAGAAGGACTTGTGGAAAGGGAAATACCCCTTGATTGAGTGTCTGGCGACTAAAATAGTGAATCCGAATGTCTCAGAACAGGACTTCGTATCTATTTTGAGACTCACAACCGCCATGATTTAGGTCGATCCCTACTTTTGCCATTCCTACCGTTTAATCTATACAGCATAAAACTTTCTCCAAAGCACTCATTTACCTCTTACATCCAAATGAAGAACCTACTGCAAATCACAATGGTTTTTGTCCTGGGCGTCACACTCGCAGCCTGCGATTCGATCAGCCCATCAACAACAGCCACACCTCTACAGTCGACATCGTCTGACGTCACGTTCGGTAAGACGGCTGGCGACTTCCTTGATAACCTCCGCCCGGGTATCTTTACTGTTTGCAAGATCGCAGAAGATGACCCAACAGCGATATTTGAATTCACGGGATCAGTCGTTTCTCCACGCCCGGAGAACACAGGCGATCTGGACCCAATTTTCCTTAGCGACGGCGAGTGCCAGGATTTCTGGGAACCAGGCCCTCCGGGAGCAACCGGCAACCCTGATGTAGTTACGGTAACAGAACTCGTTCCTGACGGCTGGATGAATGACGGCATAACTGTTTACAGTCTTGAAGATGGATCCGATGTGCCGATAGTTATGGAAGAGGCTGGCCCGACTCATAGTGGAGAAGTTCTTCGCGGA
The DNA here is from genome assembly GCA_965367755.1 of uncultured Rhodothermales bacterium. Taxonomy (GTDB): domain Bacteria; phylum Bacteroidota; class Rhodothermia; order Rhodothermales; family JABDKH01; genus JABDKO01. The sequence goes on from CBDUKH010000194.1 coordinate 1,746, forward strand.
AAAGTAGGCTGTCTACTGGTATATCGTAATTCTGTTGTACCAGGTGGTGGAGAAGGTTGTACACCCGGTGCGTGGAAAAACCGACTCGTCAAGATTGGTGCATGGGCAGTTGCTGGATACGCGACGGACGACTTGGTCAGCGATGTCTTCGATGTACCTGCAGTATTTAGTAATACAACTCTCCTGGAAGCACTCAAGCTGAAAGGCGGTGACAGCTTCGATGAGAAAGTTGAGATCCTCTTGAGAGCAGGAACTGCAGCCCTGTTAAATGCAGGACATCCTGAAGTAGACTACAACCTCACAGTAAGTCAGGTAATTACTCAGGTCAACGCAGCGATCGCAACAGGCGACAATGCAGCTGTTACCGATCTTGCTACGGTTCTCGATGACTGGAACAACCAGGGATGCGATATAACCAATGGCTAGCAGTTAGCCAGAAATCAGGACAAAAGGGCCGGCCCTCGAAGGAGGGTCGGCCCTTTTTATTTTGTAAGACACACGTCTCGAATCGCGGACTCCCAGATCGGACACCATTTCAAATCTGAAAATGTCACGCATCTTGGAATGAGGCATCCGGCTAAAACCATCGTCACCTGAATTTTTTTCTTCTGGCTTTTGCTGGTTGTAACAGCGGCCGAATCACTGGATGAACAGTACGCCCAACCTATTGTGGTCCATCCATTTATGCGGGTACATTGTAATCCTCAAATAGCCATCACTATCTGAAATAAAATCGGCGTGAGCGTGAGCGGTTCTGTGGAAAAATCAATCCCTGCATTGACATTCCGTTTTATATGCCAGTTATTACGGCCTTCAATTTTGTAGAAGCACAATGCAATTCGGCACCGTAAATAGCAACGCTTACCCGTCGGGACAGTTGTCCCGAACAGGTGCTATTGTCGAATCTCAGATTCTACCAATTGGGATTGACCTCGTGGATGCTTCCCGAGTGCTCTCGCTTGCACTCATTATTAGCCTCCTCCTTATTAGCCTACTAATAGGCTAACCACCCGGTCAATCCTCATATCCTGAATAGCGAGATAGCATTTATTTAAGGTCACGGGTTGACCATAACCCGTACAAGCCTCAATGCAACCTCGCCAATCGATGCGTAGCGATACCGTCAAGCGCGGATTTGAGCGTGCTCCCCATCGGAGTCTCCTCAAGGCTACAGGTGCCATCAGGGACAGTGCCGATTTCGACAAGCCATTCATCGGCATTTGCAACTCGTACATCGACCTCATCCCGGGACATGTACACCTTCAGGAATTTGGTCGCGTCGTAAAGGAAGCGGTCCGCGAAGCTGGCGGCGTCCCTTTCGAATTCAACACGATCGGTGTCGACGACGGAATCGCCATGGGTCACATAGGGATGCGTTATTCGTTGCCTTCCCGGGAGATCATCGCCGATTCGGTTGAGACAGTTGCTGCGGCTCACTGGCTCGACGGTCTTATCTGCATTCCTAACTGCGACAAGATCGTACCAGGGATGCTGATGGGAGCCTTGCGCCTCGACATTCCGACTATCTTCGTTTCGGGTGGCCCAATGAAAGCGGGACAACTTCCGTCCGGTGAAAAGATTGATCTCATTTCTGTGTTCGAAGGTGTGGGCCAATTCAGCGATGGCACCATCAATGCCGAAAGACTTCAGCAACTCGAGGACTTCGGTTGTCCGACGTGTGGTTCTTGTGCGGGAATGTTCACCGCCAATTCCATGAATTGCATTATGGAAGCACTCGGACTCGCGCTACCAGGCAACGGCTCCATTCTCGCAGTCGACTGCCGGCGCCACACACTCGCTGAACGTGCCGCTGCGAAAATTGTCGAACTGGTCGGTTCAGGCATAACTGCACGAGCGATCGCAACGCGAGACGCCTTCGACGATGCCTTCGCCCTCGATATGGCAATGGGTGGCTCGACGAATACCGTGTTGCATCTTCTGGCTGCAGCTCATGAAGCAGGCATTGACTACGACCTCAACCGAATTAACGATGTGTCTTCCCGCGTCCCCTATCTGTGCAAGGTGGCCCCGGCCATAAAGAACGTCCATATGGAAGATGTCGACAGGGCTGGTGGAGTACCCGCGATTCTCAAGGAACTCGCTGCCATTGATGCTCTCCATCTTGATCGTCCGACAGTAACAGGAAAGACTTTGCGGTCGGACCTGGAAGAAGCATTTAATAATGACGAGACCATCATCCGGTCGGCCGACAACGCGTTCCGCAAAACGGGAGGTCTTTCAATCTTGTTCGGAAATATTGCACCGGAAGGATGTGTCGTTAAAACTGGAGCCGTGGCACCTGACATGCTGAAGTTCGAAGGTGTCGCCAACATCTTCGAATCGCAAGATGCAGCGGTTGACGGAATCCTGAACGGTAAGGTCACGGCAGGTGATGTTGTAGTCATTCGCTATGAAGGACCGCGAGGAGGACCGGGTATGCCCGAGATGCTTCAGCCCACATCATCCCTCGCGGGCCGTCGCCTCGACACGTCTGTTGCGATGATCACTGACGGCCGATTCTCTGGCGGCACAAGAGGGCTTTCAATCGGGCACTGTTCACCTGAAGCTGCTTCAGGAGGACCGATTGCTGCAATAAAGCAGGGTGACCGTATCGCGATCGATATTGCCAATAACAGTATCGAACTCCTTGTCTCCGATGAGGAAATTGCAAAGCGACTGGATGCTCTTGAGCCTTTTGTACCAAAAGTTCGAACCGGCTATCTCCGCCGGTATGCTCACATGGTTACGAGTGCCTCACA
>CBDUKH010000195.1:0-4367 GCA_965367755.1 uncultured Rhodothermales bacterium
ATCTCTCCGGCTACGAACGTTTGCATGCCTACCATCGTCATGATCTCCAGCGCTCCCTGCCGGTTGATGCCCGCGGCGATGCCTTCGATGTTTTCGGCCAGGTCGTGCATCCGGAAAACAATGTGCGAACCAATTCCCAGCAGGTGCTGCTGATACCTTAAATGTAAACCGTCGGCATCGGGATTCGCTACCTCCGCCAACTCTTTCTCCATCGATGAAAGCAGGGCGCTCAACAAAACCTCTCTCGACACTTTGTGACCAAGCTCGTTAGCTATCGAGGTCGGCTCGGTCCGAAAATCTCCGGGAAACTCTTTCTGATTTACGTTGATACCGACGCCCGCAATGATATGAGGTACGTGACCATTCGAGTGTTCTGTCTCGAACAAAATTCCGCAGCACTTTTTGCCGTTAAGCAGCACATCATTCGGCCAGCGTATGACCGGGTCCAGACCGTAAAGCGTGCGCAGGGTGTTGCCAACAGAAACGGCGGTACCGATGACGGCCAGGCCCAGTCTCGAGATGGGGAAATCGTTCTTGATGACGACAGAAAATGTCAGGTTTTTCCCGTGATCTGAGATCCAGTTGCGCTGGAGTCTCCCGCGGCCTGCTGATTGTTGTTCGGTATAAACGACAGAACCACACGGCGCGCTGTTTTCGCACCAGGACCGGGCGAGATCGTTGGTGGAACTGACGACGTCGAAATAGCGAATCGCGCGACCGAATGTCGATGTCTGGAGATTCGCTTCAAAAGCGGAGCGATCGAAGGCAACTGGTGGAGAAACTGCCCTTGCCATAAGATTAGTTTAGTATGCTTGGGTAGACACAATGTACCTTCTGTAGACATGATACTCCATCGAAAACACGTAATGGCTCTCCAGAAAACACCGATTGGTGCATACTGCGCGTTCCAGGCTCGTTTGCAGCCTGAAAATCCGTAATTGGAACGATTTTCGCCTCAAAACGACGCAACACTCCGGCATGCAACCATGAAACAGACGCTACTGCTAATTACCATCGCTCTTCTTTGCTCCGGGATCGTCGCCCCGCGACTTTCCGAGGCTCAACCCGTCATGCTCAAGCAAAGCGCGCGACCGAGTAATCTCAATGCCCAGTACCATCGGGCCGAAGCCGCCTGGAAGTCTGGCAATAGCGTCCTCGAAGCGAAAGCTCGCGTGGACGAAGTGCTGACGGCATTGCCGGAAGACCAGGAAGCCTTGAAACTTCGGGCGAAGATTCTACTTTCGATGCAACGCTACGACAGCGCTTTCCTCGACGCGAAGACCGCCGCCAGACTCCGGCCGAATGATGCCGAAGCCTTCGCTATTCTCTGCGAAGCGGCACGATTGAGCGGGCGCACTGCGGAGGCGGAGAATGCAATGGAGAAAGTCACTGAATTGATTATTGACAACGCCGATCTCCATGTTCACCTGTCGCGCGAGGCGATGTATCTGCAGCAGTACGATCGCGCCGAGGCTTTTGCGCGAACAGCAATTGCGCAAGCGCCTAATGATCCATCGACACACTATCAGATGGCGCGCGTTTTTGCAGAACAGGGGAAGTACGACGAAGCACGTCTGGTCCTTGATGCCGGCATACAAGCACGCGTGCTATCTCGAGGGTGGATTCTGTCAGATTCTTTGCTTGCTCCCGTGCTAAGCGGGGCCATCGACCACTGACATAGAAGTGCGGTACGCAGTAGCTCCCTTGAAAGGGAGAGAAAGAACAACGGTGTAGTCCATCGCGGTGAGTCGTTCGACAGCCGAACCATCAAACCTCATGTCGAGGTAACTCTTTTCCCCGAATAGTAGCCCACCGCCATCGCGTTCCACTTCGATCTGCGTGATCTTTCTGCTGTCATTCAGATAGTGAATAGTGATGGTCTTCAGTCCGCCCGAAATGTCATTGCCCGGAATGCGAGTGGCTTTCACTGCGGCAGACTGGTTGGCTGCGTCCGCTACATTCTGGTACGTGAAATATTCAGCACTCCGAGTCGTTGCGAATACCTGTTGTTCTGGTAGTAGATCTGCAAGCCAGTCAATGCCTCTGTCATCGACGTCCTCTCCCATGCCGCCTATTGTAAGCATGGTTGTGTCGGTGATCGACGCTGCCCCCGTCGAGTCGAGTGTGTAGACGAGGGTCGCGACGACAATACCGTCGTCGAATCGTGTCGCCAGGCTATCTCGCAATAATTGATAGCCGCTCGCAACAATCATGTCTATCGCATCGGCCGGATTAGTTTCGACGAAGGCAAGATCGGATTCAATGTTCGTGAGGTGATCGAAGGCCGGGGTCGACGGTCTGCAGCCTATCGCTGCCGTGACAAAAATAGCCAGCAACGGCAGGAGACGCGGTACATCCCGCAGCGAATTTGTCCGCTGAGTCACGACTGAAGGCTTCAGTGATATAGATCGGTGCTTCAAAATATTGGCCAACTTGCAGTAAAAGGTCTCAATAGGGCTCATTTAAAACGGTAGGCAAAATTGATCTAAAGTTACTGGCTCGTCGTGGGTCAAATGTAACTATAACCGGCTGGGTGCCGTCTACACCCTACGTGAAATATTTGCGACCAATCTCGACTAGGATCCCGACGAAATGATACCAAAGATCACCCGTTATCTGTTCCTGGCGCTCATTATGGCCTGCCAGACCACCCTGTTAGCGTTTTCTCAGTCTACAAACGCCTCCGTCGAAGGAAAAGTTGTCGACTCGTCCGGGGTGCCTCTTCAATCAGCAACTGTTGTTTTATACTCTCTGCCGGATAGTCTTGTTGTCGATGGAACGGTGGCGAATGCCGACGGAAATTATTCGTTTAGAAATATTTCCCCGTCGCGATATTGGGTCAGAGTATCATTCGTGGGATATACGACGTTTGACACACCTGCGTTCGAATTGCAGAGCCGCCAGACGCTCACAGTCGATGACATTACCTTACTCGAAGACGCAGTGACTCTCGCTGGCGTTGCCGTGGAAGCAGAGCGCGACCTGATAGAAGTACAGCCAGACAAAACCGTACTCAATGTTCAGGGGACGATTGCGTCAACCGGAAGCACCGCCCTTGAATTGTTGCGAAAGGCACCTGGTGTGGTCGTAGATAACAACGATAACATCATCCTTGCCGGGAAGAACGGAGTTAAGGTGTACATAGACGGCAAGCCATCTCCGCTCAGTATTGAAGACCTGGCGATACAGTTGAAGTCGATGCAGTCCTCCGAAATTGATGCCATCGAGATTATAACGAACCCGGGCGCAAAGTATGAAGCCGAGGGAAATGCGGGGATTATCAATATCAAATTGCGTCGCGATCAAAACCTTGGAATGAACGGCACCGTTGATTTGGGTTACAGCTATGGTGAGCGCTCACATTATTCCGGAACGACAACACTCAACTATCGGAACCGTCGCCTGAACAGCTATGGCTCCTACTCTTTGAATGCCGGGAAGAATGAAAACTGGATGGACATCTATCGAATCCAGAACAACTTCGAATATGATCAGCAGGGAAGTACGAATAGCGGTGGCCCGACGAATTCGTTGAGGTTTGGCACCGATTTCTTTCTTGACCAGAAGACGGTAGTCGGATTCCTGGTAAGCGGAGCGGTGAGCGATCGAACGTGGCTATCGACAACCGAAACGCCGATTGTCGATCTGTCCAATGACCAGCTGCAATCGACATTGAGAGCACTGTCCGATAACGATCGGAACCGTAAGAACGGATCTGCGAATGTAAACGTCCGGCGCGATGACGGTGACGGCACAACGCTCAACATCGACGCGGATGTTGCGGCTTTTCAGAACGGCAACCGGAGTTACCAGCCGAACTTCTATTTCGTACCATCATCTCCCGATCCGGATACGCAAAATATCCACACGAGTAACGCCCCAACGGACATTGCTATCTATGCTGGCAAGATTGACTATGAACGTCCTGTTGGAGGCGGCAAGCTGGGAGTTGGAAGCAAGATATCTGAAGTAATCACTGACAATCGCTACCGGTTTTACAACGTACTCGATGATGCCGAAGAGCTGGATATCGATCGAAGCAATGACTTCGAGTATCGGGAAAGTATCTCTGCCGCGTACGTGACGTATTCGAGAAAGCTGTCTGTGTTCGAGGTCAGTGGAGGCTTGCGTGCTGAACATACCAGGTCGAAAGGCGACCTCAACGCTTTCAAGCCGCAGAACAATGATTCGGTCAAGCGCAGCTATCTCGATCTGTTTCCATCGGGTGGAGCGACGTATCAGGCTAGCCAGTTTCATCAGCTTCGCATTAACTACAGTCGCCGGGTTGACCGGCCGAGTTATCAGGCACTGAATCCGTTTGAGTTCAAGCTCAACGAGTTAACGTTCCAGCGCGGTAATCCTTTTCT
>CBDUKH010000196.1:0-4359 GCA_965367755.1 uncultured Rhodothermales bacterium
ATAGAAGCGAGTCAGGCGATAGCTTTGGATTCTGGATACGCACTCTCATTCTAGCCAATGCTCGAACAAAGACTCAGGCGCACTATGACCACGCATTGCGAACATTCCAGCAAGCGCAAGTTCTGTCTCGCTGAGGATCTCCTCCGACCAGCGCACTCGAAATAGTTCAGCATCTGCCAAGCAGAGAATGGTATTCCTGCCGAGAGTACAAACGAGCGAACAAGCATCTACCAGGGCCGTGAATCGATTTGCGAACATTTGTCAAATAAACTCGGAGTCCGCTGCGGCCAGATCAGAGCGCGCATCTGCGCGTTCGGCGGCCATCTTTTGCTTGTAAGCAAAGACGTCATTAGCGTGTATACGTCGGTGTCGCCCAACCTTGTGGTGATCCATCACACCCTCTTTAAGCATCTTGATCAGGTACGGTCTGGACACATTCAGAATATCCGCCGCTTGCTGCGTCGTCAGCTGCTGATGAACTGGCACCAATGTCACTGCATCGCCAGACCCTACTACACCAAGCAACTCCAGCAAAAGTTCAGACAGTGAGCGATGCAACGCTATGGTTGTCGGCTTGTCGTCCACGAGAATCTGAAGGTTGACCTCGTCGGTGCCCTGACTCATTTGCGAAGCCAGAATTTGGCGTAGTTGGTTAGCGCTCGCCTGCTCGTATTCATCCGGAAGCCGTTGGCTAAGCATTTCACTGTCTGTAGATGAGATGGTCATAGCGTTGTCCCCAGTGACCTACAATTGTTGCACGCGGAGCCAGCGGATGTATTCTGACTTCTTTCACGGCGAAAGTAGTGGCGCTAGAATGCTTGATATGTTACAAACTCTAGGACAATAAGGCAATATGTTCTAGGAATGGTAACAATCGTGCCAGAGTCTACAACCGATCGCGAACGGATCATCGCTCATATGAAAACGCACAGTCTGGTGCGTGCGAGAGACCTGCGAACAATCGGGATTTCAGCCTCTGCAATTTCCCGAGCCGCGGAAGAAGGAGTCATAACTCGTCTGAGTCGTGGCCTCTACGAGAGCGCAGAATCAGACGTGAGCATCCATATCCAATTTGCCGAGATCGCAAAACGCTATCCCAGGTTCAATATTTGTTTGTTGTCTGCGCTAGGCTATTATCGCGTCACCGATCAGATTCCTCGTAAAATCTGGGGGGCAATAGCGGCAAAGGGCTGGCAACCCAAATCCGATTATCCTGAAATTCGAGTCGTACGGTTTCGTGAGCCCTACTATTCAGGAGAATTGACTCATCACAACATCGCGAATGTGGACGTGCCAATTTACAGTCTCGAAAAAACCTTGGCGGATGCTTTTCGAAACCCAAAACTTGTGGATCGTTCCGTTGCCATCGAAAGCCTGAAGGCAACCTTGGCTGAGCGTAAGTCTACGCCTGCCAAACTCGCTGAAGTGGCTAGAGCTTACGGTGCATGGAACCAGATGTCTCCATATCTGGAGGCTTTGACAGCCAATGGCTAAGGCATTTGCAAACATCGCTGCTTCAGTCCGCCAACGGTTGCTCAACCATGCGAGACAGAATAAGCAAGCATTTGATGCAGTCCTGGTTGCTTATGGGCTTGAGCGCCTGATATATCGACTGTCTGTCTCCAACTATCGTGATCGATATGTTCTGAAAGGAGGCATGCTTGTTACGCTGTGGACCGTTGATCCAGGCCGGTTCACGCGCGATGTAGATTTTCTGGCTTTTGGTGAAGAAAACGACTCCATGTTGATCAAGGAATTCGCAGAGATTCTGTCGACTGACAGCAATGATGGATTGGTCTTCGACACGGCCAAGATTACTGCAGCCCCGATTCGGGATCATCAAGTCTATGATGGGATGCGTTTGAAAACAACTGCTAGCCTTGATGGCGCTCGAATCCCCATCGCTATCGACCTCGGCTTTGGTGACGTCCTTGGTAATCCTGAGTATGAAGTTGATTATGGCTCCCTGCTGGACCTGCCTGGCGCTAATATCCGGGCTTACTCCCCAGCTACCGTCATCGCAGAGAAATTTCAAGCTATCGTAGCTCTTGGCGTTGTAAACAGTCGCATGAAAGACTATTACGATCTTTACGCCGTGCCGCGTGCTGTCAATACCACTGAAGTGGAGCTGGAGGCAGCAATCACCGCTACCTTCGGTCGCAGACAGACGAGTATTCCAATCGATAAGCCGCCCGGGCTGGCGGATAAGTTTACAGGCGACCCGGCCAAGCAAACACAGTGGGCTGCCTATTCTGAATCGACCGATATTTCGGGTCTCAGTCTTGCCGATGTTGCAGCGGATATCTGGGAAAGACTGGAGCCGATCTGCAGCCGGCGACGAGAAGGCGCGTGATCTCATGTAGTCTCGCTGACTGAACTCGAACAAGGTGTCCTCATGGCGAGATGCCCAGGGACAGAATCAATCGGGGTGGTTCGGCATTCCGACGCCTAGCCCGGCAACCGCGTTGGCGCCCGGCCAGGGTGCCGACACGGGGATTTCCAGTCTCTTCAGCACTACACCGCATTAACAAATTCAATGTATTAGTCGCCAACAGCCACGACCGTTGCATGGCAACGCTCAACCATGCAGCACTGATATACGCAGAAGTCCCGCAGACTTTTCCAGCCTTGATGGCATGGCAAAAAAGCACGATTTCCGCCGACGTGATCCTGATCCAACCTCGGCGGTCAAAGACGATTCCTCCATTCTGTTTTTTCATCTGTTGCGATTGGTCGTTTTAACAACCCCTCGCTCGCAGAGTCCGGCCGGCACTGTTTGGTCAATCAATGGATTAGTGTGGTGTACCTGTAGTCAGCTACCCAGGCGTCACCGTGACACAACGATTTCAACGAGTCGAGATTCGAAATTCAAACGGTCAGTTGTTGACTTTCAATTGGTCGAGCATATACTTTCAATTGGTCGAATAAAGTTTCCGTTGAAATGTACACAAGACTTGCCAAAACCAGAATTCAGAGCTCCCTGACAGATACCCGCGTTGTCCTGTTTTCGGGGCCTCGTCAATCGGGGAAAACAACACTTGCCAAGGATGTAACGTCTGACGACATACCCTCTCTGACATTGGATGATGCAACTGTTTTGCAGTCCGCCATGGACGACCCAGTCGGTTTCATTCGAGGGCTGGATCGCGCCGTTGTGGATGAAGTTCAACGTGCGCCTGATCTGCTGTTGTCGATCAAGAATGCGGTCGATGAGAACAGTGCTCCCGGCAGGTTCCTTCTCACGGGATCTGCAAATATAATGACGATCCCGACGGCTGCAGATTCGCTTGCTGGCAGAATGGAAGTCATCCGCCTCCTTCCGCTTTCGCAAGCTGAACTTTTCAATACGAATTCGAACTTCATCGACAGAGCATTTGCGGCAAAGACACCATCTACCGGTCACTTGCTCATCGGGGACGAGCTGATAGAAGCGGTGCTTTCTGGTGGGTATCCGCAGGCACTTGAGCGGAAAACATGGTCACGAAAACAAGATTGGTACCACAGCTATCTAGATGCGATCGTGCAACGTGATGTTCGCGATGTAGCACAAATCGAACAACTCGCACTCATGCCAAAACTACTTTCGGTTCTTGCAGAACACTCTGGTCAATTAATCAACTACACCAACATTGGCACTGCCATCGGTCTTAATCATGTGACGACCCGAAAGTACGTTGGCATTTTCGAGAGCATTTATCTGGTGCATACCCTTCAGCCTTGGTTCAGTAATCGACTCAAGCGATTGATCAAATCACCCAAGCTGCATTTTTACGATGCCGGGCTTCTCGCGGCGATGCGGGATGTATCCCCCGATGTCGTAAGAAGCGATAAGACGTCATTCGGACCAATCCTGGAAACCTTCGTCTTCAGCGAGCTTCAAAAGATTGCCACATGGAGCGATATGCGATGTGCGTTTTCACATTTTCGCGACAAGGACAAAAACGAGGTCGATATCGTTTTGGAGAACCGACGTGGACAAGTCGTAGGTATCGAAGTGAAAGCGTCTGCGACAGTTTCACCCAAAGACTTTTCCGGCATGCGCAAGCTGGCAGAAGCCTGCGGAAACAAATTTGTTCAAGGCTTGGTACTGTATGACCACGATCAAGTAGTTCCTTTCGCCGACAACATGTTTGCAGCTCCGCTTTCGAGTCTATGGAGTGCGTCATGAAATTCGCATTTTCTACCGTTGACTTCGTGTGAGTGCCAAGCACGTTTTTCAAGGAACTATCTGTTCAACGCAATGACTGCGGAATTCGGATTGGTGCCCGATGGCGTGCGGCACAAGAGAGGATCGATCGGGGTGGTTCGGCATCCCGACGCCTAGCCCGGCAACCGCGTTGGCGCCCGGCCAGGGTGCCG
>CBDUKH010000197.1:0-4235 GCA_965367755.1 uncultured Rhodothermales bacterium
TGCATCAAAAGATCGAAAGAAGCGAGGTGTATCAGACTACCGGCATCCAGTTTCTTCCATTCAATACGATCTATCAGATATATACTGACGTAAAGTCTGAACCCGAGTTGGTTGAGCAAACCTCGATGCGACTGCTTATCGCAGACTATTTCAACTATCGTTTCAGCGGTAGACCCGTAGTTGAACTCTCAAATGCCAGTACCACACAGCTCGTCGATGTTAAGAGCCATCTCTGGGCGTCATTTCTCCTTGAGAAGCTCGGGATGGATCTAAAAAAATTCCCGACTATCGTTCCTTCCGGTACTGTTCACGCCGGTACCCCGATGAGCAGAAGTATTCCTGTGGTAAGCGGACTATCACACGATACGGCTTGTGCGGTGGCAGCAGTTCCAGCAGACGAGAGTGAGCCATGGATATATCTTAGTTCAGGAACCTGGTCCCTTATCGGTGCAGAGCTGGCAGAACCTATTCTGAGTGAGGAAGCGTTTGACGAGAGTTATACGAATGAGTTAGGGCTCGATGGCACGGTCCGTTTTCTGAAAAACATGACCGGTATGTGGGTGCTGGAGGAGTGTATCCGAGTTTGGCGCGAACGAGGCGAGCGAGTGGACTACGAAGACCTGATGGAAGCTGCAGGCTCGTACGGGCCCAGTGTCGGTACCGTCGACCTGGATGAACCTCAGTTTTCAGAACGAGGACAGATGGAAGAAAAGCTATTGACAGCGTGCGATACTGCAGATATTGAGCGCCCGGCGAATCGTGCTCAGTTGGTGCGACTGATACTTGATAGCCTGGCAGAGGGTTACAGCCGTAAGGTCGACACTCTCCTCCGATTGACCGGTCTACCAAGGACATCGCGTCTGCACATCGTTGGAGGGGGATCAAGAAATACGCTACTCAATCAGCTTACGGCAGATGCCTGTGGGATGATTGTTGTCGCAGGCCCCGCCGAGTCAAGCGCGTTGGGCAACCTGCTCGTCCAGGCTCGCAGTATGGGAGACGTCGCCGTGGACTTCAGCGTACGTACCATTGCGCGAAACAGCTCAGAACTGATAGAATTTACGCCGCGCATAAATTCGTCAATAGAACATGACGATTGAGGCAACATAAATGTTGTTGTCGGTTTCCAAGGTATGTACGCGCGACGGTACGACAGACATCGATTAGACAGTTAGTTTACAAATAAAAGCATAGCAATTACAGGATAATGGAACAGACTGAGAAGATGACATTCAAACATGTCGAGAATTTGTGGGATGATGAGGTGGCAGGTCGACTCGATCCGGTCGAACGATTAGTCTACCGATCCAATTTGCTGGGTACCGATTGGAGGATAACTAATACGGGAGGTGGAAACACATCCTCCAAGTTGATGGAAACTGACCCATTGTCTGGCGAGACTGTTGAAGTTTTGTGGGTCAAGGGATCCGGGGGAGACCTTAGAACTGCCAAGCGCGAGAACTTCTCGTCGTTATATCAAGACCGATTGATAGCTCTCCAGGATGTTTATGCAAACAAGTCGGAGAAGGGAGTCAAGACTCCGGCTGAGGATGAAATGGTCGGGATGTACCGTCACTGCACATTTAATTTGAACCCCCGCGCTTCGTCAATTGACACGCCACTTCACGCTTTTATCCCGCACCCAATCGTAGACCACACTCATCCAACGTCATGTATTGCACTGGCTACCGCTAAAGACGGGCGGGAGCTTACAAAGAAAATTTACGGGGACGAGGTCGAGTGGGTGGACTGGCAGCGGCCAGGGTTCGAGCTCGGATTAGAGATGCAACGTGTATGCGCAGAAAATCCTAATGCGAAAGGTATCATACTTGGCGGGCACGGATTGATCAACTGGGCTGAAGATGACAAGTCGTGCTATTTACTTTCGCTTCAGTTAATCGAGAAGGCCGCTGAATATATCGCCGAGCATGACAAAGGTGACAATACCTTTGGAGGTCAAAAAATTAAACCCGTCGATCCGGCAAGACGCCAGGAAATGATCACGTCGATCCTGCCGTGGCTGCGTGGTCAGGTGAGTGGCGAAAAGAAGTTTATCGGTACGGTCGAGACCAATCAGCGAATACTTGACTTCGTTAATTCAGCGGATGCTGGCAGGCTGGCAGAAATGGGGACTTCATGCCCAGATCACTTCCTTCGTACGAAGATAAAGCCGCTGTTTGTGGATTGGGATCCGCACTCTGAAGACCTGAAAATGTTACGGTCGAAGCTTGCCGAAGGGCTTGAGAAATATCAGGCTGACTATCGAGACTATTACGAGTCGCACAAACACCCTGACTCGCCTGCAATTCGACCCGCAAGTCCAACCGTAATCCTGATCCCAGGTCTGGGAATGATTACATGGGGCAAGAATAAGAGCGAGTCCCGAGTTACTGCCGAGTTCTACAACGCAGCTGTCGAAGTGATGCGCGGGGCAGAGGCAATTTCTGACTATACCGCCATTGCACGGCAGGAAGCGTTCGACATTGAGTATTGGCTCCTTGAAGAAGCAAAACTGAAACGACAACCGCCGGAAAAAGAGCTCGCTCGCGAGATTGTGGTAGTATTCGGAGCCGGGAGTGGAATCGGTCGCGAATTCGTAGACCGTGTCATGCCTGAAGGAGCAACGGTTGCAGCACTCGATCTTTCCGAGAAGTCCGCAAAAACGGTGGCCGAAGGAATTATGTCGGAGATCGGGATGGGCATCGGAGTGGCCGGTACGGGGTTGTCCGGTTCAGGCGACATCATAGGACTGGGAGCAGATATTACGGACAGGGATTCAGTGCGTCGTGCTTTTAACGAAGTGCTCATGGCGTACGGGGGAATCGACAACGTTGTCGTCACAGCAGGATATTATCCAACCCCGGATCAAGATGGCAACGTCTCAGACAAGGCGTGGGCGACAACATTTGCCGTGAATGTATCTGGTCTACACATAGTCGCTGAAGAAGCCGCACGCATTTGGAAGGAACAGCAGCTCGACGGGTCGCTGGTTCTTACGACGAGCGTCAATGCTGCAGTGGCCAAGAAGGGAAGTTTTGCTTATGACACGAGCAAGGCAGCGGCTAATCACCTCGTCAGGGAACTCGCCATTGCACTGGCTCCAAATGTTAGGGTAAACGGGCTTGCTCCAGCAACTGTAGTAGGCGGGAGTTCCATGTTTCCCAGGGATCGGGTGATTGCCTCGCTGACGAAATATGAAATCGCCTTCGACGAATCGGATACTACCGAAGAACTGCGACACAAGCTTTCGATGTTCTACGCAAATCGAACCTTGACAAAGAAACCGGTGACTACAGCTGATCAGGCAGAAGCCGCGTTCCTCCTGGTAACGCAACGCCTTTCGAAAACAACCGGCCAGGTAATTACCGTTGATGGTGGGCTAACTGAGGCATTTTTGAGATGACAGTTGGACTCTTCGTTCCATGTTACATAGAGCAGTACTATCCGCACGTTGCAATCGCTACGTTGGATTTGCTTGAAAAACATGGGTGCGAAGTCGAAATCCCAGTGGGACAGACATGCTGCGGGCAGCCTTTGTCAAATGCGGGCTTCGGATCCACGACTAAGAATCTTGTTGACAGATTCGGACTGGTTTTCGGCAGGTACGATTATGTTGTTGCCCCCTCTGCATCGTGCGTACTCCACGTTGTAGATCATCATAGTACGAGCTCCAAAGTTCAGAATGTGTCTAAGCGAACCTTTGAAGTGTGCCAGTTCCTTCATGAGGTTCTCGGCGTGACGGCCGTCGATGCTGAGTTTAATTACCGTGTAGGTATCCACAGCGGTTGCCATGGATTGCGGGGATTACGGTTAGGTCCCGATACGGAATTGATGGAATCGCGTGTTGATATCGTCCGTACGCTGCTCGAGTCAGTGCGAGGGATAGATCTTGTCGATCTGGATCGGCAAGATGAATGTTGCGGATTCGGCGGGACTTTTTCTGTTAGCGAAGAAGCGATTTCAGTAAAAATGGGTAGAGATCGCCTTCGTGACCACGAACAGGCGGGCGCGCAGTTTGTGGCGAGTACAGATATGTCTTGCCTCATGCATCTTCAGGGTATTGCAAGCAGAGAGTCGCGACCTACAAAATTTGTCCATGTTGTCGAGATTCTTAACGGGTATCGATCATGAAGTACCCGGAGAAAACGCACTCAGAGGCTGCGGCCGTTTTTAATCGAGATGTCGCTCGAACGGACTGGCATGACGAAACTCTATGGCACGTTCGCAAGAAACGG
>CBDUKH010000198.1:0-4219 GCA_965367755.1 uncultured Rhodothermales bacterium
TGAAATTGACCCTTCGTTGTGGAAACCAGGTTTGCCCGTTCCAAGCGTCTGTTTGTACTCGCAATAATACGCCGTTGGTGCTGCGAGTCTGAGTATCGCGGACCTGCTCTGTCATCTCCCACTCGTTGCCGGTTTCGGACCACACTTCACTGATAACTACTCGTACGGAGTCTGCTCTTTCGTAACGAGTTCGCCACCCGTTACGCCACGTACTGTCGGATTCCTCCCACGTCTCAACAAGGGCTTCAGTTAGAGAATCTGCCGAATTGTAGGTGTGCACGATACGGTTGGTTGGAATCCATTCACCTTCGTAAAATCTTTCCTTTTCCTGTGAAATAAGTAGGCCGGAATCGCTACAGCTCGATGAATACTTCCAATTGCTCTCCCACTGGTCGAGCGTGAGAAACTGCAAAATCGTAGAATCCAACTGGCCGTTCTCATCATATGAAAATAGCCACCGCTGCTCTGCGTCCCCCCAGGCTTCGCCGCTCCAATACGATGTTTCGCGTTGAACTTCGAGATCTCCTTCGTACGCGGATGAGTACCTGCGATATAGGTCCCAGCGGTCATCGAACCAATCCTCAGAAATGTGTTGTGTCCGTCGCTCGTTCGAATCAAAGATCAGTACCTCGTGCTCCAAGTTGACCCATGCGCCTGTATCCCATATCTGATAGATGATAGTCCGGACGGGTTTTATCGATACAGGGAAGCCACGATAATATGATGGATCCGGCGAGCAATACTGTCGAATTTCGTTTTGTGCAAAGGTCGAACTTGTTATTGCCGTGATACAGACAAGATATATTCCAACTCGCGTCATCGTGTGATCACCATTTGTCTCGTTATGACTTTCTTTCCAGCCTGCAACCTGTAGAAGTATACACCACTTGCAAGTTGGTCCCTTTCGAACGTGACTGCATGTCCTCCAGCAGGCGCGTCGAGGTCAATAATTGAGCGCACTCGCCGCCCCGTAATATCATACAAGTCTATCTTTACGTGACCTGAATGAGCGGTGTCAAAACCAATTGTTGTCGATTCAGAAAATGGATTGGGGTAGTGCCAGAGGTCTAGTTCTTTCTCGATCTCTAAGACGGCGTCGTCGACGTCTGTTGTTACCGCCGGATCACCGATTGCAAAAACTCCAAATGAGGCAAGGCCGGCAACGTCTATGGCATTTCGATCAGTATCAAGCACGCCGCCGATTGGAGTCCAGACTGAATCTGTTTCCCACTGATAAACCTGAAGAGCCTCCTCTGTAAGTCCGGTGCCAACCAACTCACTTTCGCTGTAATAGAAGGTTGCCTCGGCAGAGTATGAACCTCCTACTGCAGTGATTTCGTAAAATCGATTGACAGCATTGCTCATTCCGGGAGGTGCCCCATTCGGGAAAACAGTCGCACTTAACTCGGAAATTCCGTTGTTGTCACCCGGTCGAATTGCCAGAAGAGTGTCAGCTCCTTCGACCAGTGCGAACGTGTCGTCGCCAGGACCATTCCACACATCTGAAGGTCCGGGGATTTCGAGGCGTACGGACATTGGAAAGAACAGACCGGCGATACTAAGTTCGAATGCCTTGGTGTAGACGCCGGCTTCATGAAACCTCGGATCAATTTCGAGCACAACTTCACTCGTTGAACTGGTAGGCACTTCGCCAGTTCTATCCTCCGCTCGCACAAAATCCTTTGGAGTAACAATTCGAAATACGGTCCCCGGCTCCGGCATTTCCTGATTGACAATATTAGCCAGGAAGTCTGTCTTGTCCGAGGCCGCAGCTATTGAGCCTCCATTCCAGTTGAAAAAAACAATTCTAGCGAGTACTTCAGTTCCGTGCGAGTCTTCTTGAACACCGTTAGTATGGTCTTCCAGCCAGCGGTCATATCCTCCCGTGCCGGGAGACAGGTCATCTTCTGAACAACCAGATGCATTACATGGATTGTGCCAGTACACCCAGTCCGTTTCCGGATCATTATCAGCACCGGACGCTAAATGATCTACCCACTGCAGATCGAAGCCGTCGATATCCCAATCTATCACAACCGGGATAGCACGATAGTCGTCTGTCGTATCGTCATACGTTCCGATGCCAACATTCCATATCTCAAAAGGAACCAGAATGCGCCTGGTGTCTCCAGAGAAAGAGAAACGATCATACGAGTAGCAGCCATCCTCGGGAGTAGCAAATGGATCTCCGGAATCCATTGCTTCTTGCCATATGGAATAGCATGCATCAGTGAATCGAATTTCCCAATCCCAGGGCAATACATTGTCAATGCCTTCCCTGATAGAACGACTTAAGAATGCATCGTAATCGCCACCTAATCCTGTACTGCCGGTTCCAAGCATCCACTGACCTGCGCCGAGCTGCTGACTAGAATCGGGGCGTAACGACGGGTATCCTGAAAAATCTGCAGCACCCCCTTTGTGGGGATCTAACGGTCCAGACGCGTTCGCAACAACCTGAAAATCGGCGAAAAATGGATCGTCAAGTCCTATCAAGTTCCACACTCGTTCGTTGGATCCTGAGTTAGTGATTTGAAAGCTAACGGAGTCCCGCTGGTCAGACTCGGTTCTGATAACGAGATTAAGCGGGTCGACGCTCACATCCTGGGCTATGGTCACAAGCGGAAACAGGATGACAAGTGCTGCACTGAGAAGTATCGGTTTGATGGAGAGCCGAGCCGATACCAACGTCCGGATCGAATTGCGATTGTCGTTGAACATAAACTTCCTCATGGATGATTCCAGCACATCGCCTCATCCACGTGTCCGTCAACCGCCCTGCATAATCACCCTCACAGCCACTACGTACTGAATTGTTATAACATCATTTGTGCTAGTAAGCTAGATCTTTTATGGAATCCCATAGCGACTCGCTTGACCGGGATTCGATTCGTTTCCACATGTCGATCCAGACGTCAACAAGCTGTTCGACTCCGCTGGCATGAATTGCGTTTGATTGTGCATTTGCATTGCGCCAGGAGACTACTGCTGTCCGAGCATTTTCCATCGCAGAACGGATTTTACGCTCCTCAACCACAGATGGCGCGCCAGCAAGGTCAATAAGACCCATATAATAATCTATACCATTTGACACGAGATGCAATGCCTTACCCGCCTGCGGTGGAACGTGGTCTGGAACCGGAAGGCCCAGCCTCAGGAAGGGCAACGCCCAGTTATCCTGCTCAAAAACACCTGCCGGATTATCGACCCACACCCATGCGTGTACCATGGCAAGCTGGTGGTCATTCCCACCATGAGTCATTCCGCGAGGATTCAAAACAAGTGTCTCCTCATCAATTGATCCCTTGTGCGTATGCCAGATACCGCTGGTGATGAAATCAGGAGGGGCTTCTGCGGGTCGCAGTGGCCATGTGTAAGCGACTCCGGTAAGAATCTGGTCCCTTCCGATCTTGACATAGCTGAGAACCGCCGGGCTAGCAAGATCGAGATCTCGTTGCACGACCTGTCTGACATTCACCCAGTGTTCACCCATTCCTGGAAAGTCAGGACCTACCAGACGATAGCCAGCCGCGATGGCTTCATTGATATTCTGAAACCGAAGACTTGCTTTCCGAATCGTCTCAATCACTTCAGGTGCGTGGACCGGCTGTGCCTGGAGTTGAGAGTGTCCGTGTGCGTGCTGCGCTCTAAGGTCGACATCGGCCCACATCAAGAAGGTAATAAAAACAATATGTTTCAACGTGCTGCACATAGTCACCGAAAGACATACAGACTGTCCTGTCCATATCCATCCAGAAGAGCTGCCGTGATATCGGCATCAATGGATGTGGGATATCGAGAATACAACTTCAATTCTGCTAACTTATCAGCCGATAGTCCCGCCCCAGACAGGTCGAACTTTGAGAGGCCAGGAAACTCCGCACTACGAATAACGCTGTACGCAAAATGACCAATGGCCGGGCCATTCACGAGCAGCCCCATGTCATCTGCAGCCAGGAGCTCCCCCGTAACTCGCTGGAATGGAGTACGTGTCGGCAATCCCCCTGGCCATGACTGTACTTCAACTAAAGTAATGTCGACCGCAATGCCTCCGCCGGTCGTTATGGGTGGCAGTTTTTTTACGCTGCCGCCTACCGTGCAACCGAATAGTACCAGTACGACACCGGCGGTAAATATTCGAGATAGCATAGTCACCTCACCGGAATTTTGGATTTTTCGAACGTGGCTTCGTACCCCGGTTTTAGCTCCCTCCAACGTT
>CBDUKH010000199.1:0-4147 GCA_965367755.1 uncultured Rhodothermales bacterium
TTAAGTGCCCCAGTATGCTGCAAATAGTGAAGACCGTTCGGACAGCCGAGAATGGCACCTCAAAAGTTGATGGTATCGTTTGCCGGAACGGAAATATTTAGTCGTGTAAAAACTTCGTCGAGCATGGAGAAAATTTTGGGCTATATCGCAGGGATTATACTTTGTGCAATGATTGCAGGCTGTAAAACAGCGAGTGACGACGTAAGCAGGGATACAACTATGCCAGAATCGCAGTTCATGTTCGAGTATCGCGTACATAACGGTTTGGACTGTTTCATGCACAAAGATTGCGGATTTACGGTTCAAATCGACCATGCGGACTCGCTTCGCCGCTGGAATGACACAGGTCAACCGGTGCTTGTCCTCGACAGGCAGGTCTCACCTGATGAACGTGATTCTGTGATGACGCTTCTTAAGGATATTGGCTTTTTTGATCTTCCTGAATTGATTCCCAGTCCCATGAGTCGTCGTGGAATGCGGACTGTAACTCTTCGATATCGGGAAAACTCCTCGACTCCCGAGCTAATAGTTACTGCTTTCATGGACGAGACGCAGTATCCTTTTCCAGATGGCTTTTTGCGATTCGAAGAGCGATTGCACTTTTATCTCGACTCTATCACGGTGGACGGATAATAAGGGAGCACAGCTCCGGTGTAGACCAAGAGATACACCGGTGGACAACAATTGGCTGGATTTGTCCTTAAGCCAAAGGCCCAAACTGCTGATTCTCAGTTGGTACCTCTTCTACCTTTTAGGTATTATTTAAACCGGCTGCAGCGATACGTTCTAAACAGAAGGAATCGCGCTTGAGGAGAACTACTTGCACGCCAGATCGCGGAATCCCGATTTCTGCCATTTTTTCCACCCAAAACCCATTTTTATTATGCGAAACCGAATACTACCACTCGGTCTGGCTTTTCTGTCTGTAATCATAATTGCAGTTCTTTATAGTCAGAAATTTGGTCCCAGCGACGCTGTACAGGATAAGCTAGAGCGGCAAAAGGCCTACGAAAAAATGTTGGCCGAACATCCGTACAACATGTCAGCCGAAGAAGTCGAAGCAATCCCGAAGGCAGAAAATCCCAGTGAGCGTTATTTCCAGGACTACTTGCTGACAATGGATCCGGCCACGCAGACAGTCCCCGTCCAACGACTCGTTGAGGCGAACGAACAGGTTACTGCGCAGAAAAAATCAAATTTTGGAATTCTCGCTTCATCGATGAGCTGGTCGGAAAGAGGCCCGGATGATGTGGGTGGAAGAACCAGAACGATAATGTTTGACCCGAACGACGTCACCAACAGTAAAGTGTGGGCAGGCGGAGTTGGTGGAGGCCTTTGGTACACTAATGATATTACCAATGCATCCACAGTTTGGAATAGCGTCGACGATTTCTGGGCCAACCTGGCAGTTACGGCCATGGCATACGATCCGACAGATACTGACGTATTTTATGTTGGAACCGGTGAGGGCTTTTTTAACGCAGACGCTATTCTTGGCGCCGGCGTTTGGAAGTCGACTGACGGTGGGTCCACGTGGGCTCAACTGGTCAGCACGTCACCGGCAACCACCACTACATTCTCTGCGGTGCAGGACCTCGTCGTGACCGGAGCCGGTACCGTTCTTGTTGCCACTCGTGAAGGTGGCGGCGTGCAGCGCTCGACGAATGGCGGCACAAGCTTCTCGATAGTTCTGAATGGCACTCATACAGGAACAACGAGTAGAGCTGCCGATCTCGAAATCGATGCGAACGGAGATATCTGGGCATCAATGGGAGTGTTTTCAACCAGCGGCGTCTGGAAGTCGGTCGACGATGGGCTGACCTGGACGCAGATGAATACCGGGACTAACGGTTTTCCAACCGCAGGCTTCGGTCGAATTGAGATTGCGACGGCACCGTCCGACGCAAATGTTGTGTATGCTCTGACGCACGACGCTTTCACTAACGGAATACAGGCCATCTACCGCAGTGGAGATGGTGGCGTGAATTGGGTTAGTATGCCATTGCCTGCAGATTGCGATGTCGCGACGATGACGGCGGGAGACTTCACTCGCGGGCAAGCATGGTATGACCTGATTGCCGTTGTCAATCCTAACGACCCCAATGACGTCATCGTTGGAGGAATTGACCTTTTCAGAACCACCGATGCGAATGCAGACTCCGGTGGTGGAGCTGGTACAGGCGCAACCTGGAATCAGATATCGATCTGGTTTAATCCTGCCAGCCTTGGCTGCACACTCAGTCCTGCACCCCCTGTCGTGCATGCTGATCATCATCAGATCGTGTATCGACCAGGGTCTTCGACTGAGGTTGTTTTCGGACATGATGGCGGTATCGATTACACAGCAGACGTAACCGTCGCTGGTATGCCGACATATGTTAATCGCAACAACGGTTATAATGTGACGCAGTACTACGCCGTCGACATGCAGTCCCTCTCGGGCAACAATTTGCTGGTTGGTGGCACGCAGGATAATGGAACGCCTCAAATCAATTCTGCCGGAATTGGAACCAGCTTTGGTGATGGAACTGGTGGAGACGGTGCGTTCACGCACATTAACCAGGCAACCAATATTGTCGCGGTAGGTGCGAACACCGGCTCCAATACGCATCGCAGTTTGAATGGTGGTCTTTCGTTTACGTACGTAGGCACAGTCGCTGGTTGCACAGCTTCTTTCATTAATCCTTCTGATCTTGATGATGGGACGAGTGAGTTGTTTCTCAACTGTGGCACGTCAGTTATAGGCCACGCGTACAATCTTTCTGTTGGTGGTTTTACAACGAGAACAATTGGACCGGGTGGCGGACTGGGTGCGACAGCGACACACATCAGAACGTCACCATTTGGGTCTCCGTCGTCAGCGACCGTTTACGTAGGGACCGCGTCCGGTGCTATTCATAGAGTCGCAGATGCACAGAATGGTGGTACTCCAGTCTGGTCGGTCATCGACACGACTCCGTTACCGGTTGGTAGCATCTCTAGTATCGATTTCGGTGCAGGCGAAGACACGCTGCTCGTGACGTTCTCCAACTACGGCGTCGCGTCTGTATGGGAGACCTTCGACGGTGGCGCAACCTGGAATGACCGTGACACTGGTTCTAATCTTCCAGATGCACCGGTCCGCTGGGGAATGTACAACCCGAATAATCGGTCGAAAGTAATGCTTGCCACGGAGGCGGGTGTAATGGAAACTGATGATATCGGTGCAGGACCCGCAGTCTGGGCAGCCCCTGCAGGCTTCCCGACGGTTCGTGTGGACATGCTTCGATACCGAGCAGCCGACGATGTAATACTTGCTGCAACCCATGGTCGTGGCTTGTGGACAGGCACCGTATCGACGCTCCCTGTTGAGCTCGTTTCGTTCAATCCGATTGTGGATGGAAATGATGTCACTCTTCTGTGGAACACGGCTTCCGAAACATCGAACGCAGGTTTCGATATTGAGCACGCCGCACCATCTGCTAACCGATCTTCTGCCGAACTCAACTTCAAATCGATTGCGTTCGTGGACGGTCAGGGCACTACAACTGAAGGCCAGGATTATTCATATTCGCTGAATGATCTGGATCCTGGTACTCATACGTTCCGCCTGAAACAGGTTGATCTGGATGGGTCATTTTCCTACTCGGAAATTGTTGAGGTGGACATCGCCCTTCCGGGAGCTGCTCTACTTTCGCAGGCATATCCTAATCCATTCCAGGACGAAGCAAGGATAACCCTGAGTGTTGCGTCAACACAGAATGTTGATGTTCACTTGTACGATATGCAGGGACGTCGCGTGGCAACGTTGTATAGCGGTCCCGTTGATGCCAATCAGCCGCACGAGATCCTCGTGAAAGCTGACGGCCTCGCAAGTGGACAATACATCTACCGCGCTACAGGAGATACGTTTATGGAATCGAAGACTATCAGTCTCGTCAAGTAGACAATCCTGTTTTCAGCTGAATCTTACCGGCCGTCATCCTAGTGGTGATGGCCGGTTTTATTTTGAGCCTATTTACGACGTGCTTTCAGCGCTTCCTGGTGTTCCTTTGTCTGAATTGCCAGTTCAATCGCCAGTAGCTGCAGTCTGATAGCATCGATGATCGCCACCGGCTTTACATCGTAGGCGTCCAGTTGATTGCCAAGGGGCATCCCCTTTTCTATC
>CBDUKH010000200.1:0-4115 GCA_965367755.1 uncultured Rhodothermales bacterium
ACCATTGTGTACGAGGGCGAGCTTGCGCATGCTGACTCGGCAGGAAACAGGGGTACTATTACTGAAGGCGGTGTTCAATGGATGACCGCTGGTAGTGGCATTGTGCACCAGGAATTTCACAGCGATGCATTCACTCGCGCAGGCGGTACTCTTTCGATGTCGCAACTGTGGGTCAATCTACCTGCCGACAAAAAGAAAGCTGAACCCGGTTATCAGGATATCACGCCAGAGTCAATTCCGTCGGGCACGATCAGTGACAGCACGTTTCGTGTTATTGCAGGATCGTTCGCCGGCGTTCGGGGAGTTGCTCGAACATATTCACCGGTTACTATCGTCGACATTCATGCGACAGCAGGTGATGATATCGCGTTCCAACTCCAGGATGGGCATAATGCGTCCATGCTGATAATTTCGGGGTCGTTGCTGATTCAAGACGAGCAGGCAAGTTTCAAAGACCTCGTTGTTTTCGACGAAGCGGGAAAGGATATCCAATTGAAAGCGAAGGAAGATTCGAGGATTGTTTTACTCTCCGGCAAGCCGCTTCGCGAACCCGTCGTGCAGTATGGCCCGTTTGTGGCCACGTCCCGCGAGGATCTTGAATCGCTATTTAAAGATTACGAATCCGGCAAGATGGGCTTTCTCAATTAAAAGGAAGAATCAAACCAAACACGTGTACCATGACTATTCAAGATGAAATAAAACAATCCGTACCGTTTGAGTCGGTACAGCAGGAAGCGGTTGTTGGTTTGCTTCGAACAGCGAGCATTGTGCGCTTTCATCTGGAGCAGATTTCCCAACGGGAAGGAATCACACTCCAGCAGTACAATGTGTTGCGAATCTTGCGGGGAGCGATCGAACCCATGAACACTTACGAAGTGGGAGCTCGACTAATCGAACATAATCCTGGCATTTCACGACTCATGGATCGATTAGACAAGAAGGGTTACATAGAACGATGTCGTGCAGCTGATGACAGGCGCTGCGTTTTATGCTCTGTTACCGCAGCTGGTCTCAAGGTGCTGTCCAGGCTTGATGCTCCTCTCGCTTCTGCCGGAGAAGAACTCTTTCGTTCGACATCATCCAAAGATATAGGGGTCCTTATTCGCGTACTCGAAAGTATCCGTCAGTCTGCTTAGTCGACGGGTCTAGAGATTCCACAAGATTATTTTTTTAACAACAAGAAACGTAATATTATCATGCAACAATTACTGGCCACCAAAAACAGTTCGGCCATTACTCTAGTCCGAGTCGTTCTAGGCATTGTCATCTTTGCCCATGGAGCGCAAAAACTTCTCGGTTGGTTTGGAGGCTACGGCTACTCCGGTACGATGGGATTTTTCACCGGCACAATCGGGCTACCGTACATTATCGCTTTCCTCGTAATCATCATCGAGTTCTTCGGGGCTATTGCACTGATCACTGGAACGCTTTCGCGTGTAGCTGCTCTGGGAATTAGTGCCGTGATGGTGGGTGCGGTCGTGACGACCCACCTCCAGCATGGCTTCTTTATGAACTTCGGTGGTCAACAAGCCGGCGAGGGCTTCGAATATCATCTACTTGTCTTAGCCATGGCGGGTGCAATTATGCTAGCTGGTGGCGGCGCTTATTCGATAGATCGAGCACTGCTCCTCAAGAAAACCGCAGCGTAAGAATACCTTTTCATACTTTTATGGGTGAGTGACCGCCGACTGGTTCAGGTCTCGTACCGATACTAGCTCGTGCGGCTCGCCCCATTTAAGTCACCAACTGTCCGGCAGCCCGGTAAATTCCCTTCAGGCAAAAGCGGTAGTGCCGTAATGCTGCAAGACAAGATGCCTTGGTACCCCACGATCCCTCAGGTCGTTGTATACGCTCAACTTCAAAGTCTTTTTTAGATCACGGCACGCGAAGTAGATCTCGCTGCGAAATTACAGGGCCGGTGCGTACGGCTAGACAGTGTTGCAATCTGCCGCGTCGATGAACACGGGAGCCGTTGCCGGACGGAGGCTGCGAATAAACGTCAAGGTCAGTTGGCTGTCGAATCGGAGACAGACGCTCGATAGAGTTCCCTTATTTCGGCGTCCGAAAAATTCGGAAAGAACAGTTCGCCTAATCGAACGGCCTCATCCTCGTTTTGTGCTTTGTCACTGTTATCGACAATTATTTGACGTTCGATGTCTCGCGCTTTGCGACTGCCGAGTCTCTCATTGATTATGGGCATGGCAACCGCGGAGGCCTCTGCAATCCTCCCGGATATATCCGCTCGGTCCCCGACGAGGGTGATGAATCGATTAAAATTGTCTTTGTTTTCGGTGTCGATTACAGCATACGCCGGGGCACTTTTTTGTAATTGAGGGGGGATGGAGCGATACCTTCTGGACGTTTCGGTGATCAGTCGTTCGGCGTGTTCTATTTTTTTTATCTCGACGAAGAGAGATTGTAGTTGGTCATAGAGAAGAAAGTCCACGACTTCTGTGTTTTGGAGGTTGAGGGCATACGAGATTGTTTGATAGTCATACTGAGGTTCGATGAAACGGTAGTCGGCGAAGCTGGTGTATGATCCTTTGTCCTTGATGGAGCGCAGGTCTGCTTCGAGCGCTTGCATACCGAGTGTAGTCTCATGCATTCGGTATCTAAAAATTTCCATTTCATACTTGAGCGCTGTTAATACTCTATCGCGTTCTTTTTGAGTTTTGTTGTCTTCGGCAAAGTTCTGAATGAGGAAGGCGCAGTAGACACCGATAATTACGATGATGAGGTCTATTACAACCCAGGTGGCCTTGTTGTCATTTGAGAAGAGTTTGCGTAGGAACATGGTCGGAATCACTTTCTAGCGTGGAGTTGCCGGCGATGATTTGTTTGGGATCGGTATAAAAGTTAGAGCGGCGGAGGGGCGTTGACAAGCCTTGACTAGCGTTGACAAGCGTTGACAATTTAGTAATTCTGCCGGATGGTACTGGATGAGGGAATCAGAAGCGAATGGGGCGGGAGTTGAATGAAATGAAAAAAGGCTCCACTGCAAAAGCAATGGAGCCTTTATAAAAAGATCTCGGCGACGACCTACTCTTCCACCATAATGGCAGTACCATCGGCGCTGCGGGGCTTAACTTCTCTGTTCGGAATGGGAAGAGGTGGACCCCCCGCGCAATAGTCACCGAGAAAAAGGTGACATTTCATGATTTCAATAGCAAGTAGAGTATCACCGAGTAAAAGCGTTACGGCTCTCGGCGTTTGTAAAAAAGTGGGTATAAGCCTCATGGGTAATTAGTACTGCTCGGCTCAATACATTACTGTACTTAGACCTGCAGCCTATCAACGTCCTAATCTTGGACGACCCATAGGGGAAACCTCATCTTGTGGCGGGCTTCGTGCTTAGATGCTTTCAGCGCTTATCCCTACCGAACGTAGCTACCCTGCGATGCAACTGGCGTCACAACAGGTACACTAGAGGTTCGTCCACTCCGGTCCTCTCGTACTAGGAGCAGCTCCACTCAAGTTTCCAACGCCCGCAGCAGATAGGGACCGAACTGTCTCACGACGTTCTGAACCCAGCTCGCGTGCCGCTTTAATGGGCGAACAGCCCAACCCTTGGGACCTTCTTCAGCCCCAGGATGCGACGAGCCGACATCGAGGTGCCAAACCTCCCCGTCGATGTGAACTCTTGGGGGAGATCAGCCTGTTATCCCCGGCGTACCTTTTATCCTTTGAGCGACGGCCCTTCCATTCGGAACCGCCGGATCACTAAGTCCTGCTTTCGCACCTGCTCGACCTGTATGTCTCGCAGTCAAGCACCCTTGTGCCTTTACACTCTTAGCACGATTACCGACCGTGCTGAGGGTACCTTTGAGAGCCTCCGTTACTCTTTAGGAGGCGACCGCCCCAGTCAAACTACCCATCTAACACTGTTCCCCGATCGGATAACGATCGCGGGTTAGGCTTCAGCCAAGAAGAGGGCGGTATTTCAAGGGTGACTCCACAGACGCTGGCGCGCCCGCTTCAAAGTCTCCCGCCTATCCTACACACTTCTTGGTCGAAGTCAATGCTAAACTGCAGTAAAGGTGCACGGGGTCTTTCCGTCCCGCTGCGGGTAACCGGCGTCTTCACCGGTACCACAATTTCACCGAGCTCGTGGTTGA
>CBDUKH010000201.1:0-4091 GCA_965367755.1 uncultured Rhodothermales bacterium
TGATAACTCATCCCTCATCCCTCATCCCTGATCCCTGATCCCTCATCCCTGATCCCTCATCCCTGATCCCTGATCCCTGATCCCTCATCCCTGATCCCTCATCCCTCATCCCTCATCCCTCATCCCTCATAACTCACCTATATATCCCCGAGCTGAGGCCTGACCAGTATTTCTTCAATCACCGTTCGGTGGGATGTATTACAGGCCGCCACGATGAGGTCGGCTATATCTTCCTTCGGTATAAACCTGTCCTCGGGTAAGCCGGCTCCTTCCCAACTGGGAGTAAAAGTCGCACCGGGCAAGAGAGTCACCACTCCGACCCCTTTGTCTTTGCATTCTTCTCTCAGCGATCTTGCGAAGCCGAGCACTCCATGTTTCGCCGCGCAGTAGGCTGCGCCTCCCGGATATCCTTTGCTTGAAGCGACCGAGCCGAGGAAGACAAACGTTCCCGATCCTCGAATACTCATCTTATCGAGGAATCCTGTTGTAACCAGGAAGGCGCTTGTCAGATTTGCCGCAACCTGTCGCTCCCACACTGACAGCGTGGTCTCCGCAATCATTGATGGCTCAAAGGCTCCTGCATTGTTTACGACAACGTCAGGCACGCCCAATCGCGATTGTACAGATTCGCACAAAGCGGAAACAGCACGCTCGTCGGTGACATCGCAGGTCATCACGTGTGCTGCGGATCCCGTTTTTGCACACTCCTCTGCGACAGCGTCCATCTTTGACGTATTGCGAGAGACCAGAACGAGTCGGCACGTCTCCGAGCGCGCAAAAGCGATTGCAGTAGCTGCCCCGATCCCCTGGCTCGCGCCGGTAATAACAATGAGCCTTCCTTCTCCCGACTTAGTGGCCATTAATCAACCTCATAAATTCAGCTCTCGTGGTCGGATCGAGAAATTGGCCGCTCATGGCACTTGTTGTCGTCGAAGAATTTTGCTTTTCAGCTCCCCTCATCATCATGCAAAGGTGCTGAGCTTCGATGACCACTCCAACGCCAATCGGTGATAGAACCTCATCAATAGCGTCTCGAATTTGAATAGTCAGCCTCTCCTGAACCTGCAGGCGTCGGGCAAACACTTCTGCGACGCGAGGGATTTTGCTCAACCCCACAATTCTTCCATTCGGGATATACGCAACGTGTGCCTTCCCAAAGAACGGCAACATGTGATGTTCGCACAGACTGTAGATCTCGATGTCGCGAACCAGGATCATCTCCGAATAATCTTCCTCGAACAGTGCCTGGCTTAGAATGTCGCGAGGATCAACGGTATATCCATGGGTAAGAAATTGAAGAGCTTTGCTGACACGCTCGGGTGTTTTGACAAGTCCTTCACGATCGGGGTCTTCGCCGATGTCCGAAAGTATTTCCTTGACCTTGACTTGCAGGTTCTCAGTAACGTCTTCGCAGTAAATATCTTCTCGCTTATACATATTTCCTTTTGTTGCCAGACGCTAGTCTGATTCGCCGAGGTAGATTACAGAATTGTTCTCCGTCTCTGAGAGCTTTACACTATGCAGCTTGCCACCAGAAATCGCTTTTGACAGCTGATTCCAAATTCCAATCGCAAAGTTCTCTGTCGAAGGAATAACACCGTGCATAAAATCTACATCCAGATTCAAGTTCGCATGGTCGACTTTTGAGATCACTTTTTCCTCTATCAACTTCTTCAGATCACCCAGGTCGATAACATAACCGGTATCGATGTCGGGTTCTCCAGCAACTGTGACTTCGAGGACGAAATTATGACCATGCCAGTTGGGACTATTGCACTTGCCAAACGTGTTTCGATTCCACTCATCCGATTTCGCCGGGTTGTGCAACCGATGAGCAGCATTAAACTGGACTCTCCTGGTTACGTAAACTTTAGCCATGTAACGTTACTGCTTTTTGATGTCCTCACATGAACCGAAAAGAGCCCATATGGTTCTGTAAACTTGCGCCTACGATATTGCGCGAGTAACATAGAAGATATATCACGCCAAAAGTTAAACTTCATGCCGGAAAAGACTTTATTTCAGAAGATAGAAGCAGGAGATATACCTGCAGAGATAGTTTTTGAAGATGATCTGTGTTTTGCTATTCGCGATATTAATCCGCAGGCGCCGACACACATCCTTATTATCCCACGGAAGCCGATTGCTACACTCGACGATATCACAATTGAAGATCGTGAGTTGGTGGGTCATTTGTTCGTGGTTGCGTCTAAAGTTGCGCAGATTGAAGGACTGGACAATGGGTACAGGACCGTATTTAATTGCGGCGATGACGGTCAGCAGACCGTGTACCATATCCATCTTCATCTTCTCGGCGGCAGAAAAATGCAGTGGCCTCCGGGATAACCCGACATCGCACTGACATCGGTATATACGTTTGAACCGCCTCGTCCCTCTCCTCCTCATGCTCGGGCTGCAAGCTGTGCCAGCCCTGGGCCAGAATGCCGTAGAGCTGGGACTCGAGCGCGACATCAACAGATATCGATGGATCGCCAGGATCGGTGCCTCCTATGATGTCCAGGCATGGGACATCACAATTCGAAATTACTTTTCGTCTGATGCGTACGCGATCTTCGCAGATAACTTTGTCTTTCGTGATGAGAATCGGTTAAACTGGTCGGCGTCGAGACCTGTGAGCAGTATTCTTGATGTTGAAGTTCGTGGAAATGCTGACTGGTTTAGTCTCAGCCGAGTCTTTATTCAAAATACGTTGACCGGTGTCACCATTCGACCGAGCGATCACCTGACGGTAACGCCGTCTGTGGGATTCGCCCTCGATCAACGACCCGGAGTTGCCACTACGACGGGCCCCTCACCCCTGCGTGCCGACAGCGGCCCCGCATTTGGTATGCGATCAACTTACTTTGAAACGAATGACGATAACACGTTTTCTTTGAGAGTTGCAGCGGATGGCTTGCTGCAACAGCTGCAGTCGCGTCGTGGTCACGCCGCCAGATTGTCAGGGACGGGTAGACGCCAGCTTGAACAATCGACCTTCTCCTCGAGCTTTGTCGCTTCATCATTCAGGAGAGACACGTACCAGGCTGTGTCCTTTCTGAATCGAGATTCCGGCTCCCTGTTCTCGGAGTCAATTGAGCAAACTACGTCCGACACCCTCAAACTCGTTGTTGACGCCACTATACCGTTGGGAAGGGGATTCAGTTTTAATGGCGGTGGCGACCTGACAGCGAATTCCCGTTCAGTTAGAAATACTGGCGACCCAGACGAGACGCTTTTCTTTGACACAAAAT
Source organism: uncultured Rhodothermales bacterium (assembly GCA_965367755.1). Taxonomy (GTDB): domain Bacteria; phylum Bacteroidota; class Rhodothermia; order Rhodothermales; family JABDKH01; genus JABDKO01. The sequence goes on from CBDUKH010000201.1 coordinate 3,252, forward strand.
TTGAACGACGGTCCTTCGACTTCCTCAGTATGCTCTCGTATCAGTCTGCGCATAGTCGATACGAATTATCTGCGTCGGGAGGCGTTGAGGAAGAGAATCGATCCCTGACCAACCGCGACGAACTGCCAGAGATACAAGCCTCGCAAAAATCCAATCTTCTCAGGCAGGCAGACTTCGACCGCGGATATTTTTCTCTGATGGGCTCGGTCCGGTCCGACCTTGGCAGAAGATATGTTGCCACTCTTACAGGCACGGCGCGTATCCTGAATCATAATACCCCGGAGACAAATCCGGACGACCGTGATGAAGTATTCTTTTCTGCCAGGTCTGGTCTTCTGATTCGATTTTCTCCTGAGCTAACCACAGACCTAATGGTGTTTGGGACGCGGTACGAAACCGTATACTTGAAGTCCGAGAGGTCTGCCGAAAATAATGTGCAGCGCTCGTTGCGTTTCGGCCCGGGCGTCAACTGGAAACCGAGTGAAAAAACTTCACTACGTCTGTCGTCGGAAGTTCGGGCGACGTATACAGTAGATCAGTTCGTTCTTGCCGGGCGGCGACCGAGAGATCAGAGCGCTCGCGAAATGAGATATGACTTCGAAGGGCGTCACGATCTCTTTCGGAATTTTTCTATCATAACGAGTGCGTCATACAGCACGCTTCACCTCGGAAGGTTTATTGAGGAGTCCTTCGCGGAGATACCATTTGATACACTGCGGATCAACAAGGTATGGATCAAGGTGCAATCCGGAGGACGTTATGTTGCAGATATTGGTATCCGGGCATTCGTCCGAAGTGATTACAATCAAAATACTTCTGTGACGTACGGGGTTGTTGATG
>CBDUKH010000202.1:0-4083 GCA_965367755.1 uncultured Rhodothermales bacterium
GAAAAGGCTTCGTCAATAGCTTCCCAGGACTCGAACGTAAAAAGAGAGTTGTGAAAGATGGGTGGCACGACGGCCCCGTGATAGAGCTTGCTATCCCTGTCCTCGTGCGACAGTAGTGTTGCATCTTTGAGTTCCTTTTTCATAACCGTCGCTAACTCTGCTTTTCGTAGAACATGCCAATACCCAGAAAGACCAGCGTCGGGGCAACGACCAGGTTAACCAGCGAGATTAGCTGCCAGTGCCAGTAGTCGGCAACCGGTACACCGAGTGTAGCTACCATGAACAGTGCCGTGACGGTCCATGGGACAATACTTTCGACCATCGTTCCATAATCTTCTATCGAACGCGAAAGCACTTTCCGGTTAATACCAAGTTGGTCATATTTGATTTTGAAGGCATCACCCACTATAAAACTGGTGGCATACTGGTTCGACGTCATTGCGTTGGTGACTGCTGTTAGCCCCAATGAGACGAGTACCGTTGTCTTTCTTGTGCGCGCAAACTTAAATACACGATCGACTACGATGGGCATTGCCCGAATATGATCGAGCGTTCCGATATAAACGAATACTGTAAAGGCAATGACGATAGCGTCAATAAGTGCGTACAGTCCACCACGATTGAGCAGTTCGACGACCTCGGGCGGGACCGATATTGATGCGTCAATCATGGAAGTATCGAACCCCTTGTTCAAGGTCTGCACGAGATCAGTAAGTCCGAACGGCTGAAAAACAAGTGCGAGTATTCCGGCGACGGCAGCGGAGGCAAGCAGTGTCGGCACACTCGGCATTCTCATGAGCGACCCTGCGAGGACGATGACGGCGGGTAACAGAAGCAGAATATTGAAACTGAAAATCTCGTCAAGAGATGACAGAAAGATTTCGACTGACCCCAGGTCAACGTTGCCAATTTGAGGGGGTGACACGAACCCGACGACAGTATAGATTACCATGGCTATTAGCGCCGACGGTACGGTGGTGTAGAGCATCGAATGGATGTGTTCAAACAGGTCGACGTCAGCGGCGAGTGCGGCAATGTTTGTTGAGTCGGAAAGAGGAGACAGTTTGTCTCCGAAGTAGGCGCCTCCGATTATGGCACCGGCTGCGATGCCGAGACTACCCCCGACGGCCTGGGTGACACCGATTAGAACAACACCTATAGTCCCGGCGGACCCGTATGAGGTACCGGTCAGTGTCGAGAAGATGGCAGGCACTGCAAAACAGAGGACGTACAGCCAGGATGGGTTAACAATCTTGATCCCGTAGTAGACGAGCATCGGGATGGTGCCACTGATGACCCAGCTTGAGATGATGATGCCGATAGCAAACAGGATAAAGAATGCGGGGAGCGCGGAAGAGAACTTGGCGACGATAGAGGATTGGATGCCATTCCAGGTATGACCTTGGCGAATTTGTAACGCAGCCGCGAAGGCAGCAGCAGAAATGAAAATCATTTCGAGCGGCAGGGCTGGCTGTCCGAGGACTTGCGGCCGGACGATCAGGCCGTAGACGATAAGGGCTAGCAGGGCGAGGATCGGCGTGAGTGCCTGATGAAACGTCGCCGGTGGAAGATTGGCAGGTCGGGAAGAGATTTCTGTCATATCACGAAAATAGAAACATCGAGTCACTTCTGACAGAGCACACAAAAAAAGGAGCGCCGAATACTCGACACTCCAATTTTTTTCCAGAGCCGACCAGAGAACTACTTATTTTTCAGGTTTAGCCCACGGGTCCGTGATGGCTTCGACCTGCTCGTAGTCATCGGGAATCCCCATGACATCGCTGCTGAATTTGTCCGCACTAAGGTCGCCTGTGGTGGTGCGAGCCGACAGCATGGTCAGCTGCTTAGTAATGTTGCCGTTTTGAGCTGCCTGCATCTCTTCCTGTGATGCAAGGACGCCGGAAAGAACGGCATCGATGTCGAGTACGTGATCTTTCGGAGCTTGGACGATATAGGTATCACTTCGAATCGGCAGTCCGCCTCCCATCTTTTTCATCTCGGCGATTGCATCATTCATCTGGTCCGACATCTGGGGATCTTGTTGCATCATTTGAAAGAGGCCGCTAAACGAGCTGCCCGCGTTGCCAAATGCAGCACCCATGGCCCTGGCAATTTCGAGATTTATATCAGCGACCGTCTGATGTCCTGCCACTTCATCTGAAACTCTCGCATCAGTAACAAAGAAAACTTTCCCTTCTTTCGTCCCGCCTTCGGTCGTGTTAGTGAAATTCCCTTCGATAACCATGACGCGCTGCGAAGTAAGCACACCGTTAATCTTCTCTTTGAGGCCCGTATCATCTACAGAAACTTTCATATCTGATGCATCGGGCATGTCGGACATATCAATCTCTTCGTCATCGATATCTTTGCTCATCCCGTCGATCATGGCAGCAAGGCTTTCGAATGTCTGAATAGAGTATGTCCCTTCAACATGATCGATAGAGATCATGCGTCGTCCGGGCCCGTCGGCGATGTTGGAAACATCTCGTGAGTCCGTACGACTGCGGCCGTCGTGAAAGTAATGGACCTCATTGACGGTCATCAGGTTCTTGAACATATCCGGCATTTTTTCCATGCCGGGGAAATTCATTTCCGTGACGGACCGATACATGACGAATGGAGCGGTGGCACTTCCCTTCTGATTTGGTCCAAGATCGAATGGTTCTTCCGCCAATCCGGCCATGCTCGCCATGGCTTCCTCTGCTTTTTTCTGGAAAACGGACTGTGCAGAATCTTCTGCACCTTCGACTGCGTCATCCAGCTTCTCATCAACTTTATTCTCAAGCTTTCGCTCTTTTTCAAGCTGTTTCTCTTTGGCCTTTTGCTCAATTTTGTCTTTTCCCTTTTTTCGAAGCTTTTTGAATTGTGCTTCGGCGGGGTTAAATGTTGCCATTCCTGCGAATACAAACAGCATGACGGCAATTCGTAGGGCTTTCATTGTTCTGGAGCTATGATTCGTGTTCAGCTTACCAGGTACAAGATGATGAAGGGCGGCTGCATTTTCAAGGACGTGTGCAAGTATCACACGTTGATGCTACCGGTCGCGCATTGGTGGCTACGTCAGTTCGAGGATTCGAAATACAACATTTCAGCGGTCATGGTCACAATTTGCCTGGGAAGCTTATTTCCAACGAAGATTCTCAACGATGACACGCGAGTTACGTTTTTCGCGCATAACGTTGGGATGGGCCCCGCTGCAAATCCTGACTCACAAATCATACGAGCATCAAATGCCGAGAATCTTTCCGATACGAGCAACTTTCGCAATTCTTGTGATTCCATTCCTGACGGCAGGTGATAGTCCACAGCCAGTGTTAGAAGCAAGAATCGTGCAGGCGTCTGTTTCTGGCCGGCTTGCCATTCCAGAAGACCAACTTTATAACGACAACGGAAGCTCTCCAATCGTTGCAACTAGCCTCGTCGAAGGAGGACTCTCAGATGGAACCATCGACGGTGGAGGCAACATCACTTCCAATCCCCTGTTGTTGGATGCAGATGGAGTCGATAATATCCCGGGCTCAGCCGATGACGACGTCGGGTTACAGGGAGGTTCTCCAGCCATCGATGGGGGAAACAATTCTATTCTGCCGGTGGACCGATTTGACATCGACGGTGATGGAGATACGGACGAACCTCTCCCGACTGACTTCTTTGGCGTAGACAGATTGTACGATCCTGGAGATGGCACGAGCATCGCTGACATGGGTGCCTATGAAACGGACGCCGTTCGGACTGGCGTCGAATCCGACGATCATCCTATTAAGTCGTCACTATCCTTCGTTGAACCATTTCCGAATCCAATCCGGGATCACGGAGAACTGCAGTTCATGTTACCGATCTCGCAACATGTTGAGATTTCTGTCTATGACGTCCTGGGGAGATTGCAGGCCAGGCTGTTTGATGGTGTAGCGACCGAGGGCCGTGAGTATCGTGTCCCCATAGATGCTTCCGCCTTCGGCAGCGGTGTCTGCTTTTTTTTCAGCAATGTATGTTGCCTTTATTTTTAATTCTTATGTGAATAGTTGTAACGTTACAAGGGTACAGAATTTCTTGGTGATGCAAGGTGAGTCTTGCTTTTATTAC
>CBDUKH010000203.1:0-4066 GCA_965367755.1 uncultured Rhodothermales bacterium
AGATCCCGCATCCGACGCACGATGCGCGGACGATATTCTGGCCGCGCTGTGCATACCAGCGGACATCTATTCCCATCTCACAATAAGTGGAGCAGTTACCACAGGAAATACATTGGCCGCCGTTGGTGGTAATCCGAAATCTCGAAAAGTATTTCTGGATGATACCGAGGACTGCCGCCATTGGGCAGCCAAAGCGGCACCAGACGCGAGCGCCCATCAGCGGATAGAATCCGACGCCGATGACGCCGGAGAATACTGCGCCGATTGCGAAGCCGTAGGATTTAGCAAAGGCAGATGAAAAAGAGCCGAGAATGGCGCCTTCAGTGGTACTGTTTATCCACAGTAGTCCGGTAAGAACGACGATGGCGACGAGGACAGAATGGATCATCCATCGTTCGATCTTCCAAGCTTTCAGGGATTTGTCGGAAAGGTGTCGGTATGGGTCGCCAGCAGTCTCAGCGAGTCCCCCGCAGCCGCAGACCCATGAGCAGTACCAGCGTTTGCCATAAAAATAAGTCAGGATGGGAGTGGCGATGAATGTCAGAATTGCACCCCAGAAGACGGCGAAGGTCCCGATGGCGCCGGCGCTATTCAGGTTGGAGATCTGTGAGGGCCAGAGCAAGTCGAAGTCCAGCGGCCAGAAGTACGAGAAGTATAGCTCAGGTTGGTTCAGGCGAAGCAGGAAGGCCGGGATCAGGAACGCAAAGATTAGCTGAAAGAAGGTGACGGAGATACTGCGGATGATCTGGTATCTATTGTGTCGATACTTGATGATGGCGCGCCCCCCCATCAGAAGGACGGCCAGTGTATAGAAGGTGCCGTACATGAACCACTGGTCGGCGGGTTTCGCTCGCAGGGTCCAGCTGAGAGGGTCGAAGATACGGATGGCATGGAAAAGGGAGTCGGGAAACCAGTACAGCAGGACATAGAATCCGGTCAAGACGATTCCGAGAATCCAGGCAATAGCCCCACGCCATAGTGAAGGCGAGAACATGACGTGGTCGTTCTGAATATCGGCCGGTCGGTTGGTGTATCTCTTGTAGAAAAGGAATGACCCAATTGAGGTGCCGCCGAGGAAGAGCGTCAGTAATGGGATGGGTGCATAGGAGCCGAGGCCGAAGAGAGCGACGACAAGTGCCATGAAACCTACGCCGATGAGAGACAGTCCTGCACGTTCGGCGGTAGAGAATGCCGAGGTCGGTGCGGTCAGCTGGAAGCTCGGTGAATGTGATGGAGAGTTTGGATGCACGGTTTGTCTGGCCTGTTCTATTTCCTAGGAAGTTTCTTAGAGAGTTTCTAGCATTTGTTTAATGATCGGCTTAATTGGTTGGGTATAAGGTTAAGCGTTAAGTTGCAACCGGGGAGGAGGTTTGGTGGCCCCCTCGGGTTTTTTTGAATTGTGAAGCAGCACTTTTCGGGAATCGAGAAAAGAACTCCGGATCAAACGCCGCCCTCGGCAAATGCTCGACAACTTTATCGATCGTCGCCCCTTCCCTGATCCATGATTCGCAGACAGATTGTCTAAAGCGAACACCAAGCAAGTTAAATCCCAAAACCTTCCCGGTGCCTTCTTCAAAGTTAATCCGAATCAATTTTCTTTTCTCAAGGTCCTGCCAGACAAGTGTTTCAGTATTCGTGAAAGGAACCGGTGGCACTTCTCCATACGTTTGATATTCGACCGTTAAGAATTTGGCCGAGTTATAAAATATTCCCTTATCATAGGGCACCTTGGCTCCACAGATGTTGTCGGCCGCGACCTTTCCGTGCCTTCGTCCCGTGTACCAGAGTTGTTCAATTTTACGATGGCCGGCACTGGCATTCCGAAATTCTGCACAATCCCCAATCGCATAGATACCTTCGATATTTGTCTCAAAAAAATCATCGACCAGTACCCCCCGCGCAGTTTCTATTCCGGATCCAGAAAGGAAGTCTATCGACGGACTAACTCCCGCGGTGAGGCCGACGAATTCGCATGGGATATTTTCATTATTGTTAGTCTGGATTGACGTGACTGCGCCGCTGTCTCCGCGAATCTCACTCAACTCTGTACCGAGCCGCAAGTCAATGTCGTGCCGGAGAATTTCTTTTCCGATCATCTCCGATTCCTCCTGCGGAAACAGATAATCCATGTAGCGTTGCTCCCGGACAAGAAATGTTGTTGGGATGTGGCGCGAATGAAGCATTTCTGCCATCTCGATCCCGATCAGACCGCCGCCGACAACGACCGCTCGTGATATATCCCTGGTCCTGGTCTCCATTTCTTGCAGGTCAGCCAGCGAATAGAGGCCCTGGGTGCCTGTTAGATCTTGACCGGGCCAGTTAAACTTGTTCGACTTCGACCCGGAAGCAATTATCAGGTTATCAAAATGCATCGGACGCTGACCGTCAAGAAGTACCGTTCGAAGCCGGGTATCTACTGAGGTCACGTACCCTCTGATGAGCTCAATGCGATTTTTGCTCCAAAACCAGTCTTCATACGGTTTCGTATGCTCGTACGTCATGTGGCCCATGTAGATATACATCAGGGCTGTCCGGGAAAAGAAATGATCTGATTCAGACGAAATGATCGTAATTCGGTGATCCGACATTTTTCGTATGAAGCGCGCGGCGGTCACCCCTGCGATCCCATTCCCAACGATTACGATATGCTTCATTCGGCTTTGCAGTCCGTTTACCCAATGCGTGTTTGTTGCCCTACGAGTTCAGTCGTTACTCAAAAGGTTGGTAATTACGTTATGGTCTTTGAAGCTAGTACACAATTTGTGCAACAATTCGTTTCGGAATAAACGTAAGTATCTTCAATAGAAACATGATTATCGACTGATGGTCTGGAAAAGATATGATTATTCGTCGTCGATTTTGCACTCTGATTAGCTTAAGCATGGTGATGTTGAATCGATAAAACAAGTGAATCCAGATTTGTTTTTTACTGTTGATTGGCTGGTGGCGTGGCGCTCACTCTCGTCAGATTTCTTCTGACATACTAGCGAAGCTGGGTCGAAAATATTTGGAATTTGAATAGTGTCTCGGCGGGATAACTGTTGTGGCGCATTCATAGCGGAAGGCTGCGGTTACCTTTCCTTAGTGGTGGAAACAGGCCTTAGTTGGCATGACCCGTAGTCCCGTGTACCAGACGCCATGGTTTTGTAGTTGGTGGTAATCTCATCTTGTAAGGGACTACAAGAATGTCATCCACATGGCGTGATCTGGAGAGGGCCGGTAGACAGCAATGTTCACCGGCCTTCTGCTTTTTTTGTGGCCTCAATCGAAGTCATCGCCAGACAATAAGTTGTATCTTGGATTGACTGAAGCCAACTCTTTCGATTGCAGAGAATGATTTACGGCATAACGGGGAATACAAATAAGGAGCAGCTCTGGAGTCCGGTAGCCGAACTTATTCAGTGGTGCCAGAATAAAGAGGTTCCATACCTGGTCCACCGCGCTATTGCTAAAGGGTTGCTGCGGAGGGGTCTGATTCAAGAAGATATCGAGGCTCGCATCTCAGATAATCTGGAGATTGATTCCGATGTCATTCTCTCTTTTGGCGGGGACGGCACGTTCCTTAATACTGCCGCTCAGGTTGGTCGTGGTGGTACGCCCATCCTTGGGATCAACATCGGTCGTCTTGGATTCCTGGCTGACGTCGACGTTGGGATAACGCAGCGGGCAATTCTCGAGATGGAGGCAGGCAAGCACCGCATTGAAGAGAGGATGGTTCTCGAGATTGAAGTCATCGCAAGTGGGAAGCGGACTACGCTTTGGGCGTTAAACGAACTTGTCCTGGCGAGAGCGGGCGTAACGGGTTTGATATCGATCGAAGTCCGCGTGGACGGCAAAAATCTAAACACTTACTGGGCAGACGGCCTCGTGATTGCCACTCCGACCGGCTCCACAGCCTACTCCCTTTCTGCGGGAGGACCTATAGTCGTTCCCGGATCGAAAAACTTCATCCTTACACCGTTGGCTCCCCACTCTCTATCCGTTCGACCGATGATCATTCCCGACTCCTCCATCGTGACGGCTCACGTGTTACCTGATGCGATTCCGTATGTGTATTCGACGGACG
>CBDUKH010000204.1:0-4025 GCA_965367755.1 uncultured Rhodothermales bacterium
TTGCTGATCGTAATTCCAACATGCGCTTTGTCATACTGAGCGCAGCGAAGTATCTACGGTCCGGAGTTGATCTCGTGGTTGATCAGGCAAACAGAAGGGAAACTGGTGACTCTTGACGACTGACTACGGACTAAGGACTGTGCCACAGTCCCGGCACTCATCACCGACTATTCAACCAGCGTCCGCAAACGGCGCAAACCAGTTAAGACCGGTTCGCTGCAGCCAGAATACGAGGATGTCATCCTTGAATTCCGGAGTCTCGCTCGACTTGAGGATATTGGAGAGGAGAGCTTCGATAGGTTTTTCGGTATCGGCTACTTCGGTAGCGGCTTTCATAACTCCTTCCTCGCCAACCATCTTTCCATTCTCAAGAACTTGTTCTGAAAGTCCGTCCGTGTAGGCGATGAACGACATGTTCTCGCCCAGCTCGATGACCGTGTCCTTGAATTTGGTGTTATGGTCAAGGCCGAGGATCAGGTCGCTGTATTCTACTACTTTTGCGGTCTCGGCACCGACTATCAGTGGACGGCAGTGACCGGCATTGACATACGTAATCCTGTTAATGGCTGGCTCCCACTTGACCAGAAGAAGCGATGCAAACGTCTCTTCCATGGTAGGATCGTCAATAAGTGCCTGGTTGACACGAGACATCAGCTCTGCCGGCGACGTCGTGGTCGGAAGCATAGCGTGAATGGTGCTACGAACATATCCGAAGAAACTGAACGCGTAGAACTTCGCTTTCAGTCCTTTACCCATTACGTCGCCGATGGTGAAGAGATAAGCTCCATCACCTACTTCCAGCCAGTCAAAGAGGTCTCCACCGCCATCTTCTTTAGGTGTATTACTGAAGAGGATACGATAGTCGTCTACATCGGGAAGATTCTTGGGAAGCAGGCGTCGCGAAAAGTCTTGTGAGATTTTCGCATCAAGTTGCGACTTGAACTGCTGCGTTCGCTCGAGCAGGCGATCTACACGCCGGAGTAGTTGCTCGATATCGAACGGTTTGGTGATGTAGTCGTCGACTCCGGTGCGGAGGCCTTTCATGCGACTCTGCTCATCAGCCTTTGCTGTGAGGAAGATGAAAGGGATAGCGGAGGTTTCCTTTTTGTTTTGAACGGCATTCTGCAGGGCAAATCCATCCATGACCGGCATCATGATATCGGAGATAATCATGTCCGGAATCTTCTCTTCGATCCGAGCAAGCGCTTCTTCTCCATTCGATGCCGTTCGGACATCATACTGCTTACTCAAACGATACTCGAGGAGTCGTCTGAGCGTATGCTCGTCTTCAACGATTAGGATAGAATGTTGTCCCATAAGTCATGGTTGTTTCCAATTGCGATGGTCAGCCGATGCCGGTCACCGTCAATTGGTTCGTACAACAGTCCTTCAGTTGCTACTTCCCGCATCATCCAGAGACCACGGCCTCGTTCGCCGTTCTCATCGATGCCATCTGAAGATGAAGGTTCGTCTTCAAGGGCGAAACCCACGGAATTGTCTTCTATTGAGCACTTGACCACACTACCTTCGATCCATGTGTCAAGGATCACCTCGATAGGCCTGGTCCCGAAATCGGCATGCTGGAGCAGATTAGAAATCCACTCCTGCAATGCGATTCGGAGAAGAAGAGCTTCCGGCGGGTTATTATTTTCGACTTCCCACTTACCTACATACTCGTGGACATCATCCACCATGGTATCCGGGTTAGTAAGACGAAGCTTCAATTTCACTGATTCCATGACTCAGTGTAAAGGCTCGTGATCGGTACCGTTAGGGTCCGACACAGATACGCTATTCAAACGTCTCCAGTGCCGAGTCGACAGACGGGAACTGACGGAAAACTTTATAGGTTCGGGTTAGCTGAACTACAACCTGAACAGGGCGGGAGACACTGGCGAAGACAACTTGTCCTTCGAGAGGTGAAACCTGTCGGTACAGGGAGAAGATCGATCCAAGACCTGTGGAGTCCAGGATACCCGTTTCTGAGAAATCGAGGACGAAGTTTCGTGCTCCCGATCGTACTTGTGTTTGACAGGTAGATTTGAACTCAGCGGCGTTTCTAAAATCGAGTGCTTTCCCGATTCGAACGATCACGGTGTCCTGGCTGTTGGGCTCTACCTTGAAACTCGTAGTGGTCACTTGCATGGCCTAAATTGGTCTTAATTGAGTTCGCAGATCCTGGCCGCTAGTATCGGCCTGCTGGAACTGAACTAAAGCTACGAAAAGCGCCGTTAACCGGTTCACAAAACGTATATTAGATCACTTTACAGGCCAACAAAAGGGTCAGCGTTTACATATGGATCGCCAATACTGCAGGTGTCGTAAGCTGTCACCTATGACAATCTATGCCGACATTTTGCAATAACCTTGCCCGTGAAGACGTCATCCTGGCAATTATAGCGGCAAAAGGCGTTTCAAGCCCCGATTATGCCGATTCGCTACCCTCACTCATCGAAGACCTGAGCGTTTCAGTGGGACATTTTTCCGTCCTGTACGAAGAAAGAAGAAAAGCCGTCCGCGATATTCTGAGGAATGGATCGTACAAACCTTCCGGTCGGGGCAAGCCTGCATCTGAATACCTCGTGCGAACTATTACCGAAGAAAAGGGTCTACCCGCAATCAACGGGATTGTTGATATCTTCAATTATCTTAGCGCTCGATACCAGATTCCAATCTCAGCCTGGGATGTCGATGCATGCCCCTCTCCAAGCTTCGAATTCAGGCTCGGGGTGGAAGGTGAATCTTTTCAGTTTAACAACACGGGTCACGAGATCAAGATTAGCGACTTGATAACAGGCGCAGCAATCAATGGTGATTCAACTCCTGTAGTATCTCCTGTAAAGGATGCTCATGCCGTCAAGATTTCAGCTGCGTCACGCAATATTGCTGCGTGCATGTATCTTCCGAGGATCGTAGTCGAACAGACAGACTCAGACGTACCCGCGATGTTGTTGTCGGCTGAACAGTTGCTGGGCTCAGCATGTTCACACGCCAGGATAGCCACCGGGTATGTCGGCCCAGGTGATAAAATCTCATTGCTCGATGACTAAACGATCTTCCGTTTTGACGACTGGTCAGCTTGCGCTCGTGCTTTGCGTCAGTGTCTTTTCGTTCGCCTGTAGACCACAGGCGCAGGAAAGGGTGACGCTGGCCGATGTCTCTGAAGAACTGAAACCACGTCAGGAAAGCTGGGACGCAGACCTGTTAATAAGCAATGACGGAGTTCCGAGGACTATTCTCTCGGCCGCCGGTTGGCAGGAGTTTGCTCAGGGAGACAGTATCATTACACTCCTGACTTCCGATCCCGATGACCCCGACAATCGGGTTACCGCCCTGATGTTCGATGCCGATGGGGTTCAAAGTGCTGAAGTGAAAGCGAACGAGATGCAATTTTTCAATGACGAAGATCGATTCGAGGCAACCGGGAATGTTATTGTAGTGACCGCAACAGAGCGCACGCTAGAAACTGAACGACTACTTTGGTGGGAATCGACCGGGAAAATACTTGCACCCGGATTTGTTAAACTCACGGCACCGCGAGAGACAATCCAGGGTTACGAGTTGGATTCAGATGAAAATCTGGAAAACTACACACTCGGTCGCGTTACGGGACAGATTCTGGTGGAAGAATAAGATGTTCAGGTCGTGCGTCATCATATTCTTGCTAACCGCAGTGCTCCCGCTTTCGATCGCCACCGCGCAGGTTGAAGACTCAACCGCCGGTCTCAAAGCGGTCCGCCTTAGCGCCGACCGTTTCATCGGAACGACGCAAAACGGAGAGGCGGTCAGAAAGCTGAACGGCAACGTTCGACTGCTACAGGACAAGACAACCTTGAGATCGGCGCTTGCCACCCAATGGGTCGAGAGCGACAGGATATTGTTCGATGGAGCCGTCACGATTGTAGACCAGGGAGATACGCTTACCTCCGATGAGGTCCTTTACTACCGACGAACGAAAATTGGCCATGCCAAAGGCAATGTCGTGTTGAAGGATGCTGAAGTTCGAGTCACTTCCATCTCTGCCG
>CBDUKH010000205.1:0-4023 GCA_965367755.1 uncultured Rhodothermales bacterium
GCGTACCTCCTGAACCAGGTGAGTTGGCGTTTGGCATACCGGCGTGTGTTGCGCTTTATCAGCCGAATCATTTCTTCGTACGGTACAACCTGATTACTGTACGCGATCACTTCTCGATAGCCGGGACTACGAAGTGCATACAAATTGTCATTTACCCCACCGTTTCGTAGAGTCTGGACTTCATCTACAAGGCCGTCGAGTATCATTTTGTCGACCCTCTGATCAATCCTGGCGTAAAGTTCTTCTCGGTCCCGGTTAAAGACGAACATGGCGAATCGATGGGGAAGTCTGGCCGAACTATCGAAGAATGAAGACAGTGTTTTACCGGTGCCGACGTAGACCTCGAGGGCTCTGAGTATGCGCTGAGATTTAGTCGGGTCCATGCTATCGGCAGAGACGGGGTCGACGGAAGCCAACTCTCCGTAAAGCGTATGTATACCAACTTCCTCAGCCCGTTTCTCCAGCCGAACTCTGATTGTCGGATCCACGTCAGGTATATCGGCCAGGCCGTGTGTTAGAGCATACGTGTACAGGGTGCTGCCGCCTACCACGATGGGGGTCTTACCTCGACTCAGAATATCTTCAAAAACATGCTCTGCTAATTTGAGATATTTTCCTACAGTTATTCTCTCAGAAATGTCGAGGATGTCGAAGAGGTGATGGGGTACTCCCTGACGTTCTGCAGGCGAGGGCTTTGCCGTTCCAATATCCATTCCACGGTAGACCTGTCGGCTGTCGGCATTGACGATCTCGCCATCCAGGGTAGCAGCAAGTTCGAGACTAAGAGCCGTCTTGCCGACACCTGTTGGGCCAGATAGAATTGGTATTACGGGTGAAGCCTCGTCAGGTTGGAGGGGCACAGATCAATACTTCTGGACAGTGGGGTCGACTTTATTGGACCAGGCATGGATGCCTCCCTTCATATTGACGGCCTTATTGAATCCGTTTTGCTGCAGGTAGGCTACTGCCTGAGCAGAGCGGCCACCGGTTCGACACATTACCACTATGTCCTTGTCCTTCTGAGCGTCCAACTCTCCGAGACGATCGGGAAGTTCGTTCAGCGGAATCAAAGTTCCGCCGATATTACTGAACTCATATTCTTCGTCTTCCCGCACATCGAGAATAAAAGGAGCATCACCGTCATCAATTTTCTTCTTGACGCTGACAACATCAATTTCCGGAATTTTGTCCATACGATTGGGAATAGTTGTTATTTATTCGTGTCAATATAATCCGCAGCACTATCCTTCAGCCGGTCCTGCTGATGAATATACACCATTGTGGTCTCGACATGCTTGTGTCGTGCGTGATCCTTAACCTGCTGGAGACTCGCTCCAGATTCGATGGCAAGTGTGCAGCCGGTATGTCGCAGAGTGTGAGCGCCTACGTCGACGGGAAGGGCGGCTCGCGCCGCTGTTCGTCTGACAATTTCATAAATTGCATTTGTCGACAACCGGTTGCCGCGACCGTTGTTGCTCAAAGAGCGCCAGACGGGACCAGGCCCATACCCGTAGTGCTCACGCATGTGGTCCAGGTCTTCTACAACATGGTCCGGGACCTTGACGTACTGGTCGGCCCCGCCTTTTGTCTCCGGCAAATCCAGTATCCAGTACTTTCCGAGAGGTCTGACGTGATCGAAATCCATCGCCGCCGCTTCGGACCGTCGTAGAACGCAATAGAGCATGACCTTAATCAGGGCCCGATCCCGGACGGCAGCCTCGCCTGACAATTCCGTCGCCAACAATAGCTGATCTGATTGTTCTCGGGACAAGAAGACGATATGCCTATCCCTTGAAGCGACACTCCTGATTTTACGTATTAACTTCCGATGCGCAGGGTTTTTTTTGACAATTTCGACCGCTTCCAACCATTCGAAGAACCCACGGACGGCAGCCACACGTCGCTTGATCGTTGAAGGCCTGGCACCACCAGACTCCATCTCGGCGATATGTTCATTCACGTGGAGAAAGGAAGCACAACGGGCCAGCTCTGCGTTGACGAAATCTGTACCGAAGAACTGGACAAGATCATTCCGATATGCCCTACGTGTCTGCTCACGGTCGAACTTATGCAGGTACGCAGGAAGCAGATTCACCGTGCTGGCAGTGAGATCGGACAAATCCAGAGCCGGACTTGCAGAATCAATTCGTGCGATGGATGCTGTGCGCTTGGCCACGGTAGGGGGATCGAGTTGAGAATAGGTGGTAGTTGGACACCATGTCGAACGGAACCGATTTTTAAAGGGTTCCACGAGAATCCAAGGGAGGCAAGAGGGGAGATGTGTCCAACTTTATCTACAATGACGAAAAGCCTTTCGATCCGTCAACCAATCAAATATATTGACACTGCACCTTCATGCAGGTGCCAACGTAGATTTATGGAATTCACCCGGTCTGTCCCGACACTAAATTACCCGAAACCATGACCTCCGATCGAAAAAATAATTTACAGATTGCATGTTGCACGGTTATCGTTTGCGTACTCATGTCCGCTTGTACAACCGTCAACGTAACGCCCGACGGTAAGTCTGCCGCCTCTGTCAGTAGCACCGCTTCGTCCTCATCAACAAAGAAATCAGACAAACCCAAATCTCCCTTCAAAGCCTGGGATGAGGTCCTTGAAAACACGACTGCTGTAGAGGGGTTTTTCAAAACCCACGTAAAGCGCGACAACACGCTTTTCATTGAGATTGCTCCTGTCCAGCTTGAGAAAGATTTTGGGATGGTCATGCATTACTCGAAGGGGGTAGGCGTCTATAATATTCACGATGGCCTTCCCTTAAGTGACATGATGCTGATGCAGTTCACACGCGAGGGAGACACGATCTATCTGATCCAAAAAAATCCGCGCTTTGTTGCAGACGAGGGCTCGCCGATGCAGGCCTCATTAAACGATAATGTAGGCCATTCAATTATTGCCTCTTTTGCCATCGCCACGGAGGACACCACTTCAAAAGCAGTTGTTATAGACGCCTCGTCTCTATTTGTATCTGACTATCCTCAGATTGCTGACAGAATCAAGCCGTACTATGGAAACAAGCCAGTACAGTTCGACGGCAAACGCAGTTTCGTCGACGCCGTTCAGGGCTTTCCCACAAACGTTGAAGTAGACGTCCAACTGACGTTTCAGTCTGACGCATATCCAGGTTCGAGTGCAGCGGGTGTGTCAGATTATCGTAGCGTGCCGGTTGGTGTGCGTTACTCCATCGTCAAGCTCCCGGACAACCCGATGATGCCGCGTATAGCGGACGACCGGGTGGGTCATTTTCTGGATGCAGTAAGAGATTTTTCAAGAGATCAGGCGGATACACCCTACGTCCGGTATGTCAATCGTTGGAGACTCGAGAAGAAAGACCCTGATGCCGCAGTATCCGAACCAGTAAAGCCGATCACCTACTACGTCGACAGGAGCGTACCCGTAGAATACAGGAAGTACGTTAAGGAAGGAATCGAGGCCTGGAATAAAGCGTTCGATGCCGCAGGTTTCAAGAATGCTATTGTCGCTCTGGACGCACCTGACGATTCAACATGGAGTGCTGAAGATGCCCGGTATTCTACGGTGCGCTGGACAGCGGCACACCAGATGGGTTATGCTATTGGACCATCGCAGACGGATCCGCGAACAGGGGAGATCCTCAATGCTGACGTTCTAATATCTTCCACGTTCGTCACCGGTTGGAATTCAGAGTTCAACCAGATGGTCGGTCCGAACGGTCTGTTGACTCAGTTTGATGAGGCAAATAACATCGCCAATACTATGGCCGCTTCTGAATACGAAAAGATGTGTGTCGCAGAAATCGGCAAGTCACACGAATTAGGACTCCAGTTTGCTGCTATGGTGGCGCTTGGCACAATTGATGGAAAAGATGGAATGCCCGAAGAATATTTGGGTAACGCTATCCGTGACTTGATCATGCACGAAGTAGGTCACACGATTGGCATGCGGCACAACTTCAAAGGCTCGTCTGCCATTCCTTATCAACGTCTTAATGACAAGGCGTTCACAAAGCAAAACGGACTGACG
>CBDUKH010000206.1:0-4015 GCA_965367755.1 uncultured Rhodothermales bacterium
ACATCTGGTTCGGGTTTGGTGCCGGAACGACGATGGATGCCATCATCGATGGTGACTTTGCAGAGGCAAATCTAGCTGACGATGACAACGTAGTCGTTGACCCGCAGATTGCTTCGATCGGTCGAACTAATTCTGGTAGCCTGGACCCAAGACCGGTTGCGGGAAGCGTCGCGCTCTCGGGCTATGTCACTCCCGGTGATGCGTTTTTCACGGAAGTCGAATTCCGGGGTGCTTTTGGAAAAGATAACTGGTTGCACGGTTGGACTGCTCTTGACAATCTAGGCTATGTTGGAGAGATATCTAACGTTGCGATTGATCCGATCAACGAAACGACACCGTCAAATTATTCTCTCCAGCAGAATTATCCGAACCCATTCAATCCCACGACGACAATCGAGTTTGCAGTGGACGCCACGCAGTATGTTTCGCTATCCGTATACGATATCCTCGGTCGAAGAGTGGCTACTCTCGTTGCTAACACGGTTCCGGCAGGCGTGTACAAGGTAACTTTTAATGCTTCTGACTTGACTTCCGGTCTGTACTTGTACAGGCTTGAGTTGGATGGGGCAGTAATAGACAAAACCATGGCATTAATTAAGTAAATCTATACAAATAGATACTTATCATTACAGGATCTGGGCGGACGTTAGCTTGTTTGTTAATGCCGCCCATTTCTTTGTTATATCCTTGGTAAATTTTGTGCGTTACTGGTAACGACAAACCAGAATTTTGGCGTTACAAAAAGTAGAATAGTCCTCGACGGCACCTCAACTTGTTGCCTCATCCACTATACGTATTGAGATATGAAAAACTCCTCATCCCGAGCGTTTGCGCTCTGGAAGATGGTCGTCCCGGTGGCAATGGTCAGTCTTTTGTCAGGCTGTGATTTGTTTACAAGCGGTGCCTCCTCTTCCGAACTCGACGAAACACTTGAAGCAACCCTGATCGCTGCAGCCCCTACGGGCTCAATAGATTATTTTCAGCTTCCTCTTAGCAATGACTTTAACTCGATTCCCCAGGATCCGAGGAATCCGTTATCAACCGCGAAGGTAGAACTCGGTAAGTTTTTGTTTCACGAAACGGCCCTAAACATTTCTCCGAAGAATACGGAATATGGAATGGAGACCAGTTCCTGCGCAGCATGTCATTTCGCCGGAGCAGGCTTTCAAGCCGGACGAGCTCAGGGTATTGGTGAAGGTGGCTGGGGAATGGGAAACAACGGTCTCGACCGAACTGGAAACGTCGACTATGATCCGCTCGACATCGACGTCCAACCTATTCGAACCCCATCAGCCATGAATGGCGCATATCAGACCAATAATCTCTGGAACGGTCAGTTTGGTGCAACAGGTGTAAATACGGGTACAGAGGACAGATGGGCAGAAGGGACCCCGATCTTTAATAACTTCCTCGGATACGAAGGACTTGAAACTCAGGCAATTGCTGCTTTGACGGTTCATCGACTCAACGATGTTGAGAACAGCATTGCAGCGACGAATCGCAAATACGTTGAATTGTTTGCGGAAGCTTTCCCGGGTCAGCCAATTAACAATGAGACCGCTGGTCTCGCGATTGGTGCTTACGAGAGAACATTGCTTGCGAACAAGTCGCCCTTCCAGTTGTGGCTGCGCGGTCAGCGTAAAGCAATGACGGCTGAAGAAAAGGCAGGAGCTGCTCTGTTCTTTGGAAAAGCTAACTGCTCCACATGCCACACGGGTCCTTCACTGGCTGACATGAACTTTTATGCTCTAGGAATGAATGAGCTTGATGGTTCAGATGTCATTGGTCCAATTGGCGGTGCGGCTCTCGGTCGCGGTGGATTCAGTGGTAATGAAGAGGACAACTACAAGTTCAAAACTCCTCAGCTCTACAACCTTACTGATTCACCTTTCTACGGACATGGCGCGACATTTTCGTCGATCCGCGAAGTTGTCGAATACAAGAACGCTGCTGTTCCAGAGAATGCTGTGGTTCCTGCAGGACGACTCGCATCAGAATTCGTCCCACTGGGGCTTTCTGAATACGAGATCGATGCAATCACTGCATTCCTTGCTACTGGATTGAACGACAAAAATCTGAAACGATACCAGCCTACCCGACTGCCTTCTGGCAACTGCCCGATCGTAAACGATACGCAGTCACGTTATGACCTTGGTTGTGACGAGTTACCGCTGTAACTACAGGTAGATAAGTATATTGTGGGAGGGGCGCACGACCTATCGGTTGTGCGCCTTTTCTTTTTCACGGGCGACGTATACAGTCTTGACGTTGGTAAACTCACGGATACCGTGCTGCGAGAGTTCACGCCCGTATCCTGAATCCTTGATGCCGCCAAATGGAAGTCTCGGATCAGACTTGACGTAGGCATTAACAAAACAGGCGCCAGCGTTTAGGCCTGTTCTGGCTATCTGTCGCCCTTTCTGGATATCGTTGGTAAAAACGGCTGCCCCAAGGCCGAAGTCTGATTGATTGGCGAGGTCTATTGCATGCTGTTCGTCGCTGGCTGAAATAATAGCTGCCACAGGTCCGAAAAGTTCTTCGTCAAAAGCCGCCATTCCGGGCTTTACATTTGTCAGGACTGTCGGCGGATAGAATGCACCGGGCCCGTCTGGAGGGGTGCCACCGGTCAACAAGACGGCACCGTCGGCAACGCTGCGAAGTACTTGTCGGTGTAGATCATCTCGCAGGTCAGCTCTGGCCATGGGTCCGACTTCTGTCTCCTCGCGTTCTGGATCGCCAACATTCTTCGACTTCATCGCTGCTACGAATGCAGAAGTGAACTTTTCCAGCTGGTCCTCGACAACTATAAAACGCTTGGCAGCTATACAACTCTGTCCAGAATTAATAAGTCTGCTGGTGACACACGTTTCTACTGCCTTTTCGACGTTGGCATCGGAAAGGATAACGTAGGGGTCACTGCCTCCGAGTTCCAGAACTGTCTTCTTGAGGGCACCACCGGCCGTGGCGGCGATGGATTTTCCAGCACCAGTGCTTCCTGTCAGGGTTACAGCATGGACTCGCCGGTCCTTGATTACTCGAGTGATTTGCTCTTTGTCGGCAATCAGATTTTGAAAAACACCTGATGGATATCCGGCATCGGCAAAGACTCGTTCAATCGCCTCGCCGCAACCGGGTACATTCGACGCATGTTTGAGTAGTCCGACGTTGCCGGCGGTCAGGGCCGGAATCGCAAATCGAAATACTTGCCAGAAAGGGAAATTCCATGGCATAACTGCCAGGACGGTACCCAGTGGCTGATAGGAAACAAAGCTCTCGGACGCGTCAGACTCAATGTACTCGTCGGCAAGAAAAGCCGTAGCATTCTCAGCATAATAGGCGCACAGCCACACACATTTGTTAATCTCGCTTCTGCTCTGCGCAATGGGCTTGCCCATTTCTTCTGTCATCAGAATCGACAGATCCTCCAGTTGCGACTTCAGGATTTTCCCAGCAGCTGCAGCCAGTTGGCTCCGCTCCTCGAGGGACTGCGCCCTCCAGGACTTGAATGCAACCGTGGATTTATCAAGTCTTGAATTTATCTCGTCATCAGAGATCAGTTTATATCTGGCTATCAATTTGCCAGTGGCAGGATTCCTGGATTCAATTTGCATGATGTTGCGTTTGTCTCTTCTGATGATATTTGCCAGTCAACGCGTTGACGTGACCCACAAAATATTGATTCTTGCCGTCAAAGAAGTGTGCCTGACCGACGGCTACCTGCCGGCGAGTACTTTAGGACAAAACTGATGTAATATCCGAAGATTAGTTATTTTCCTTCGAACACGGGGATAAGATAAATCCGACATTGCCGTAGGACCAAAACGCGTTTGAGGCAGACGTCGCCCAGAATTTATAGAGGTAATGTGGAAAAAATCCTTCTGGTTGGTATCGGTGGTGCTGCAGGTGCCGTACTACGATTTGGAATGTCTGGGGCGGTCCAGAAATGGGCGAGTTCAGATTTCCCGCTGGGAACGGTAGTAGTTAATGTTGCTGGCTGCTTTCTTATAGGTATGCT
>CBDUKH010000207.1:0-3940 GCA_965367755.1 uncultured Rhodothermales bacterium
GGTTTCAAAATATTCGCGGCATCCATGGCACCTTCAGAGGCGCCTGCGCCTACCAGTGTGTGGATCTCGTCGATGAAAAGGATGATCTGGCCGTCGGCCTCGGTAACTTCCTTAACGACAGCTTTCAGTCTGTCTTCAAACTCTCCTCGATACTTGGCGCCTGCAATGAGCGCTCCCATATCCAGTGCAAGAATTTTCTTGTCTGCAAGTCCGTCAGGAACGTCACCCTGGACCATGCGGATAGCCAGGCCTTCAGCGATTGCTGTCTTGCCGACACCGGGCTCGCCAACCAGGACGGGATTATTCTTGGTCCGCCTCGAAAGAATTTGGAGGACTCGTCGAATTTCTTCGTCGCGACCGATCACGGGATCTATCTTTCCGCCGCGAGCTAGTTCTATTAGATCTCGCGTATAACGCTGAAGCGCCTGATAGCGACTTTCCGCGTGCTGGTCAGTGACAGTCTGACTGCCACGAATATCTTTCAATACGTCGAGAATGCTTTTTCGAGTGACACCCAGATCCTTGAGGGCATCTCCAGTCGATCCCTTAGATTGAGCAAGTGCCAGAAGGAGGTGCTCTGTAGCAACGAACTCGTCGCTCAGTTTTTTAGCCTCGTCAGCGGCCTTGTCAAAAGTCTTTTTCATGTCAGTGCCAACGTATTGTCCTGATACGCTAGCACCGGATACTACTGGAAGCTTGGCAAGGGCATCATCGATGTGACCTTCCAGGCTTGAAATGGGGACGTTCAGCTGGTTGAGGATGGCCGGTACGACGCCATTCTCTTCTTCAAGAAAAGCCTTCAGCAGGTGAGGCGCCTCCAGACCCTGGTGGTTCGCAGCAGCGGCAATCTCCAGCGCTCGCTGGACGGCCTCCTGTGCTTTAATAGTAAATTTCTGCAGGTTCATAGTGTGCAATAGTTTTAACTCACTTTCGAAGTAACGAAAAGCATACCAACTCTGGCAAACTGCCAGTCTGACAGGGTAATCTGTGAAACGTATCCAGGGGATTCTGGTATACAGCAATCCTTTGACAAATCGGCGTGACATATGCCCGCGGACAACCAGGACAATCAAGAAAAATCGGACGAGTGGTGGGAGCGTTTCCAAGCGCTTCTAGATGATCAACCGGAGTGGCCGTCGAACTATACGTTCAAGTTTATTGCGCCCGCGGATGAGCTCGAAGACTTGAAAGCTGTCTTCGGAATGCAGCCGATTTCCGTGAGGCCTTCGCGTAAGGGTAACTATGCGAGTGTTACTGCCACCATCGAAATGCACTCAAGCGACGAAGTGATCGCCATGTATCAGGCTGCCGCGAAGATACCCGGAGTTGTGTCGTTGTAGCTCGGCCCTGCGGGAAGGCTCGGCCCTGTGGGCCTCGCGTTATTGGTTATTGGTTAATGGTTATTGGTTAATGGTTATTGGTTAATGGTTATTGGTTAATGGTTAATGGTTATTGGTTAATGTTTATGTTGCTCGGCCCTGCGGGGATCGCAGTCATCCGTCGTCCCTGATCCCTCGTCCTTGATCCCTCGTCCTTGATCCCTCGTCCCTGATCCCTCGTCCTTGATCCCTCGTCCCTGATCCCTCATCCCTGATCTCTCGTCCCTGATCCCTCATTCCTCATCCCTCGTCCCTCATCCCTCGTCCCTCGTCCCTCATCCCTCATCCCTCATCCCAGTCCCCCTTGTGCCCGTGCCTCGTTATTTGTAACCTCGGAGAGAGACTATGTTATAACCGCTGGAATTATCATGAAAAACATCATTATCGGATCCCTGCTGTCTGCTGTCGCTCTTATGATCTTTGGTTTTGCTTTCTGGGCAAGTCCAATCAGCTCGCCCGGTTTCGGCTCTGATGCAGATATCGATGCCCTTCAAGCAGCAATAAGTACAGCTGTTCCGGCGTCTGGCACGTATGTCATCCCGAACCCGTACGGCGATGCCTCTCCAGAAGAATTCAGCGCTCAGCATGAACGTGGCCCGGTTGGCATTCTCCACATTCAGAAAGAAGGCTCGCCGGCGATGCAACCGATGGTCTTCGTAATTGGATTCATACACAATTTCGTCACGGCCCTCATCCTTGCTATTCTATTGCAGATGGCGATTCCAGCACTTCCCACGTACGCCGGACGTGTAGCCTTCTGTGCAATCTGCGGCGTTTTTGCAGCTGTCTGGGAAAACTTTACGGGTCCCATCTGGTTCTCAAGTCCGTGGGCATTCTACGTAGTCCGAACAGTCTACACCGTCATCGCAATGACAATCGTCGGTGCCATACTGGCTAAGTTTGTTCGACGTTAAATCATTGCGGATAATCTTTTTTGTGCGACCAATCAAATCCCTGCGTTGAAGAAAATCATTACGCTGGCGAGTTGCTATTGCATACTCGCTGCTATTACTCCTGCACAGACTATCACCGCGCAGAATACTACGTCTCCGGATTCTTTACGCCAATATGATCTGGACACAATAGTCGTTACGGCAGATCGAACACCGACAGCATTGCGGACATCTATTTCTGCCGTCTCCTATCTCGATGATCATACCATCTCGACGATGCCTTCGGCATCTGTGTCCAGCATGCTGGAAATGATTCCAGGATTCAACTTCCTTTCCCTGGATGGCCTTGGATATGACCCGCAGGTTACCGTCCGCGGATTCTACGGCGGGGGAGAAGCAGAGTACGTCACTCTCCTCATTGACGGACGACCGGTTAACAGTATCGAACGCGGACTCATCGACTGGAACCTGCTGACAGGAATTGATATCGAATCGGTCGAAGCAGTTCGCGGTACCGTTTCGTCTCTCTACGGCGATGTTACAGTAGGTGGAATTATCAACGTGCGAACAAAGGCATATCGCGGACCATCAACTTCCGTTTCTACGACGGGGGGCAGTTTTCAATCATACGAAGGGAGCCTTGCTCATTCGGGGAGGACGGGGACCCGAGCATACTCCGTTTTTGCCGGCGGTGCATCGACGGACGGCTATCGAGACCATGCGACGCGTAGATTTGTAAACCTTGGTGGCTCTGCGGATGTGTTCGTCGCCGGCAATTCGGCACTGAAACTTGACACGAGACATTACTGGAGATCAGCAGAAATCCCGGGTCCGGTCGCATCATCTGTTGATGTCTCCGATTCTCTAAGCACGTCCGCTTCGCCACTGTACCGGTTCGACGAATCGGACGAGAGAAGACATGAGTTGGGACTCGCGTTTCATCACGATGTGGATGCGACGACGTCGATAGACTTCAACCTGTCTGGTCAGCTTAGGGATCTTGATGAGTTCGCTACACTGGAGCTATTTCCGGGATTCGGAGATACACAGAATCGGACGGGTGATTCGCGTCGAGCAAGTGTTGGCGTTTTGGGAAACAAATCGATCGAAGGCAACATCCCTGTCAAAATCACAGCGGGCGTGGACGGGTCGATTGGTCATCTGGAGAATAAATATTTCGGATTCCTAACTGGGTCGACGGATGATTATGCTATGGCGCAAAACCTTGACATTGGAGCGTTGCAGTCGCAAAGTGAAATCAAGCGCCTGAATGGTTCAGTATTTACTCACGTCGATGCCATGGTTGTGCCGGCGGTACGACTCTCTGCGGGAGTCCGGTTCGATGCCGTGGAGGATTCGTTCGATCCTGTTGTTGGTGGCGCTCTCGAAGAAGCTGCAGATAAGTCGCATACGGCCTGGAGTCCGAGAGCGGGAGTCAACGCCCGTATCATCCAAACCGATACACATGTTGGAAACGTTTACGGTTCTCTATCGCGAACATTCAAAACGCCTACTCTGGACCAGTTGTATGACCAGCGGTTGATACCGTTCGGAGAGTTTTCCATCTCGCTTTCTAACGGACTGCTTGATCCACAGACAGGTACGGCGTTTGTAGTCGGGTATTACCATAGTTTTCGATCCGCTAATGGTGCCGAACTATCCGGATCG
>CBDUKH010000208.1:0-3904 GCA_965367755.1 uncultured Rhodothermales bacterium
GAGGTAAATCAAACTTTCGATAATTCAGTCGCGCTTCGACGTAGACGGCTTCTACATTCTCCGGAATGTCAACTACGTAGTGACCGACATCAGCTGCTCCAGGTGGGATTAGGTTAACATATACTACTGACCTGCTGGCCCAGGCATTTCTTTTATCAATCTTGTTTCCGTGAGCGTCCACCATCAGCGTTCGATAGAAATGAGCCGAAGGATCAACAACTCCTGATTCGTCGACATACCCGCTCCAGGCAAGTACATTTCCTTTTGCGTCAGTCACCTTAACCTCTAACCATGCCTCCTGCGCATCTACCGTGCCGGTAGGGAAGAAGTGACCAAGGCCAAGCGTCCGCACGACAACATCCAGGCGTATACGGCGGGCAGGTACCAGCACTTCCATGCCATTTTCGAGCGGTGCTGTGATGGGAACTACGAATCTGGTATTACTTCCGGCTCCCAAGGTCATTCCCAACTCCTCACCCGAGGCAAAGGTCGACGAGAGCGTTCCAATCGGGTCATTAGATTGAGTATCGTTGAGTACATCAGCGATATACGGTTCTGAAGCAGCAAATATGTCTACCTTCAGTTGTCCACTTTCGAGGAACGTAACCGTTCGATCGAGCTGATGGTCGTCGCCGTTGGCTACAGGCAGTGCCGTATTCGCTGCTATGAAGTCGTGTGTTTTCAGAAGCCCGTTCTTATTGCCGGCGTCGTCGGATTCAACCTGTGGCATGTGACATGTCACACAGGTCATCGGCGACGGCGGAGCATAAAACGATCGCGCACCCTCATGCGAAACTCCGCTTGCTTGCCAGTTATCGTAGGTATTGAATCCTCGTACCCAACGGTAGCTATTTACTGGCTCATCCAGGTGCACTTTATGGCACGACGAACAAAACTCCGCAGGCTGCTCAACATGGAAGGGCTTTAAAAATGTTCGACGATGCGGGTCAGGATCCAAATGTACGACCAGATCATGAATCGATTGGACAACTTGGTTGTCGCTGGTCGCCAGATCATGCATCGCCGGGAATTCAATGACAAACCCTCCGTTGCCGGCAGTATTTTTTACCTCGACAATCGAGTGACAGGAAACACACGCGAGTCCTGCCTGCGATGCCTCCGTATCAAGAAAGTCCGAGACGGGTTGGTTCATCTGGCCCGAAAACAATAGTGCGTGATCGTGACAGCCAGCACACCACTGTGCTGGCTGTGTACCAACAACATCCTGCATGTACTCTATTGATTTCCGGTACCACTGATTGTTGAATGAGGCAAAATGATGAGCGGATCTGCTCCATTGCTCAAACGCATCCTCATGACACCCCGACCGACCACAGCCTTCGCTCTCCAGAAAGAATCGATCAGGAATCAATTCGCCGTTCGCAGTGGATGCTGCGCTCGGAAAGAAAGGACCCTCTGAACCACCCATTGACTCTCCAGCCATCGTCTCAGGCATATAGATTTCATTCTCAATTAAGTCACGGGGGTCCTGCCTCAAACCGACGATGATGATTGCCATCACGAGAATTCCAGCGAGAGCTGCGAGGGACTTACTCTCACCCAATACGTCAAATTTGTGAGCAACGGCAATCAGACTAACTGTAGTAACGAGGAGAGCAACTATTGCGTGGACCAATACGATGTGCCGGGTGGCATATGTATTACCGACAACCGCGACAAACAGCCCTGCTAATATTCCAACAAAGGCCAGCACTGAGAGGATAGTTACGAGAGATCTGTTGAGATCAACGCGGCGAACGATGCGTGCAAATCCCAATACGAGAAAAATACCGAGTGGTATATGCACAAGGACATTAAAAACGTAAAGCATTGATGGGCTGTCAAAGACCATCAGGTAAATACTCTGAACGATAATTGCAACCGCGCAAACTGCTAATATCGATTGAAGACGGTTGGGCCGAGATGACATGTGGTTGGCGACGGCGATGTCTTGATTGATGGTACCAGCTGGTATGCCCCAAGAATAAAATCTAGCTATGCACAATATATAGCTGTAACGGTCGTTATACGACCTGATAGGCGCGGTCTTTATGGGAAGGCTGTGCTTTTTTTTGTTTATCGACACGAGCGCGGACCGTGTCGACATCAGCCAACGCACAGCCGGCCTCCCTTAAAGATCGCAGTATAATCGCCGATTATAATATCGATAATGCGGTTTATCCAAATACAGGCCCACAATCAATCAATATTGAGACTTAACCAATGAATACATTCTTTAGTGCCGTAGGCAGAGTAGTTATTATACCCGCCCTCGTTTTTTCGGTGGCTGCCTGCGACTCTGGTTCTGATGACCCATCGTCATTCCAAGTTAATGGCAAGGTTACAGACGATGCTGGATACGGAAAAGCTCTTGCTCCAATTGAAGGTGCTGTCGTAACCGCAGCTACGATGAACGCGAATGGGTCGCTTAATGACCTTGAAGGCGAAGCTACTACCGATGCTTCGGGAGCGTACACACTTGATCTGGAAGTGAGCGAGGAACTTCTCGTCGTAGAGGCAGAGTCTGCCACGTACACAGGAGGTGTTCTTGTTTACCGTGGTCGCGAACTAGACAAAGCATCGCCAATGTCAATGAACGTAGAAACGACTGCTGAAGCAGATGTATACGCTCAGGTCAGAGCTCGTGGCGAATCAGCTTCCTTCGTTGATGTAATTGCATTCGTCGATAAAACAGTCGCTGCTGAAATCGCTGCCGATGCCGACATAGCCGCAGAAGTTGCAGCTGCAATCGGTGCCAGCGAAGATGGAGAGGATGAGTATGTCGATCGTGAAAACATCGATCGGAAAGCAGAGAAAGAAGACGATAGAGATGACCGAGAAAAGGAAGCATTCCTGGCGCTCCAGTCTAGCTTAGCTGCTGCCACTTCTGCATCTGCCGAAACAGCAGCATTGGAATCATTCGAAGAAGCCCTGGTTGATGCTTACATCGACGCCGGTTTTTCTGCTGAAACACAGGCTCGTGCGCGACAGTCCTCACAGGCTGCAATTGCACACTTTGGCACTTCTCCTTCGCTCTCTGCAGATGGAAGATTCGCCCTGAACAAACGCCTCGCAGTCATGACTGCTCTGGCTGTTTCAAAAGCAGTCGAAGCTTCATTCGAAGCGGCAGGGGCATCCGCTACTCGGCTTGCAGCAGTAGCCGCAGCCGGAGAAACGTGGGTATCAGGAACACGGTCAGCATCATCGCAGACATCTATTGATACCGGTTTCGCAACGTTCTCATCCAGCATCGAGGCAGAACTCGCCGCTGAAATCAACGTGACATCGTCAGCAATCGAGACGGCCAAAGCAGCAATGTCTGCAGCTAAAACTGCATTTGATGCTTCAGTGAGTACAGCGATTGATGCAGCATCAATAGCACAGGCTCACATTGCGTTTTATGTAGCTGCCGAAACTGCTGTCGAGACTTCACTCAGCGGATCGGGAGATGCGCAGCTTGGCGCAGAAATAGTCGCCCTTCTTGCCTTGAGCAACTAGTTCTCAGAAAGACAAAATACCAGGTAACAAAAAATGCCGGCACCGCATCAGGTGTCGGCATTTTTTTGTTTTGAATTCTCTTCTCCCATAGATAAGCATCACTGGCTGGCCAACCCTGAAAAGCCCCCTGTCAGAAGAAAACGGACTAGCATGAATCCAAGAAACGCTGCTGCTATCCCGAAAACATTACTCACGACAACGTTCAACATTGCAAATCCAACCTGCCCTTCCCTCAGCAGATGAAGTGTTTCCAGGCCGAATGTCGAGAAGGTGGTGAACGAACCCAGGAAGCCCGCAAAAACAAGTGCAGTTGTCGTTGGCGAAAAAACTGAACGCTCGTGCCACGCCCAGAGCATACCTATAAGAAAGCAGCCAGCAACATTAACTACTACCGTTCCCAGCGGGA
>CBDUKH010000209.1:0-3712 GCA_965367755.1 uncultured Rhodothermales bacterium
TACGGCTTGAAGCCGTTTATCGACGCAAGGTACAATAGTGCGCAAGGTCAGTTGGATCTGCAATCCGTCAGGCCGATTATCCTTGATGGCTACTATGAGCCTACCTTCCCGTCATCCGCTCAACCCATTCAATTCTTTGTCACTGTTGACGATGATGAAACGGACACAACGGTTGAGGTTATTTATGAAATCAACGGTACCGCCAGTTCGGCTGAACTCTTTGACGACGGGTTACATCGGGATGGAGAAGCGGGAGATCGTCGATTTGGTGGCTCTATCCCATCCGTGGAAGAGAATGGTACGTTGACATTTCAGTTCGTCGCCACGGAAGCGAGTACCCGCCAGTCCACATCTTCAGTCCGAAGCATAGATATAGGATTTACCGGGGTCCCGTTGTTTATCAATGAAATCATGGCCTCTAATGACACGACGATTTCAGATTCCTTCGGAGATTTCGACGACTGGGTGGAGATTGTCAACGGCGGGTCGGAGCCTATTAACCTGCTGGGATATTACTTTTCGGATGACGTGGGCAATCCGACAAAATGGGCGGCTCCAGATTATGATATTCAACCGTGGGAGTATCTGATTCTATGGTTGGATGATGAGACTTCACAGGGTTCATTACATGGTCCGTTTAAACTTTCAGCCGGCGGCGAGGACTTCGTGATATTTGATGCAGATGGTGAAATTGTTGACGCAGTCACATTCGGAGAACAACAGACCGACGTCTCCTATGGCAGAACAGAAGATGCAGCGGGACACTTCACGTTCCTGGGAACGGCGACACCCGGAGCAAATAATTTTTCACAGACGGGGATTAATGATTCTCCCGATCGCGATGACAAGTGGACGATCGGCACCTATCCGAATCCTTTTGACAAGGACCTGAACGTAGAGTTGACGTTTCCGTCCACCGATCGGGTTGAGGTACATGTTTATGACATACTTGGACGCAGAGTTGCAAGGATTGCGCCGAATCAAGGAGGAGCTAATCGCGGTAAAGTAGTGTGGGATGGAACTGACTCGTCCGGCAGTCGCGTAGCGTCGGGAATGTATCTGGTGGCTGTCGTGAGTTCGAACGGTCGGATACGAGCACGTACGAACGTCATACTATCCAGGTAAAAGGCGTGTCGGGAACTCCCTCTATTCGGATTTGGTGCCTACATGGGAACTGGCAGACACCTGACGTCTGGCAGCCTGTTACAGATGCGATACGTGAAGGCCTGAGTCGCGATGGGGGCATTGGAATAGAGGTTCATACTGTCGACTATTGGAGAACGTCTGCCGCGGATATGAAGGAATGGGCAGGAGGCTTCAACAGAGAAGTTCGAGCCACCAGAGATTCTGCCCGAGAGGTATTGATCGGTTATTCGATGGGCGGAAGGCTTGCACTGCACGCACTGATCGACGAACCCGGTTTGTGGGACCTTGCAATCGTAGTCGCCGCTGATCCCGGCTCGTCCGATCCTGGAATCAATAAAGCAGCGTTGGACCGTGATGAGTACTGGGCGGCACGGCTGTCCACGGAGCCCGTTGACAAAGTGATCACAGATTGGGACAAGCTTCCAGTTTTTGGAGGCCGTGAGAATTTATCTCCTCGAAATTTATCGAACCTGAACGCGTCGGACATCGCGGACGTTATGGTTCGTTTCTCGAAAGGTCATCAGCGCGATTTATCTGCTTCCCTGACTACGCTAAAAACTCCTGTTGCCTATGTGTCCGGTTCGGAGGATGAGAAGTATGGTGCGATTGGGAGGGCTCTCGAGGATATGTCTGTGAACATTACTCACATTGTCATCCCGCAAGCAGGTCATCGGGTACCCTGGGAGAACAGGACAGGGTTTGTAGCCGCAGTTGTAAGGTCAATCAGAGAGCATTTGACGCCGGAATGACAGGTATCATTTTACTCCGTCCTCAATGACTTGACCGGGTTTGCAACAGCAGCACGAATGGACTGATATCCGACGGTGATCCATGCGATAAGGATGGCTGCGATCGCCGACAACACAAAGACTTGCCAGCCAATTTCTGTCGCGTAAGCAAAATCCTGAAGCCAGCGTTTCATTGCCCACCACGAAACCGGGAAGGCAACGGCACATGCGATGGCAACCAGCAGTGTGAACTCTTTCGAGAGTAAGATTACAATCTTGGAAACGGACGCACCGAGCACTTTGCGCACTCCTATTTCGCGAGTACGTTGTGAAGTCACGAACGAAGCAAGTCCGAACAGACCGAGGCAGGCGATAAGTATAGCGAGGATTGTAAATGAACTGTATAACCTGCCCAGCCGATGTTCTTGAACGTAAAAACGTTGATACTCCTGATCAAGGAAAAAATACTGAAACGGAAAAGCCGGCTCGAATGTGGTCCACGACGATTCGAGGAACGCCATGGCATCTGCAGTATTTGCACCCGACAATCTGACGGGCAGATAGCGCCGGGAATCCCGTAGTCCAAACACGATGGGTTGAATTTCCGTGTGGAAAGATTCGTAGTGAAAATCTTTCATCACTCCGATTATGGTGCCCACTCTATCTCCGTCATCCTCGCCATCGGGTCGGATCATTAATTTACCTACAGCCTCCTCGGGCCTCCAATTCATTTCGGCGGCGGCGGATTCATTGATTAACCATCCATCGATATCGGCCGGGAAATCGCGAGAAAAATTTCGCCCCGCAACGATAGTCAGACCCAGTGCTTGCACGTACTCATAAGAAACTTCTGCTGCAGCGGCGAGAAAGACTTCATCTGCCGGCCTGCCTGAAGCGACGAACACCGTTGTATTGTGGATGTGTTCCGGCCCGGGAATTGCTCCAGCTGAAGCAACCTCGACAATGTCAGGATTTTGAAGAAGTTGTTCTCGCAACGTCTCGAATCTCTCCTGATTCATTTGCGCTTCAAGAGGAATCACAACTACATGTTCTTTGCTAAATCCCAGATCCTGATTTTGCAGAAACCGCAGCTGCTTGAAAACGACGGCCGTGCCTACAATCAGAACAATGGAAATCGCAAACTGAAAGACTACCAGCGAACTTCTAAGCCGGGATCCTTTGAATCCCGCGTTGAAACGTCCTTTCAGTACGGTGATCGGAGCATAGCTTGACAGAACGAAGGCGGGATAGATACCTGATGCAACGCCCGTTCCGATTGCAACGACAAGTGCGATGATGATAATGTCGGGACCGAGTATCACGTTACTCCCCATTGTGGAATTGAACAACGGTAGTACAAGCGAAACGATGGCAATAGCGATAGCAATCGAAATACCTGCAAGCAGGAGTGACTCACCAATGAACTGGGTGATCAGTTGGCGTTTGGCAGAGCCCAATACTTTTCGCATCCCGACTTCGCGTGCACGATTGGTGGCTCGGGCAGTTGACAGGTTCATAAAATTGATACAGGCGATTGCCAAAACAAAAATCCCGATCGCGCCAAGGATAAACACATACTGAATATTACCTGTGACACCCAGTTGTCCGTCCGCATCTGAGTGCAGGTAGATATCGCGAACATTTTCCAGAACGAAATCATATTTCAGGCCAGAAGCACGTGCTTCTTCGAACGACTGTCCCAGGAGCTGGGGAACCTGTGGACCAACATATTTATCGATTAGTACTGGAAATTTTGCCTCGAGAGCGGCGGGGTCCGATCCGGGTTTTAAGCGGAGATAAGTAACGAAGGAATTGTTAAACCAGATTGTTGCATTTGC
>CBDUKH010000210.1:0-3606 GCA_965367755.1 uncultured Rhodothermales bacterium
CCAAGAGTGCTGATCGTCCGGATAGGCTGTATAGGTAGATCAAATCGCCTGTCGTCATTGACATACTGAACCTGCTCGGCTACCGACGACTACGTCACGTGAAGTACTACCAGGATGATCCACTGGTCAAACGTCTGCTGGGGGTCACTCGCTTGCCAAGCGTTTCGACGATCAGTCGTCAGCTTTCCTCAAAGGACTCGCAGAGTGTTCGTCGGATCGAAGAATTACAGCAAACGATGGTGCTCGATGCCATTGAACGTGAACAACTGCCGCGTATCACACTCGACTTTGATGGTTCGGTGTTGGGCACCTGTCGACGTGCCGAGGGTGTCGCCATTGGATTCAACAAGAAGAAAAAAGGACAGCGCAGCTACTACCCCTTGTATTGCACCGTCGCTCAGACGGCTCAAGTTCTTGCGGTTCACCATCGTAGCGGTAACGTTCATGACAGCAATGGAGCGCTGGAATTCATCCGCCGATGTATCGAAATGGTCTGGGAAGAGAGTCCTAACGCGATTATCGAGACTCGTATGGATGGCGCCTTCTTCAGTGAGGAGATCATCGGAATGCTCGATGAATACGGGGTCCAGTATACGATCTCCGTTCCCTTCGAACGCTACATGACAATCAAGTGCCACATCGAGGAACGACGACGTTGGCGTACGTTGAGCGATACCCAGAGCTTCTTCGAGCGCGACATGTTCCTGAAGTCCTGGACACTGCCCAAGCATCGATTACTGTTTGTCCGCGAACGCGCTGCTATCCAGACCAAAGGAGTCCTGCAACTGGATCTGTTCATGCCACGTGACTACAACTATCAATACAAGGTCGTCGTGACGAACAGGACCAACAAGCCTGCAAACGTTATTGGTTATCACGAAGGGCGCGGAACGCAGGAAGGACTGTTTGCCGAATTAAAATCGCAGGCAGCGATGAGCTATGTCCCATGCAACACCTGGAATGGGAATAAGATTTTCATGCTCTGTGGAATCATGGCCCACAACCTGACGCGGGAGTTACAGATGCGGCATCTTGATCGCGAACGCAACACGACAATGAAGCGCCCAGCTCTCTGGAAATTCTCTCGAATCGACACGCTGAGAAAAGTCGTCATTCAACGCGCCGGTCGACTGATCAGACCTGGCGGCGTACTGACATTGTCGTTGGCTGCAAATGATTCGGTGCGAGAGAACCTCCAGCGATACCTGCCCAATATCCGGATAGCTGAATGAAATAGTCTGAATTTATGCAACACCAAGGTTTACTATTTCACAGAAGAATCTATCTTGCAGTTTGCTGAAGTAATACATCATCACATATTGTTGTCGGAACAATTCTCGATTTGATTTCTTCCCAAGTCATCCCAATCCTCTGGCGAAAGTAACAATCCGTTTCCAACCGCTTCTACGTGTTTGTGTCGGTTAAGAGTACACTTTTTTGACTACTGACGATTAGCGGTAAATTTAAGGTACCAACGGTTGATAGCCAATGGGGCAGTCACTTCAAATAAGAAGTAAATTTTAGGCAAGTGACGCCCATCAGCATCTGAGCCAATGCCGGATCGTAACGATGGCCTTCATCTCTCATAAAAGCATGTTCGCCGTTGAGCTCGAACCACTCGAAACTTGTTTCAGCATCGGTTAACGCATCGTAAATAATCTTTCGACCTTCCAATGGCACATGTGGATCTTGCCGACCCCAGATCATTAGTACCTCACCCTTGATTTCCGGAATGCGAGCAAGTGAATCATCGTTCATGCCCTCACCCAAGCTCCCTGTGTGAATGTCAGTGGCATAAAAGCAAACACAGGCATCGACTTCCGGGTTCATTGCGGCGCGAAACGCGAGATGGCCGCCGAGGCAAATACCAATCGAACCAATTTTACCCGTGCAGCCCGCATCGTTTTGGAAATACTCTATCACCGCGCGAGCATCCGCGTCGTAGCTGGCAACCGTCTTTATCGTTTTTAGCTCGTTGCCCCGATCTGTGCCCGATTTGTCGTAAGCGAATGCTTCGCCGGGTCGAGTGTACTGGTGATAGACATCCGGAACGCAAACAATGAACCCATGCCCAGCGATCATCGCAGCGGTCCGAGCAATCGGCGCGGTCATCTGATAAATCTCAGAATAGAGCACAATTCCCGGATATAGCCCGTCTCCCGCAGGTCGGAACAGGTGAGTCCGCATAGGTCCATCGGGAGTCGTGAGATCTACGTGCTCAAGTGGTTGAAGTCGCATAAAAGTATCATGAGAAAATTGTGTCTAGTTTACCAAATCACCGGCATGCATTAAGTGAATCGCATGCTGTAGCGATAACATCAGCGCTAAGGTGCAATGGAGGCGGCATTGGGCTCTGGGCGGAGCCCCAGTTCCGATGACGGGTCCATTGCGGGGTTCAGCGTATTGTTAACTTTACTGTTTATTCAAGCCGCGTTCACAGGCCGTACTGCCAGTATGTCATTCTCACTTAAATGGCGAATATCTTTTATTGAGAGCGTAAGTACGGCTTTCGTTTCACCGGTACCATTAACAAATTCAACTTCTACCCCATCGGGCTCATACAACTCGACTATAGTTCCAGTGTCGCCACGCTTTAGTCCGTTTTCTGGGTTATCTTTTTCAAGAACCACTATTTCATAGTTTTTAAATTTCATTTCATATACTCGGGTAAGCAGTCACAAGTTTCGGCGCAGAATCACTTGTTGGTATCATCCAAATAGATATTATTTCTGCTGATCGGCCGTTAGGTCCCCTGATTTTGCCAACAATCACATATTTCGTTCCGTAATTTGTTTCTTCAGATTTTTGGATATCCTGGTTCGCCAGCTCCAACAAAGACTCCACCAATTCATTTGGTTTTTATTCATGGTATCCGAGCAAAGCAAACCATCTGGCTTTCATTGAGCCACGCGGATGGGAGGCCGATAATAAATAATCAGTTACTTTCTCCCTTGGTACGGCTGCGGACGTGTAGTTTGGCATCTTCATAAGAGGAGTGTACTACACGACTGTACAATTCTTCGAGTGGCTCTTCCTATGTCTCTGTTTGTATTATTTTTATCATATCCAAGGCTCTGTGTGATCCCTACTGATCTTAGGCGCTCGACAGTGTCTATTGCAGGCTGTCGGGAGTCCATTTGGATAAATTCATTGGACCAGCTTTGTCTATAACTCTTTCAGTATGCAGATTCTTATGAGACTGGTAGAGAGCCCGCAAAGTAAAGTTCCGCGGTAGGGACGCCCGTTACCGGACGCCCCCCGCACAGTCCCGGACGTGCGGTTTTCCCGCTTCCGGTTCCTCGGTTGTACTCGCTTTCGCGACGGACTGCCTTTATGCAAGTACCTTGTGCTCCCGTTGCCGGTCAACGCAAATAGGTCTGGCAACACCCAACCTTTTCATCGCCGCCCTGAATCGGTCCCAGTTAAAACTCTTCTTCTTTCCTCCCCGCCGGTTGAGCCATTTAAAAGCACACCCGAGGGCAAATCGGAAGAAGGAACCTATACCCTTTTCATTGCTACGAAGTCCGAAGTAGTTGTAGTGCCCCACCAATCGTCGGTTCAGTGCAGTGACAAACTGCTTTCCCTTCAAGTGGCGGTTCTTCCTGA
>CBDUKH010000211.1:0-3367 GCA_965367755.1 uncultured Rhodothermales bacterium
AATACCGACAGTGTCGGTGCACATGTTTTTCGCGTATTCATGGCAAAGGTGTTTGCAGATGAAAACCTGAATATTGAAATTCAATTCGATCCGACCGACCCCGTGAACACCAGCTATCGCTTTCCTGAAGAAGGTCGCGGCACGGCCGATGACCCGGTCTTGCAGTTACTGGCAAGCGCGCTGGACACACTGGATGAAGCTGGAATTGCTTACGATGCCATGCTCGGCAGTGTCCAGACCTGGACACCCACAGGAGGCGTACCCCCGCCGGGCTTGCTCGGTACCGACGAGCCGGTCGCGCTGGCCGATCCGATTCCCTGGCATGGTGGCAGTGGCACGACAGACGGCGTGTTCAACGCTACTGGTGTGGTACGTTCTTCAGTCGAGGAGGACACCATCTACCCACGCATTTCCAGCCCAACGCTGCCCGCAAGCGCCAGGCTCTCCTCTATCAGCGGCGAAGGCTGGGCGATTGCCCGAGGCACGAGCTGGCATTTCGGTCTCGAATTTACCGACGACGGCCCCGTCGCCCATGGACTCTTGAGCTATTCACAATCGTCCGACCCAGACTCCGAACACTTCATCGACCAGAGCCTCGGTTATTCGTCAAAGACACCCCGTCAGCTTCTTTATCGCGAGGAAGATATAGCAGCGAACATGCTGCCGGGTGGCGAGATAACACTGACCGGTGCGTTGAACACACCGTAGTAGAGGTTCAGTTTCGTTATTGGTTTTATCCTCTCAATACTCGACGGACTCGTTCATGAACAGCGAGTACGTCGCTATTCCAAACCTGGCGATTGTTGAGACGATTGATTCAAGTCATCGTTTTGACTCCTGTACTACTCATACTGTAGTCGAGGCGCTAATACTTTCAGTTTCCAGTATGAGTAACTATCGCAATGTGTTCTATTGGAGAGGAGAATGTAAATGCTATTACTAAAAAAATGGTTGATTTTGTGTATGTTGTTGCCGTTTTTAATAGCACCGGTCGGTGCAGATGTCGAATCAGACCAAAATTGGCATGTTGGTGTTTTCCACCCAAATGGTGGTCTCGAATTAATCGGTTATTCTGTCGAACGAAAAATGGATAACAATTTGTATTGGTACTATTCATTCGGATTCCTGTCTATCGCAGGCATCGGCATCAATTATTACAGTAATCGTGATGGAAACGGATTGACCGGCAATCTGGGTGCTGATCTGGGATCCTATATACACGCGTCGATTGCCTACCAGGTGTCTCTCGGAAACAGGAACTTTCTGAAACTGGGCGTAGGCGCCGCGGATGGATTTGGCTACGGCGGAGCCGTCTATTCGATCATTGCGTATGAACGCAGATTTTGAAAGTATGCAGGCTCTTGACTAAATTCTAACGTTCGTTCTGACCATACCAGTTCATGTTTTCATAGACGCGTGAAGCGTCCGGGGTATAGAGGAGATACTCACTGCCCCGCGACGTTTGCACCGTGCAGATGCACAACGGGACAGCCGGACAGAGATTTCGGTAGGGGCAGTCTCCGAGGCGGCGTGCAAGACGTTGGTAAAACAGCGATTCTGTTGTTCCGGCATGCGTTGGAAAGAATCTGGAATCAAGAACGTGTTAAGCCTTCGTTCGTGAATACAGACGATTTCTTGAACTGGGCGGGAACTGCTGGTTCCGGAGTACATTACATTATTCCATATTTGGGGATGCCAGTAATCTGGCCATGCTCCACGACCTGGTTTCGTCCATTCTCCTTGGCCTGGTACAGGGCATCATCCGCTAGACGATAAATCAGATCCATGTCTACTCGTTGACTGCCACAAGACTCATGCATTTTTACTCCAATGGAGACAGTCACGTAGGATGAGACACCGCTATACTTATGCTCCAGCTTCAGTTCCTCAACCGACTTGCACAGATTTTCAGCAATCATACATATGTCTTCGCTACGTTCGGCGGTTACGATAACACCAAACTCTTCACCACCAATACGGAAGCAAAAATCACCTGCACGTCGCAATGTGTCTTTAATCAATTTGGAGACAAGCTGTAAAACGACATCCCCCTGTTGATGCCCGTTATTATCATTGAAGGATTTAAAGTAATCGACATCGATTATCATCAGTCCAAGGACTTTCTTCTCTCGTTCTGCACGTGCCAGTTCCTGCGGTAACAGGTTATTGAAGTGACGACGATTGAATAATGAAGTCAACTCATCGGTGATAGACAGTTCTTCGGCACGCTTTTTATCTGTTATGTCTTCGCGAATAGCAGTATAACCCGTGATTTTTCGCTGCTCATCGAAGATAGGGGAAATATAGGCATGAACCCAATAGTAATTACCATTTTTCTTCTTGTTTTTCAGTTCTCCTTGCCAGGTTTTTCCCTGTCTGATGGTGCTCCATAGTTCGTCGTAAATCGATTCAGGCATATCGCTATGTCGGACGATTCTATGGCTGCTACCGATCAGCTCCTGCTGGCTGTATCCCGATATCTCGCAGAAAGCACGGCTGGTATCTGTGATATTTCCCTTGGGGTCGGTGGACGATATGATGACGTACCTGTCTACAATATCGACATAGTCGACTAACTTTTTATTTATCTTTTCGAGTCTTTGATGGGCATTCAGCACTGATTTTTCAGCTTCGATTCGCTTTCCAATTTCGCTCGAAAGGCGCCGGTTCCAGATAAGAATGACTACGATAACCAGAATGACACCGGCCAGGACTTTCCACAGCAGAGCGTAGTCAAAATTCTGCTCGTAGCGAAGCTTTATCCATTTATGATATATCTGGTCTCGCTCCTGCTCAGTTATCGAATCCAGTGCCTTCTGCAGTATAGGCATGAATTCAGGCCAGTCGTTTCTCACCGCCATTGAAAGCTGATACTGATACGGTGTATCACCAGAAATCTTGATGTTGGTAAATCCCTCGCGTTTAATCACATGACTGACAGTCGCAATGTTACCAATGTAGGCGTGAACCTTGCCATGAGACAGCTGCTCCAGGGCATCGCCCACGTTCTCGGCCAGGTAAAGATTAAGCTCTGGGTGTTCTTTCTCAAGTAGATCCTGGGTTGCATAACCTCGCACCACTGCAACCGTTTCATCTTTGAGGTCTTTAAGGCCATTAACGTAGGCTACCTGATCACTGGTAACAATGACCATGGGAAACGAAAGATAGGGTTTGGTGAAATTGGCAAATTCACGGCGCTGGACGGTTTCGACTACGCAGGAATACATATCCAGTTCACGCTGCTGGAAGGACTCGACTACTTCGGACCAGGGCTTGTTTTTCTCAACCTCAAACTCAATCCCGAGCTTTTCGCCCACGAGGGAGATGTAATCGGCGGCCATACCGGCATAGTTGTTTTTTTCATCGA
>CBDUKH010000212.1:0-3348 GCA_965367755.1 uncultured Rhodothermales bacterium
GGTGAAACGGATGTCGTCACGAGTGATATCAACGACTTGAAGGCACGAGTCGCGAAAAAGGAACTGCCTGAGCATGCGCAGACAGTGGTCGAAAAAGAGCTCGAAAAATTAAGCCGTAGCAACCCGGCGTCGCCCGACTACGCCGTCACGCGTAATTACGTCGATTGGATTTTGGACCTGCCCTGGTCCGAGTATTCTGATGATTCTCTCGACATCAAAAAGGCAAAGAAAGTCCTCGATGAGGATCACTTTGGACTCGATGCTGTGAAGAAGCGAATCCTCGAGTACCTTGCTGTCCTCAAGCTGACCGGAGACATGAAGGCTCCGATCCTGTGTTTCTACGGTCCTCCGGGAGTTGGAAAAACGAGTCTCGGTAAAAGCATCGCGAGGGCATTGGACAGGAAGTTTGTCCGTATGAGTCTTGGCGGCGTTCGAGATGAAGCCGAAATTCGCGGTCATCGCCGAACTTATGTGGGTGCCCTGCCAGGCAGAATTTTACAAGGAATGAAGAAAGCTGGCAAAGGAAACCCGGTCGTCATGCTTGACGAAATAGACAAGTTGGGAGCAGATTTTCGCGGCGATCCTTCGAGCGCTCTGCTCGAGGTCCTCGACCCCGAACAAAATAATGCGTTCAACGATCACTACCTCGAGATGGACTACGATCTCTCGCGGGTGCTATTCATTGCTACGGCAAACTATCTCGATCGCATTCCCGGGCCGCTACGTGACCGCATGGAGCTGATTGAAATCAACGGTTACACGCAGGAAGAAAAATTATCGATCGCCAAGCAGTATCTAGTTCCCCGTCAAAAGGAGCGCAATGGATTGAAAGAAAGCCAGTTGAAGATTACTGACTCAGCGCTTCGATTAATTATCGATGGGTACACCCGTGAATCGGGCGTTCGGCAATTGGAACGAACGATTGGATCGGTCGCGCGAGGAGTAGCAAAGAAAGTTGCGATGGGCGACTCCGACGGCGAGACAGTCAAGAAAGACGAAGTCGTTGACTTCCTTGGTTCGAAGAAGTATTTCTCCGAAGTGGCGCTAAGAACGCAAGTCCCTGGCGTTGCTACCGGATTGGCCTGGACGCCGGTTGGTGGAGAGATATTATTTATCGAAGCTTCCGTGTCGCGAGGATCTGGAAAACTGATTTTGACGGGACAGCTCGGCGATGTTATGAAGGAATCAGCACAAGCTGCCCTCTCCTATGTCAAAGCGAAAGCCGATGATCTAGGTATACCTTCGCAAGCATTCAAGCACTGGGATCTCCATGTGCACGTACCCGCAGGAGCAGTACCTAAAGATGGGCCGTCTGCCGGCGTCGCCATGCTCACAGCGTTGACGTCGATCTACACGCAGCGCTGCGTCAAGGATACACTCGCGATGACAGGTGAGATTACGCTTCGTGGTCTGGTTCTTCCTGTCGGTGGAATCAAAGAGAAAGTCCTCGCCGCCAAGCGAGCTGGTATCAAGACTGTCCTCTTGCCAGAACAGAACAAGAAAGACATTCTGGAGATCGAAGAAAATGCTCTCGAAGGACTCACGATAACATATGTGAAAAGAGCCAACCAGGTCGTCAAGAACGCCCTCTCGAAGAAGGCGGATGTTGACCCGGAAGAGTTCTTTAAGGTGCCGCCTTCAGAGCAAAAAGGACGAGCAGTCGAAAGTATGCCGACGTTTATCGGGACCGGCACGGTAGTTAACTAACGCTGTTCTTCTTTCTCTTCCAGAATTTTCGCTTCTTCGATATTGGGGTCGAGTCCATCTTTGAACGATCGCTCGATATCGACGACGATATCTGCTGCCTGGTTAAGTGCAGCATCGATACCGTTGGCCAGCAGCTTAACTGCAGAACCGGTCAGAAATAGTGCTTTACCGACTAAGTTCAATTTGTCGAATTCGACGATACGCCTGTCGGAGTCGCTCATAATGTCGCGTTGCTACGGATTCACGATTCGTCTTCCGGCTGGGCTTTAGTCTTCCGAGCACTTGCAGACGGTTTCTTCTTCTTAGCAGTTTTAGGCTTCCCGTCGACGTCGCAATCCTTAAAGACCGAGTCAAATTCCGAAGTCAGGACAGAAGACATTCGTTCAATACCATCAGCAATTGTAGCGACAGTTGCTTCAAACAGGAATCGGGCTCGTTGTTCGATTTCCAGGTGATCGAAAGATTCGCGAGCCTTCGTATAATCTGTGTTTTTTGATTTAGCGGACGCTGTTGCCATTGATACTACCCTAATAGTGAGAACGTGCGTATTTTTAACTATCTATACTGTAGACGAGAAGTTCGCAGTACAGGTTTCACCCAATATCGTCCATTCAATGGTTCGGATTTAGTTGTGACGGAAGCAGAGAGCCATCTTCGGGGTTGGGTAGTTGAATCTACCGGAAGTTGGTACAGAGTAATGGTGGATGGTGCGGAAATGAAAGCTACGGTCCGCGGTAAACTTCGTCTGGACGAAACATCAACGACCAATCCGGTTGCCGTCGGCGATCGTGTTTTGTTGTTCGAAAATGAAGACGGAACTGCAGTCATACAATCGGTTCTTCCGAGAGAAAACCGTCTTACGAGGAGAGCCGCCGGGCGGCGCGTCGGCCAGGAGCATATCATTGTGTCGAATGTCGATATCGTTTGGGCAGTTTCATCGGTTAAAATGCCACGCTTCAATCCGGGATTTATCGACCGGGTAATGGTGATGGCCAGCGACTCGGGAATTCCCGGCGGGGTAATTATCAACAAGATTGACTTGCTGATTCGCGATCATGACATCCTTGAGTACTGGGTTGATGTCTATTCGGCAGCCGGATACAAAGTCGTGCTGACCAGCGCTTTGACAGGAGCGGGTATTGACGATCTGCGGAATGAGCTTTCCGGGAAGGTATCGGTATTGACCGGGCCATCCGGAGCTGGCAAATCTTCCCTCCTGAACTCTCTCGATCCTTCCCTATCGCGAAAGACTGGAGATGTAAGTGAGAAGACCCGAAAGGGGAAACACGTCACAACCCATGCTTCTATCATGGCGTTTTCTGACGGCTACATCGTAGACACGCCGGGCATTCGAGAATTCGGGATCGTTGGTATAAAAGAAAACGAACTGTCGCATCACTTTCCGGAGTTCATCGATTACCTGGACAACTGTAGATTCCCAAATTGCACACACGATCATGAACCCGACTGTGCCGTAGTGGCTGCCGTAAACAGCGGCGCGCTGGCATCAGAAAGATGGTCGAGCTATCTAAATATTCTCGAGTCGATTCGCTCGGGCGATCGCGATGTCGGACGTTAGTCGGACTTCTTGCGAACAGTCTTCTTCGCCGTTGTCTTTTTCTTGGCTGCTGTCTTTTTCTT
>CBDUKH010000213.1:0-3229 GCA_965367755.1 uncultured Rhodothermales bacterium
GTGGAGCCAAGGGGAGTCGAACCCCTGACCTCTACAATGCCATTGTAGCGCTCTACCAACTGAGCTATGGCCCCAATGAGCGTAAAATACGCACGCTCTTAGCCGCTTCCAACGCCGCCGACAGCTCAAATTGTGCGTTGTTGGTAAAATAGTGGATGGCGATAGCCAATCGCCTGCCAAAGTGACTTGATCGCCAACGTGTGTCGACCCATCTTTTTCTGGCCAGCTCACTCATACTCCAACTCGCATGAAGCACCTTTCCGTTTTCTTGCTCCTCCTCATTCCACTGCAGTACGTGGCCGTGGGTCAAACGTGGGTTACGTCCGTCTCTCCTGATTCAAACACTCATGATGTGGCTCCTACTCAACGAATCGAAATCACTTTTTCCGTCGATATTGATTCGCTAACAATTTTTGATGGTCCGATTCGCGTCCAGGGCTCTTTGAGTGGATACCATGCTGTCGAACCGATCTCATACAATGCGACAACACGCACGGCAACGTTAGCATCGCCAACTCCCTTTTTGGTGGGAGAGACCGTTGCAGTCAGTGCGACTACTGGTGTTCATGACACTCTCGGGAATCATATGCCTGCATCGTTCAGCTGGCATTTCACAGTAAAGCCGGGCAGTGGCCTGCTCGCGTTTGAAGTTGTCCAGACAATTTCGGTCGGCAATGCACCATATAGTTTAACTGCAGCGGATCTTGATGGCGACGGGGATATTGATCTTGCGGCTGCAAATCGAGGGTCTAGCTCGGTCACAATACTTTCCAATTCCTCCGGCTCATTCCAGTCGATTGGCACTGTCGGCGTTCCGGCAACACCGGAGTTTATCGTAGCAGCAGATCTCGATTGGGATGATGATATGGAACTCGTAACGGTTAACGCCGGTGACAATTCTATTTCCGTCCTCGTCAACGATGGATCATCAACGTTTACGGCACAGGCAGCAGTACCCGTCGGTACAAATCCCCATACGGTTAGTACGGGGGATGTCGATGGAGATGGATTTTTCGATATCGTTGCTTCCAACTTTAGTAATTCCACAGTTTCGGTTTTGCTTCAAGATGGCAACCTGACGTTTACTGAAGCCTCGACACCTTCAGTTGGCTCTGGAGCCGA
This sequence comes from uncultured Rhodothermales bacterium, assembly GCA_965367755.1. Lineage (GTDB taxonomy): Bacteria > Bacteroidota > Rhodothermia > Rhodothermales > JABDKH01 > JABDKO01. Next base: position 1,123 of record CBDUKH010000213.1, read on the forward strand.
GACCCCGATCTTGCGAGACTTCGACGGCGACGGAGACCTGGACATGGCTGTACCGGCCTTCAATTCTGGCAACGTTACTATACTGATAAACAGCGGTGATGGTGAATTCGCAAACAAGGAGATTATAAGTGTTGGCTCGACTCCTCACCTTCCCACTTCTGGAGATTTCGACAATGATGGTGACGTAGATATCATCGTCACAGGATTCGGATCAGGCATGGTGCGGCTTCTCACGAACGATGGTACCGGTTCGTTCGAGGAGTCACTCGCTGCTGTGGTTACTGACCCGTGGGCGGCAGTCGCAGGAGATTTCGACAATGACGGTTTCCTCGACCTGGCCGTAAACAGGTACAATAATTCGCGTGTCATCATCCTCAAGAATAATAAGGATGGTACCTTCAGCGATGCAGGAAGCATTATCGTTGGTTCCGGTCCACACGGTATTGTCACGGCAGACTTCGACCAGGACGGAGATTTAGATCTCGCCGTGTCTAATGACGCCAACGGCACAGTAAGTATACTCACCAACACGGCCACACCTACTGGTATCGGCTCAACTGAGGCCCCCATACGAAGTGGAATTCGTCTCGCGGACCCGTACCCAAATCCCTTCAGAGACACGACAACAATCTCCTATTCAGTTGATATTCCGCAGCAGCTTGTTCTCGAGGTATTCGACATTGCAGGTCGGCGCTTGAAAAACGACGTAATATTCGCATCCCCGGACGGCACCAATTCGTACGAGTTTCGGAGCCCCAATACATTATCTGCCGGCGTTTATTTCTATCGCATCTCGTCGCCAACGGCTCATCATACGGGTAGGATGGTTAAGTACGATTAGGGTTATAGCCTTACCAGGGCAGCTGCGCTCCTGGACGAGTGGGAACCTCAAAGCGTACAACCTACTACATGGTTCGGTCGTCCTCAATTCGACAATTGCGGATTGACACATGGATCTGATAACCATTTAGTCAGCAACCCGTTCGCGTACAAAAGCGTAACGCTTTCTGTCTATTGACGACTAAGTCAACGCCTGGACATCAGATACCTACACCTCAAAACTGGGGAAGACTGTTAAATTATTGAGGAAAGATGAAGTACAACACACTGACTCCTGAAGAGGAACGGGTGATACTCGACAAAGGTACCGAGCGCCCATACACGGGCCAGTACTACGAGCACAAGGCGGACGGAACCTATTCGTGCAAACGCTGTGATGCTCCCCTGTTTGAGTCCGCACACAAATTTGACTCAGGGTGTGGATGGCCCAGTTTCGATGACGAGGTGGAAGGGGCTGTTCGACGAGTTGCCGATGCGGACGGACGACGAACGGAGATCGTTTGTGCAAACTGCGGCGGCCATCTGGGGCATGTTTTTGAGGGCGAAAAATTTACACCCAAGAACACGCGACACTGTGTCAATTCTGTATCATTGAATTTTAATGCGGAGGAGTAATGGCGACGGAAAGAGCGATTTTTGCCTCTGGATGTTTCTGGGGGACCGAGTTTTACTTTCGACGGGAAGAGGGAGTTCTAACTACCCAGGTAGGTTATATTGGCGGAAGTGTGCCAGATCCCAGTTATCGCGAAGTGTGCGGTGGGAAGACCGGCCACGCCGAGGCAGTTGAAGTAACCTATGATCCTACAAGGACGAGTTACGAAAAACTTGCTCGCCTCTTCTTCGAAACACACGACCCCACTCACGTCAACAGGCAGGGGCCTGACGTCGGTGAACAATACCGGTCGGCCGTATTTTACCTGAATGACGATCAGAAAAAGACAGCCGAAAATCTGATCGGCCAGTTAAAGGAGAAAGGGTATAAGGTTGCCACTGAGGTAACCGAAGCCTCGACGTTTTGGCCTGCTGAAGACTATCATCAGAAGTACTATGAGAAAAACGGGCAGTCGCCTTACTGCCATGTCTACACAAGTCGTTTCTGATGTAGTTTTTTGAGAGGCTTCTCTCGAGCTTCATCTTTAACAGTATAAGGGTCTCCGCGACGTGCCAGTGGTGACCCTTTCCTTTGCTCTACTTGGTTGCAAACAGGGCTGCGATCGTCGCAACCACAGCACTGTAGAGCGCTGCTCCCGGCCAGAGTGCCAACACT
>CBDUKH010000214.1:0-3085 GCA_965367755.1 uncultured Rhodothermales bacterium
CGCTACCTCATCGAAATTCAAATCGAGGACAAGTCCAGTTCCGAGTCGTATGTCAATGAGATCTCTGTTGAAGTGAAGGATTTTTCCAAGGCTGTCGCCGTCAGCGATGTCCTCATCCTCGAAGACTTCGACAAGAACACTAATACCATCTATCCGAATGTGGCTCCGCAAGTAGGGTCCGATATCGGTCCTCTCCAGCTCTTCTACGAGCTCTATGGCACGCCCGGAACCGAGGTTAGTGTAACAAGAGATATCGTTCTGCTGAGCGGCTCCGAAGAAGATGAAGGTGTCGTAGCAAATGCATCTATCGTCTATTCGGATTCCGAAACCCGTACGCTTACTTCGGCAAGGAACCAACACATTGTAAATCTCCCCACTCCAGAGCTACAAGTTGGGAATTACGCTGTAGTGGTGAAAGCCGAAGCCGCAGACGGCAACATTCTGGATATCAGTCAGAAGCGTTTCTCGGTCAAGTGGAACGGTTTGCTGGCTCACATTAATGATCTTGACGAAGCCATTCAACAAATGGCGTATATCGCCAAGAAGCGAGACATCAACCATATCCTCGAACCTCCACGTGAATCCGAACGATTAGGCAGATTCAAGGAGTATTGGGAGAAGCGTGACCCTACACCCGGCACGCAGCGCAACGAGCGCATGGAGGAATACTACTATCGAGTAGCCTTCGCTAACCAGAAGTATTCGTCACTGACAGATGGATGGAAGACCGACCGCGGTCAAGTCGTCGTACTCTTCGGTGAACCCGACGTCATTGAAAAGCATCCGTACAATTTTAGCGTCAAGCCTTACGAGGTCTGGTACTATTACACTATCGGACGCCGGTTCATCTTCGTAGATAACTCGGGCCTTGGAGACTATCGATTACTCCGGCCAGTTTGGGACGAAACGACCTGGTTGAGATAACAAGTTTATTCCTGTCGTAGCCCTGACGGACGCGTGCACCTGCATGCGTCCGTTTTTTATTGTAGCAGACGTATCTTGCCATAGAAATCTAACCCTGCTCGTATGCGAATAATATTTATGGGGACGCCGGAATTTGCGGTTCCTTCCCTTCGGATTCTTGCCGCGAATGATTATGTGCCGGTCGCTGTTGTGACAGGAGCAGATAAACAACGTGGCAGAGGCAGAACCGTGTCCGAGACCGCAGTCAAGAAGGCTGCCATGGAACTAGGAATCACCAACATACTTCAGCCTGAGTCTGTAAAGAGTGCTGAGTTTGCCGAGCAGATAATCGACCTCAAGCCAGACCTCCTCGTTGTCGTGGCATTTAGAATCCTGCCGCCCGCTGTCTTCAATACAGCAACCCAAGGCGCCTTCAACTTACACGGCTCTCTATTACCGGCCTACAGGGGCGCTGCCCCTATCCACCACGCCGTACTGAATGGTGACAAGGAGACCGGAGTCACGACATTCTTCCTTAAAGAAAAAGTCGATACCGGTAACATCATTCTAAAGATGACGCTGCCCATCGGCGAGAATGATACTACGGGTGACATCCACGACAGGATGATGTATCTCGGCGCCGAGGCGGTCCTTGAAACAGTCAACCGAATCGATCAGGGTACAGCAGGCACCATGCTTCAGGACGAGGCGCTGGCTACTCCGGCCCCCAAGGTGTTTCGGGATCAGGCTTTTATCAACTGGAATCTTCCGGCGAGGGCAGTCCACAATCATATCCGAGGCTACTCACCCGTTCCGGCCGCCTGGACGCGTTTAGCAGATACGAAATTGAGAATGCTTCGCAGTCGAGTTGTAGAAGAGTCTGGCGCAATTGCAGCACCTGGTACTGTGATAGCGTCAGATGGCGAACTTGTTGTCGCGTGTGAATCCGGATCTGTTGTTATCGACACACTTCAACTGGAGGGGCGGAAAGTACTGTCATCTGATACGTTTCTGAACGGTACCCCGATTGAGGTTGGCAGTCAATTTAAACTGCACAATCCTTGACCTGCGACTGACCATAGGATACGACCAGCTCGCGTCTCTGTGCCAGCTGGTGCCATTCCCCAGCGAATTCAATCGGCCCGTTTCTTACGACGCGACACCTCGTCAATCGGACCAAAGAGGTACAGCAGCGCCGGAAGCAAAATCAGGTTCGCCAGCAACGCCATCGAGAGCGTGAGTGCGGTCAGTGCTCCCAGGTTTACCGTACCCCCGAAGCTCGAAAACGTAAACACAAGAAAGCCACACATTAACACTAACGACGTGAAGAGGATAGCTTTGCCCGTTTCTCGAAGTGTCGTTCGAATGGCGATATTTTTCGCGAGCCCTGCGCTGCGCACCATCCGGTACTTTGCCAGAAAATGAATCGTATCATCGACTGCAATACCAAAAGCAAGCGGAAAGATCAGTGCCGTTGAGGGTTTCAACACAATACCCGTAAAGCCCATGGTGCCGCCAACAATCAGGAGTGGCAAAATATTTGGTGCCAGACTAATCAAAGTTAAACGCAACGATCTGAACAGCGCGCCCATTATCAGCGAGATAATTATAAGTGCAACTGCCAGACTAATAGCCAGGTTGATGACCAGGTTTTCGCCCGATCGCGTTGCCTTGATTGCCGTCCCGGTAACAAACGTTTCGTAGCGTTCTTCAGGGAAAAGTCGTCTGGTCTCAACCAGGACCGAATCATGGAGCGCATTCATCTGTGCCGTTCCAATATCATGGACACCCGTATACACTCGGGCTGCTGTGTACGTCGAATCGATAAAGCGAGGTAAGCCTCGCAATCGCGGGTCATCGGATGCGCCGGACATCGAACCTATCGCGTTCTGGATAAATGGAAGCTCATAACTGGTAGGCAGGCGGTACGCCCTGGGGTTGCCTCCAAAGTATGCCTGAGTCGTCCATTTTACGAGGTCTGCAATCGACAGCGTTCGGCCTATTTCATTGAGGGATGATAACCGGTCTTGTAACATCGACAGCTTTCGGATTTCCGAAATGGATTGCAATTTACCCTCAGTCTTTGACTCGATAATGACCTCGAGCGGCAAGATGCCACCGAAGCCTTCCTCAAACACAGCCAGATTTGTAACTAGCGGATCATCATCGTAAAAATCTGCAA
>CBDUKH010000215.1:0-3040 GCA_965367755.1 uncultured Rhodothermales bacterium
GATACCGAGAGCGGTGCCTGGAAACACAACGATACCATAAGAGGCGCCGTAGCAGATACAAGACAAATGTTCGGGAGTGCCATAGCGTCGGACGGATCGCATGCGTGGATCGGGGCTCCGGGTACAGGTTCCAACAGTGGTGTGGTTTACGTCTACCGAGTCCTCTCCGAAGGACATGGTCTGATGCCTGTATCTGTTTTGTCGGGAAGCTCTGAGGGTGGCCGGTTCGGTTCAGCGCTGAGCGTAAACGGTTCTCTCCTCGCTATCGGCTCTCCCGGAGATAATAGTGGTAGGGGCAGTGTGCACGTATTTGAACGTGCAGATGGGACCTGGAAAAAAGCGGCTCTTGTTTCAAAAGATACCACTCATGCAAAGGAAGCTTTCGGTAGCGTTCTGGCCATTGCCAATGGTGAGATATATGCAGGGATTCCCCGGGCTGATACGTTGAAAGGCGCTGTCGAGATTCTGGCTCGAAATGCAGATGGACAGTGGGTGGTTCAGAATCGAATTTCAAACTCGGAGGTGTCCGCGAGGGGAATGTTCGGAAACTCTATTACTCCGGCGGGTGAAGAAATCTGGATTTCGTCTCCACGAAATGGCGACACAGCCGGGTCATTGTTCAGATATGTTCGTGACGGTGATGATTGGGTAGTCGCCGGGACATTAGACGGCAGTTCTGTTGTAGCGGGTGACCAGTATTCGAGTGCCTTGGCAGCATCTGGCAATCTCGCAGTCATAGGTGCAGCCGGAGACGACTACGGTTTGGGCTCAGCCTACATCTTTGAACTCGCAGACGGAAATTGGGAGCAGACTGCCATGCTACTCCGTGATGTCGAGGTCATCGATGCTATTACCGGACAGCAGGTTGATTGTACCGAAGGTTATGCTGCAACGTTCGATTGCAGTGAGATGGATCTCGTATCACTGGTACCTCTTGCAGATATCGAAGCCAAGCGGGGCGTGAGGTTGAATGACGTCTGGGGTTGGACCGACCCGGAAACGGGGAAAGAGTATGGACTGATAGCACATATGGAAGCAGTGGCTTTCCTCGATGTCACAGATGCCACCAATCCAATCTACCTCGGCTCGCTTCAGAAAACGGAAGGCTCACGAGGGAACACATGGCGAGACGTCAAAACGTTTAACAATCATGCATTCATTGTGGCCGATGGTTCCGGGAATCATGGAGTTCAGATTTTCGATCTCACCCAACTACGAGACGTCACGAATCCGCCGGTCGTTTTTAAAGAGACCGCACGGTACGACGGCGTCAAAAGTGTTCATAACATTGTCATCAATGAGGAAACGGGATTCGCCTATGCTGTCGGAAGCAACTCGGGCGGAGAAACATGCGGTGGTGGACTACACATGATAGATGTAAATGTACCTCTCGAACCCAAGTTTGCCGGATGTTTTACTGACACGACAACAGGGCGCAATAATTCTGGCGCAACACACGACTCGCAGTGTGTAATTTATCGTGGACCAGATGCGGAACATCGAGGCAAGGAGATTTGCGTCTCATCCAATGGAACAGCAATTAGTATTGCCGATGTAACTGATAAGGAAAACCCTGTACCGATCGCGACAGGATCTTACCCGGGATATGCCTACGTCCATCAAGGTTGGTTGTCTGAAGATCAGCAATACTTTTTTCAGAATGATGAGCTGGATGAGCTCAGTGGTAAAACGGAAAAAACGCGGACGATGATCTGGGATTTCACGGATCTCGACGATCCGATTATGATTAAGGAATACTTTGGTCCGACTTCCGCAACGGATCATAACCTGTATGTGAAAGGGCAGTACATGTATCAGACAAACAATGCCAGCGGGTTGCGTGTGTTGGATGTTTCCGATCCCGCCAATCCAGTAGAGGTCGGCCACTTCGATACGACTCCGTATGGTGAAGACGTCGCTGGATTCAACGGAACATGGAGTAGTTACCCATTTTTTGAGAGTGGTAATGTGATTGTGACGAGTCGTCGCGAAGGTGTTTTCATTCTCCGCAAGAAAGAAGTCGGCACCTGAGTGCGTCTTCCAACTATCTTTTGCACTTGCTGGGTGATGGCACTACTCCTGGCGAATTTGTCTTGCTCGGGAGAGCAAGTGGAAGTTGATATTCCTGGAGACGGCGATGTAGTGACGGAGTCCGAATGGCATGGGTATACGCGGCTTGACTTCGTCATTGCGGGTCGGCCCGGTCTGCTCGTGTTGCCCACAGAGTCGGCGAGTGGAAATCCGTGGATATGGCGGGCGGAATGGTTTGGGGATAAGCACGCCCCGGAAGTTGAGTTGGAGATGCTGGAGCGAGGGTGGGCAGTGGCCTACATGAATGCCAGGGACATGTATGGTGGGCCTCAGGCGATGCGATTGTTTGACGCCTATTACCGCGATGTCACGGCGCGATATGGATTGTCGGAACGCCTCGTGATGGAGGGCTTCAGTCGAGGCGGGTTGTATGCCATAAATTTTGCGCTCGAATATCCTGAACGGGTCGCGGCACTATATCTGGACGCTCCGGCGATAGATCTTTTAAGCTGGCCTGGTCGAAGTCACGGAGGGTGGCAAGCGTGTCTGGATAGTTACGGGATTGCAGATGATGCTGCTTCGATTGCCGGTGTGAATCCCGTCAACCGGATTCCAGAGCTTATAGAGAGCGTTATCCCCGTAATAGGAGTGAGTGGAGACAGAGACAAGAGCGTTCCGTATTCTGAAAATCTCGCGCTTCTTCGAGAACAGTATGAGGCGGCTGGAGCAACGATCAAAGTAATAATAAAGCCCGGGGTTGGTCACAATCATGTACTGCCAGACCCTGATGTTGTCGTTGAGTTCTTGTTACAGAAATCGGGGTTGTAAACTGATGCCTCCCGATCGAAGAGCCAATAAATCTTGCAATCAAATACCTACCGACAAGAAGTTGTAATGCAGCATCTTAAAAAAGTATTCGCATCGCCGTTGATGGCGATCGGAATAACCGTCCGAACGACGAATTCAGCAGAATCGAATCCAGACACAGCGCGCATTGGCGAGCTTTGGA
>CBDUKH010000216.1:0-3034 GCA_965367755.1 uncultured Rhodothermales bacterium
CTCCACAGATTGGATATCAGTTTAGCGACAGAGTCACTGCGAATTTCAGTTTGAAATACGAAAACTTCAAGGGCGATAGTCGGCAACCGTCTACGCAGAATATCAACGGCGCCTTTAATATCCGCTTGAATATTGCCAACTAGTGGCGTGCCATTATGGACAACAGCGTTGTCATCTGCAATCTGGGCCGATCGGCCTACACCGCAACTTGGGAGCTGCAGCGCGCCATCCAATCCAAACTAATCGCATCAAAACGGAGTGGCACGGAAATCCCACATGTCATACTCACGGTAGAACATCCTCCAGTGTTTACGCTTGGCAAAAGTGGTGACGAACAAAACCTGCTAGCGAATGCGGATGACCTTTTCGAGATCGGAGCCTCGTTTGTAAAGATCGACCGAGGCGGGGATATCACCTATCATGGCCCGGGGCAGTTGGTAGTTTATCCGATTCTTGATCTGGATCGAATTTTTACGGACATCGGGAAATATCTTCGATTTCTTGAAGAGTCAGTTATTCGGACGTGTAGTGAATGGGGGATAAAGGCCGACCGCGTGAAGGGGCGAACGGGAGTATGGGTCGAGGCGGATGAACGAGGCCCCGAACGGAAAATATGCGCTCTGGGAATAAAATGTAGCCGCTGGGTAACTATGCATGGGCTTGCACTCAACATTGCTACAAACCTTTCGCATTTTGAGAGTATAATTCCCTGTGGAATTTCGGATAGAGGGGTCACATCCATGCAGGTAGAAACGGGTGGGGCTGTCGATGAAGATGAGGTGCGACGGGTTCTGATAGAGCAACTAACTGTTCAATTCAGCCTTTCCAGGACAGAGCTCTCCACCGCAGAGTCGGAGGAGTATCTGCATACAGAGTTTGATATCTCCTTGACCGAAATCGAGGCTTTGCGTTCATTTTAGTGTAACTTGGTTATCTTATCCAGATAGCGAGGCGCTATCTGTGTCTGTTCACCTTACTACGACGACCATCATGAAGGAATTTGATGTATCAGAATTCTCGAAGCAAGTGCTCGCAGAAGCGTTGTTCTATGATGACGAGTTTGGTGCGATAGGAAACGTGAGCCTTGTCGATCCTGTCCAAAAGAAGGAATGTTTTATTGCTTCATTCATACCGGATGAAGGTATGTTTAGTGTCGAGAAGGCTCTGGACTGGGAAGACTATGATGCGGATAGCGATGAAGATGAAATCGGGTATGTGCTTGCGGTAGATAGCATCGAGTACGGGTCCTATGCCAGTCCGCTTGAGGCGGCAGCGGTACTCCTCGAACTGGCTTCTGTCAACAACTACGTACCGAGTATCACATTGCTTTTCGAGGAGGAGGATTTGATCTAGGGGCGTTCTGGCGAGAGCCTTACGCGAGTGCAAGCTATTCCAAGTGTGACCCATCCGGCAATTAGAGAAATGCCGCCCAAAGGCGTAATGGCGCCCATCATCGGGATGTCAAAAATTACAAGGATCGCCAGACTTCCGGAGAAAATTATGGCACCCACAAGTATCAACCAACCGGCCGTTTCGAGGAGACGTTCTTGAAACAACAGGTTGAGGAGGCCGATTACGAGTAATCCAATTGAATGGATCATCAGGTATCTGGTCCCGGTTTCAAAAGTTTGAAGCCTTTCAGAACTTACCAGGTCCTGCAGTAGGTGAGCGCCAAAGGCACCGCTGGCGACGGCCAGCGCTGCAAGAAAAGCCCCTGAGAGCAAGAATATGCGAATTGCAGTTTTCATCATTAGGCGTATACTAGTACTTGACAGTTTGAAAGTTCGATCTCTATATTTTTCGGCTATGAAGCGCTGAAAAAATATCATCCCATATCTAGAATTTCGGATTCTTCCCAGCAGTGCCGAGTAGATGGCCGGTCGTTTCAGCGGACCGGCGAAGAAGAGGCTAACAGTGTTTAGGAGGCATGTATGACACTTTACGAGAGTGTCGTCAAATGGTTTGACGCAAAAAAAGGTTATGGATTTCTGGTTCATCACGACGACGGTAGTGACATATTTATTCACTATTCCCAGATTCATTCAGATCAGAGATTCAGGACTCTTCGAACTGGTCAACGTGTCCAATATGAAATAGAGGATGGCGACAAGGGTATTCATGCCCTCAATGTACGGGTCCTTGATGACGACGACACAGTGACCGAATTCGATGCCGAGTCGACACAGGCAGAGGAGACCCGGGGCGCTTAGCGACGGGTCCTGGTGCAATAAAACTCACTTTGTAATTACTTCCCTATCGGCCTATCTTGTCGGTAAATAGTGCAATTCAATAAACTAAGTCCGGTAATACCGGGAACGGGCGATGGAATTTGCGTTTACCGAAGCGGTCATAGATCGTATCGCAGATGTGCTGGGAGTTGAGGCCAAACGTGAAGGTCCTCTGGTGAGATTTATTCTTGAGGATTCCAGTACCGGCAGGAACCTATCACTCGAGATTCGCGACAACGTCGACATCCCCGATGGTGTTGCTTCTTCCCAGTATCCAAACCTCGTATCAGTCTACGCCACGAATTCGTTCCTGCAAATCCAGGGCTGCACGGCTTACATTGCAAGCAAGGAGTTGGGGGAAGTTATTTTCTTCGCCAAGCGTGCCGGAATTACAAATGGCCTGGTCGTCGAACGAGAAGCAGGTTGCTCGCTTTATTCCAACGTCGATGACGAACTCTTGAATACCGACTTCATGCACCTCCCACCAGAACTGGTCATGAGCAGCGTCGCTCTCTCTATGAGTGATACGCTCTTCGACGATCTTGGCTAGTTAGTCATGCCCCTCAACGTGGACGTACACGTCGAGCTGGAGCCTGTCGGCAAAGTAAACCCCGACACTCTGGCGCTTGCAGCTCTGCGAACACTCGAGCACCAGGGCATTACCGACGCTGACGTTTCCGTAGTAGTAGCAGGCCACTCGTTAGTTCGTGACCTCAATGTTCGCTACCTCGAGCACGACTACAATACAGACGTATTGTCATTTACGCTGTCCGACGCGACCGGCAGGCTGGAGGGCGAAGTTTATA
>CBDUKH010000217.1:0-2971 GCA_965367755.1 uncultured Rhodothermales bacterium
CTCTCGATTATTGACCAATTCACGGAAAAACTGACGCAATAATCTACACTGAAAACAGCACCGTAATGCCGCTGCCAGAATTTAGCACAATAGAAGCATCCGTGGATGCTGACGGGATCGCCATCTGTCGATTTAATCGACCCGATGTTCGGAATGCTCTTAGCCTGCAAATGGTGAATGAGATTCATGCTTTGTTGCGAGCGTTGGAAATCGATGATTCGGTCCGCGTGCTCATCTTCGTCGGAAATGGAAATACATTTGTTAGCGGTGCAGACATCGATGAAATGGTAGGCCGAAAAAGGATTGATGCGCTCCGCAAGATCAACAACGGCCTGTTTCAGGCTATTGAAGATTTCCCTGCCCCTACCATCGCTGCTATCGACGGATATGCCCTCGGCGGCGGTTGCGAACTTGCTGCATCATGTGATCTTCGCGTAGCTTCGAAGGACGCAAAATTTGGCCAACCCGAAGTCAAACTGGGCATCATTCCTGGTGCTGGAGCAACATATCGTCTGCCCAAACTAATTGGGCTCGCCAGAGCGAAAGATCTGATCTATACTGGTCGTCTTGTTGATGCATCGGAGGCCCATGCGATGGGCTTGGTTAACCACATCGCAGATGGGGAATTGTTGGATGCAGCCCTGGATATCGCACATAAGATCGTCCGAAATAGCTCACCCGCCGTGCGCTTTGCAAAAATTGCCCTTAACGCCTCTTCAGAAATTAGCACGGCTGCTGGCATAGCACTGGAGACAGCAATACAATCCGTTCTCTACGAGGATGACGAAAAGTACAAACGGATGCAGGCGTTCCTCGACCGGAAGAACAAAGATTAGTCACTATGCCCTCGAAAACAAATACCAACGTGTCGTGGAAAGAGGTCCTACAAACGGTACTTGTCTCTCGCGCCCTCGACGACCTTGAGGAAACCAAATTAGTGCCTGAGAAGAAAGTTCTGTATCAGTTTTCAGCTCGTGGCCACGAATTCGCTCAGACTATCCTCGGTCAGTATCTGAACAACGAGGCCGATGGCGTGAGCGCCTATTACCGCTCAAGACCATTAATGCTCTCTCTCGGTCTATCCATCGAAGACGCACTCTCGGCCCCGATGTCTCGATCGGGTTCATTCAGTGACGGTCGTGATATCGGAGTCGTCAGCAACATGCCGCCAAGGGGCGGCCATCCAACCGTACTACCAATGGCGGGAGATGTGGGATCGCAGTACACGCCCGCGGCAGGCTGGGCACAGGCCCTCGTATACAAGAAGGAAGAACTGGGAGATCATTCCGTCGACGGCGCCATAGCCATTGCGATGGGAGGTGATGCTTCTGTTGCCACAAACGGATTCTGGGCTTCGCTTACGATGGCGACGACTCTACAACTACCCATGTTATTTTTTATTGAGGATAATGGATACGGTATTTCAGTCCCATCATACCTTCAAACACCTGACGGCAACATCGCTGCCAACCTCTCATCGTTTGGGGGACTAACGGTCCTCGACGGATCTGGAACAGATCCTCTTACAACTCCATCTCTTATTGAAGATGCCGTCGCCCAGGCAAGAAGCTGGAGAGGGCCGGTCCTGTTGCGTATTACCGTGCCCCGGTTGTCAGGACATTCCGGACAAGACAATCAAGCGTACAAGCCTGAGGCAGTCCTCAACGCTGAAATCGAAAACGACCCTTTACCAGCCCTTCGCAATTTTTTAGTCCCCGATTTTCTCTCAGACGCGGAGTGGAATGAACACGAAACTTCCGTCGAAACTGATGTTGGTCGCGCTCTCGAGAATGCACTGAATCGACCACAACCGGACCCATCGCGAATTACTCAATTCGTCTTTTCCGAACCCGACGACCCACAGGAAGTCGGCGGCCTTCGCGCTGAAAATATCAAGCTCGCAAAAGGGTCCACGACTCCTCAACCTGAACCGGGAAGGATAAACCTGATCGCTGCCGTTCGCAGGACACTGGAAAGCGAGCTGCGAACTAATGATCGCCTTCTGGTATTCGGAGAAGATGTCGGGCCCAAAGGCGGTGTACACGCAGGCACTGCAGGTCTCCACGAAACCTTCGGCCCGCGTCGTGTCTTCGATACAAGTTTGTCCGAAGAAGGAATCATCGGTCGCGCCGTTGGAATGGCACTTGCAGGCCTGATGCCAGCACCTGAGATTCAATTTCGAAAATATGCTGACCCCGCCATGGAGCAGCTAAATAACTGTGGTACCGTCCGCTGGCGTACGGCGAACCGCTTTGCAGCCCCGATCGTTGTCCGAATGCCCGGTGGTTTTGCAAAAGTTGGAGATCCCTGGCACAGCGTATCGAACGAAGTTATGTTTGCCCACGCCGTCGGCTGGAAAGTCGTAATGCCGTCAAATGCTGAGGATGCCGTTGGACTACTCAGGACCGCGCTCCGCGGAGATGATCCCGTCATCTTTTTTGAACACCGTGCGCTGATCGACGCAGCATCTGCACGTCGGCCATATCCAGGAGACGATTATGTTCTCCCAATGGGAGAAGCAGCGACTGTCAGGGAAGGTAAAGATCTAACGATCGTTACCTGGGGCGCGATGGTTGACCGATGTGTCAAGGCTGCACAGGACTCTAACTACTCGATCGAAGTCCTTGACCTTCGCACGATTCAGCCGTGGGACGAAACGGCGGTCCTCGCCAGCATTCGCAAAACCCGAAGATGTCTCATCGTACATGAAGATTCTCTTACTGCCGGGTTCGGCGCTGAAATTGCCGCAACGGTCGTCGAAAAACTCTTTCTGGATATAGATGCTCCCGTCAAACGCCTGGCCGTTCCGGACATACCAATCCCACACAACACCGGGCTGATGAACAATGTGGTCCCAACACGGGATCTCATCCTCAACACCGCGACTAACCTGATTGAATTCTAGGAGGATCACCGTGAGTGATATCGTCGATATCCTAATGCCCGACTCTGAAGAAGCATCCGAAGCTAC
>CBDUKH010000218.1:0-2818 GCA_965367755.1 uncultured Rhodothermales bacterium
TGACTGGCACCGGACTATCAAGGACATCAATGTCGGCGGCATCAGTTCCGGCCACAGTAGTTTCCCGTCAGACTTCCGGGTCAGCATCTAAATCATCTTCCTGGAAACTCCTGGCTGCAGCGACCGGAGGATTCCTTATTGGCGCAGTGCTCTTTGCACTGCTCTGGCCAAGACCCAATGAGCGAACGTCGGGTGTAGCGCAACTAATGTCAATTAATCTGCCGGAAGACGTGCCGCTGGATCCCGTAGCTGGCGGTGACCTTGGCGTCGGACGAACAGCTCTTGCACTATCGCACGACGGAAGTACGCTAGCGTATCTGACAAGGCGGAATGGCGTCTCGATGGTCGCGGTTAGAAACATGGGCTCGGGTAGCACACGCATCTTGCCCCGAACGGAAAATGCCTCCCTTCCATTTTATTCTCCAGATGACAAATGGCTGGGTTTCTTTAATGCAAACGTTCTGTTTAAGGTGTTGCTCTCTGGCGGCAGTCCGGTCAAAGTAGGCGAGCTCCCGGGTGCGGCTGCTTCGGCAGTATGGACGAAGGCGAACACTATCCTCGCGTCAACAACTGACAAGCAGCTGTTATTACAAATTGATAGTGAGGGAGGGTCGCCCGTTGTAGTTTTTGAAGGAGCTCAGGGCTTTCGAGCACATCTTGCTACAATGCCCGATGGAACAATAATAAGTTCCATCGGCGACAACATATATACGTTCAATCTAAAGAATGTAGACGATATCAATTATCTGGACGTCGAAGGCTGGGGCGCTCGATTCGTCGACTCGGGCCACATCGTGTTTTCGCGGCGCGGCAGACTCATGGCAGTTGCATTCGACGAAATCGCGAAAGACGTAGCTGGCCCCGTGATTCCTTTCGTCGATAGCGTCAGGACAGAAGTAGTTGTAAATTCTCCTCAGTACACGATATCAGACTACGGAACGCTCGCGTATGTCCCAGGATTACCCGCCGACCTTGGGTACCTGACGAAAGTGTCATCCGACGGCATCGGCGAAGTGCTGGATTTCGATCCAGAGATTTTTGGAGAGATGCATTTGTCTCCCGACGGGCGAAAACTGGGGATTGCTGTCCAGAAAGCTGACGGTATTGAGATATGGATCTACGATCTGGAACTCGGAGCTAGGTCCTTATTTTCTCCAAGCACAGAAAGGGTTCGCGGAATGATCTGGACCGCGGACTCCCAGTCGATTCTCTATACGGAAATCGTTGCGACTTCCGTCGGAGATGTGCGCGAGATGCGGCTCAAGCATCTTGGAGAGAATACGTTCACTACAGTATTTTCAAGCGCTGGTTCGCTGGCAGCTTACTCTGTGACGGACGATGGACGTTTTATCGCGGCGCATGACGACTTTCAAATTGTTGGTTTTCAGTTTGAAAACAACGCAATCGTAGATACGATCAGATATACGCCAGAAGGTAGTCAGAATTGGGGTCCGGCAGTATCTCCTGATGGTAGATATATCGCGTACACCAATCTCGATGGCGGACGCTCAGAGATTCATGTTCAGAGTACAGTTCCCGGAGGTCGGATATGGCAAGTATCACCAGAGGATGGTGAAGAGCCGAGATGGTCAGGTGCAGGAGACAAGTTGTATTTCAGTCAGGGACGAAAGTGGTTCGAAATAGATGTTAGCACAGCCGGAGAGTTTCGACACAGCAGGCCACGGCAGATTTTCTCAGGTCCATACCTTAACGTACCCGGCTTCGGATACGATGTGCTTCCGGACGGATCAGGATTTCTCGTTGTCAAGGGCGCCGAACAAGATAGTTTGGTGACAGAGATCAAGACCATTGTCAACTTCGATCAGATGCTGATTGACAACGCACCGCTTAATAATTGAACCGATCCTTATTGCGGGTCGCCTGAACCAGCACGTCGCTGTATATCGCTGCAAAAGGATAACAAACCTGAGGCTGATTCTGACGATTCATATTTCCTAATCAACGTCAGAGCCATACAATGTCGTCTTGTGACGGTATTGAACGATCGTCAACTACGATCGAAACCTGGGCTAAATTGCACTCACGAAAAACTAATACGTCCGGTATCGGATGAAAACCGCTTTCGTTCTTGTATCTTCAAGACTCGGTCTCATCCACAAAATCTCGACGATAGTGGTCGGAAAAAACTTATCACATTACCACATCCTTAGCGAGCTTGGTCGTGGCGGCATGGGCATTGTCTACAAAGCCAGGGACACGAAGCTTGACCGTATCGTTGCGTTAAAGGTCCTGCCATCGGCTGCACTTTCCAGCGCCGATGACCGTGCGCGATTCTATCGCGAGGCGAAGGCTGCTGCGCAATTGCACCATCCGAATATCGCCAGCGTTTTTGAGATCGATGAAGCCGTGCCGGACGGTGCCGGGTCCGACGATCTCCGACCTTTCATCGCCATGGAATTCATCGATGGTCAAACCCTGGAGGCGCGTGCAAAGGAAGGACCGCTGAAGCTGGACGAAACGGTCGGCTATGCGATGCAGATTGCCAATGCACTCGAAGCTGCACATGAGAAGGATATCGTGCACCGCGACATCAAGTCTGCCAATGTGATGCTCACAAACAAAGGTGACGCCAAGGTGCTCGACTTTGGACTGGCAAAGACTGTCCATTCCACCATGCTGACTCAAATGGGTTCAACAGTCGGCACCTTTGCCTACATGAGTCCCGAGCAGACGCGCAGCGAAGCCGTCGATCATCGTACCGATCTGTGGGCGCTTGGCGTTGTGATGTATGAATTGATTTCTGGAAAACTTCCCTTTCGAGGAGATTACGAGCAAGCGGTTACCTATTCCATCTTGA
>CBDUKH010000219.1:0-2788 GCA_965367755.1 uncultured Rhodothermales bacterium
TCGATACTGATTAGCTTTCAAGAGATCACCTTATTAGTTACCAAAAACAAATGCTAAAATTTGCGCAGTCCGCTTTCCTGGTTTTCTGTCTTGTCGCGCTCGGGTGTTCGGAGAAGGTCACCAAAACGACTATGATGGCACAGTATCCGTCACCGATGGCGGAGAATGCCCGGAAGCATGAACGTCTGGAGGAAGTACCGATGAAAGGAACATCGGTATTGATTGATGTAGGAATTGGAAAAGATGCGGTGCTGTACGTTCGGGAGGACGTCCTCGAGCAACCCGCTAAACTCAACGAACTCGGTCTATTGATACATTTTCATGGACCGGCATTCATCGTAAATCAGGCCGCGGAATCAAGCGCGCTCCATTCTGTTTCGCTGTCCGTCAGTCTTGGAGCGGGTTCTTCTGTGTACGAGAGACCGTTAATGCCTGACGATTCGTTTGACCAGATGCTTGCCGCTGTCGCGGCGTCTCTTGAAGAACAGACGGGATTGAAGGTTAGTATTAATAGAATAACACTTTCGGCATTCAGTGCTGGTTATGGAAGTGTACGGGCTATCCTTCGCCACGAAAAAAACCTCAAGATGATAGATGCTGTTATCTTGATGGATGGGCTTCATGCGTCATATGTGCCCGAGCGAATGACGCTGGCTGACGGCGGACTCGTTGACTCAACAAACATGGCACCCTTCGTTGCCTTTGCCAGGCAGGCGGCAGGTGGAGACCGTACAATGTTGATCACACATTCGGAAATCTTTCCCGGAACGTACGCGAGTACGACGGAGACGGCAGAATACCTTCTGCGTCAGGTCGGTGCTACCCGAACACCGGTTCTGGCCTGGGGTCCGTTAGGTACACAGCAATTGAGTGAAGCTCGACTCGGTCGGTTTGTCGTCAAGGGTTTCGCAGGAAACACAGCCCCCGATCATATTGACCATCTTCATGCCATGCCATGGTGGGTTGACGAAATGGAGAGAATGGAATAGCCGCGCTACTCTGCTGATTCTCCATTGTACTGAGACGGAGAGACGCCGAAAGTCTGCTTGAATAATTTCGAGAAGTAATTAGGATCCTGAAATCCGACTTCTTGCGAAATCATGGAGACGTTACCGTAGTTTTTCTCGAGATATTGTGCTGCCCGTTTGAGTCTCATCATTCTGACGTATCCAGCGGGAGAAATATTAACAATCTGCTTCAAGCGTCGTTCCAATTGTCTTCGGCTGATCCCAAGCTCGTCAGCCAGATGATCGACGGAGAAGTAGCTGTTACTCATTTCATTCTCGATCACTTCGTTCGTTCTAGCGAGGAAGGACTCATCTTCGGAGGGTACGTCGATAGACGACGGCACTACACCGATATTCCGCCTGTACTTGTGATGCAGAGTTTGTCGCAACTCTATCAAGTTCTCTGCTCGAATCAGAAGTTCCGTGCTGTTAAATGGCTTCGTCATGTAATCGTCCGCTCGGCTTAGGAGTCCCTCCTGTCTGGCAGCATCCGAGGCCCTGGCCGTAAGAAGAATGATCGGGATATGATTCAGGGTGGCGTCGGCACGGGCTTGTTTGCAAAACTCCAGGCCATCCATTTCGGGCATCATGACATCGGCGATAATCATGTCAGGAATCAGCTGGCGGGCTTTCTCAAGTCCCTCAACGCCGTCCGCAGCCTGCTCGATGTTGTAGTGGGCGCAGAGGATTTCGGCGAGATAAGTCCTCATGTCTTTATTGTCGTCGACAATCAAAACGGAGTGTTTGTGGCTGGTTGCCAGCTCATCCATGACAACACTGCGAAGGGCATCAGGCTGAGCAATCGAGTACCCGGCGGCATACTCCTGGCTTCCACTGTCATCGTTTAGTAGTGAGTGATCAAGATGTTTGGTGCCCCTTTGTAGGTGCACTATGAACTCGCTACCAAATCCAGGGTCACTGGTAACTTCGATTCGACCTTTGTGGATTTCGACGAGCTCTTTGACAAGCGCTAGGCCAATTCCTGTCCCCGTCGCTCCTGGCGTCGAATTGGTTTTTCGAAATCGATCAAAAATGAATGGAAGTTCCTCCGGTTGGATTCCGCAGCCGTTGTCCTTGATGAGAATCGAAACGGTTTCAGATTTTACACCGACGGAGACGCGAATTCTCCCACCAGAAGCCGTGAACTTGAAGGCATTGGCCAGCAGATTAGTTACTATTTGTTCGAGCCGATGCCGGTCGACGTATACTTCGACAGTGTCGTCGTCTATTTCGTATTCAAGTTCAGTTTCGTTTTCTTCTGCCAAAGAGGCGAAGGACGCGACAATAGATTTGAGGACGTGGTCCACTTTATGGGGTCCAATTTGTAACGACAGTTTACCGGCTTCAAGGCTAGCCAGGTCTAGTAGTTCGTTAATGAGATATTGAAGTTGCCGGGCGTTGTTGTCGACAATTCGCAATCGGTTTTCGAGCAGGGCGTCAAGTTCTCCATATTTGCCTGCTATGGCATCACGAACTGGGCCAATGATCAGTGTTAGCGGTGTTCGGAATTCATGGGATACGTTGGCGAAGAATTCAGATTTGGCGTGTTCGAGCAGGCGCACTTTTTCTTCAGCTTCCCTGGCGGCTTTCTTGGCCTTGTACTCATCATAGCGAGTATGATACAGGAGTGTGCTGATTCCGACGACCAAAAAGAAAACGATGATCAGGTAGACAAAGAGATCAGCTCTGAGATCACCACCAACCTCGAATCGGCTGACCACGAACGCACTGACAACAACGTAGGTTGCTGATGTTATCAGGTCGAACGCTATGGCGTGTCG
>CBDUKH010000220.1:0-2780 GCA_965367755.1 uncultured Rhodothermales bacterium
GCTTCGCCCCTGAAACCGAGAGTCCTGATACTGTTGAGGTCTTCTATTGCAGAGATCTTGCTCGTAGCATGACGCTCGAAACAAGCAATTGCGTCGGCACGGTTCATGCCGCAACCGTTGTCAGTGACCTGAATCAGGTCCGAACCGGCTGCTGCCAGCGCAATGTCAATGGAGGACGCACCTGAATCGATGCTGTTCTCGACAAGCTCTTTTACGACGGAAGCCGGGCGCTGGACAACTTCGCCTGCAGCGATTTTGTTGGCCAGGATGTCGGGCATGCGCCGGATAAGCCGCTCTTTATCCGCAACTACTTCTAACAACGTTTGAAACAGGATTTCACGGGGGTGGATTACCCGAGCCGTGTATAAATGAAAAGTGCAAGCAAGAGCAGAACCGCTATATAGACGGCCTTCGCCGGGCCAGGTCGACGCCTCGCTTTGCCACCGACACGCATCCGATGCTTGATGTCTTGTTCGCGCTTGGGGTCGTAGAATCGCGGTTCATAGTCGAACCGTCTGTGAGTAGCACGCTTATTTGGAATAAAGAGTCCCATCGGTCAATTTTCTGCCTTCCCTTTGTTCCTCTTCTTACCCATCGTGGAATGGGTCGTTCCGAATAAAAATCTGACCTTACGAACAACGAATCTACAGGCCGGTGGACGAATTTGTTAATATTCTGGACAAAAAGAGTCGTTACAACGAAATATATCGCAGATAGAAATAGCAGAGCGGTACGGCCACGATCAGGGCGTCGATTCGGTCCAGGATGCCCCCATGACCCGGGAGCAGGTTTCCGGAGTCTTTGACTCCCGCCGATCTTTTTAACTGACTCTCAGCCAGGTCGCCGAGGGGACTGAGCAGCCCACAGATGAGTCCGAGGACAACGACATCACTCCAGTCGAGAAAATGCAGGAAGAAGTACTTCAAGATCGCGGCAGCAATGAGAGCGCCGACGATTCCACCGATTGCACCTTCCACTGTTTTGCCGGGCGAAATGGTAGGCGCCAGCGGCTTCTTGCCAATATTCTTGCCCACGAAATAGGCGGCGGTATCAGTCGTCCACAGGAGGACAAAAATAGAGATTGTCAGATAGACGAGGGCATCGACGTCGCGGTAGAACAGACCGACGCCCATACGCAAGTCAATGAGGAAGGAAAGCGGTAGTACAGGGTATACGACGCCTGCCAGTATTGTGGTAAGGTTTTGCGCCGGATTGGCAGGTCTGACGAGTGGCAGTAGCAGTACAACCAGAATGACGAGAATCGCAGCGGTCCACAACGCACTCGAGTCCATGGCGTGTGCTGTGACGGCGATGCCCGCACACATTCCGAGGCCACGCAGGACGACGTTCAGGTTTGGCGCGACGAGATTATAGAATTCCCACTGGGCGAGCAACGATACGACGATAACGCCAACGACGAACGGCCAGCCTCCGACAATGGTAACTGCTATGACGATAGGGACGGCGACGAGAGCCGTCAGGATACGCTTGTTCGAACTAGTCACAGCCTATCCGTTTCCGCTGCTCTGGGTGTCTTCATCATCACTGGACAGGTTGATGCGATCGATGCCGCTGTCGAGACGCGCCTGGTCGGCGGTGTCGTGAGCATCGGGTGCGTTCGGGTCAGCGCTGGCAGCCGCGGCGTCTAATTCCGCACCGGAGATGGGTGCTTCGGCCAACAGGGCTCTGGCATCGTCCAGGCGATCTGGAGGCACCATGACATGTACCTTGGCGAGATCACCAATCGTCAGGTTGAGCGCGTGGTCGCGCTGCGTAAGAACTACTGCGGGAATCCCGGAATCGTCCAACCGGCTTCGAACTAGATCGGCCTCGTAGTCGGTTCCTGACGAAAAAACGGTTTTCCAACCCTCAATGTTTTCACTCATAGCTAACATCCTCAATGTCAGGAATTTCCGATTGGACTGCGATGGTTTGCAGCTTCGCCCGGCTAATACTTTCCACAAGATAAACAGCGCATGCGAACACAACGAATCCCGCTACGACAAAATAGAGAGGCAAATTCAATTGCTCCACATCCGGAAGCGCTTCGCCATCTTTCTTGAGGAAGAATATACTCAGTATCACGGCAAAAGCATTGTTAGCAAAATGTACCAGAATTGCTGGAAGAATACTTCCGGTCCTCCATGTGAGGTAGGCGAGATAAAGGCCAAGGATGGAGAGTGGAAAGACTTTCGTCAGCTGCATATGGTAGGCACCGAAAATCACACCCGTAAAGACTATGCCCCAGATTATGCCCATGCTGCGTTCCGCCTGTCGCTGGACGTACCCCCTGAATAACAGCTCCTCGCAAATGGCCGGAGTGAGGGCGATCATTAGTAGTCCTGGAATAAGGTTCGATTTTTTCGAGAGGTATTCCTGGACGGGTTCCATCATAAGCTGTTCAAACTGACGAATGGAATCGGGCCACGGCAATGCGTCATTGAGCGTCCCCGCCAGGTCCACAATCGGAATGAGCGCAGCCAGGCCGACCAGGGACAGGAGGAGGACAGGCACAGACGTTCCGCGGATTCGAAGGAATGCACCGGTGCGTCTGGTACTCAATCGGGTGAAGATGAAAACCGGAAGAGCGAGACCGAAAATTTGCCCGGCTGTATTGGCGGAAAGCAGCAATCCAGCATCGTTCTGCATCACCTGCAGAACCTCATTTAAAAGATCCTCCGCTGCAACGCCTCGATTTAGCAGAAGTGCGACTATCGCAATAGGTGCGATGACGAATTGAAAGCAGACCAGGGCCACAACCAGCGCGATGATGGCCATGA
>CBDUKH010000221.1:0-2718 GCA_965367755.1 uncultured Rhodothermales bacterium
ATTAGATGAGTAAAGTTTCGATCCACGAACAGAAAATTTCCCGCCTCAATAATGATAGATGTTTCGGTCGACTGATTCTGAATAAGAACCAGCTTACGATTCGGACCCTTGGTTTACGAGGATTTTTTAACAGGTCCATCCCCCTTCGCGACGTAAAAAGCGTGACGGCTGTGCCCTCTACACGGGGCGACAATGTTTTTGTGACCACTACTGGCGGAGAGATAATTGGCGTCAGGATGAATAAAGGGTCGATGCTCATGTCGCATGTCATAAATGAGCACCTGGGTCAATTTGAGGTGTCTTTGTCTTTGCCAGACAAAAAGGCGTATCGCCGAGCTGTCTAACCGACGGTCGACGTATCTATCAGACTACTGACTACGTATCAATAACACACCGTATAGTAAATCTTTCGGCAGTTCCGCTGAGATATTCAACGTCTGGAGTACACCCTCGTCCTCGTGGTAAAAGACGGGAATGCAGTTTCAAGTATAGAAACGCTCGCGAATCGTGGTCTCTCAGATCTGGTGGAACCGCTGAGGTTCCTACACGGTACCGTATTCGCACTTCAGTCAATCCGTTTTCAATAGATGACGTTTCTCAATCCGCTCTTACTGGCCGGTCTGGCACTGGCGGTGATCCCGATTGTCATCCATCTTTTCAACTTTCGTCGGCCCAGGCGCGTCAATTTTTCTTCATTGGAGTTCATACAGGAGCTCAAGAAGACAACGATGCAAAAGGTTCGTATCAAACAGTGGCTTTTGCTCCTGCTTCGGACCCTTGCACTTGCATGTCTGGCAATGGTCTTTGCTCGGCCGACTCTTGACTCGCGAATCGCATCGGCCGTGGGTGGCGATGGCCGGACAAGTGTCGGCGTCATTATCGATAACTCTCCCTCCATGGGTTTGCGCAATTCTGATGGGGGATATTTGGAGCAGTCCATCGCGCTGGGCCAGACGATTGCTGAGAAGCTTGAAGCCGGTGACGAACTGACCCTTTTTACTACCTCGACAGCGTCTGCGTCATCCTACACAACCATCGCGACGGCTATGGCAGGGATGGAGGCAATCGAGATTGCTCCTACCCGACGGGATCTGTCAAACGTAATACGTGAAGCGACGGCCGCCCTATCCAGGTCGGGCAACATTAATCGCGAGCTCTACGTGATATCTGATTCCCAGTTAGCCACGTTCGGTGATACATCCCGGGTGCAACAATCTGCAGACAGAATCACCGGGTATTCGCTTGCAGTGGGTGGCGATCCGCCGGACAACATATCGGTTGATGCCGTCGTCGTTAATAGTCGGATCATAGAAACCGGACAACCTGTAAAGCTGGCGGTCACTATACGAAATCATGGGACAGCTGACCTAGAAAACTATGTCGTCAGTGCCTACCTCCTCAACGATAGAATCGCCCAGACAACGATAAACGTTTCCGTTGGCGCTACAGCAATCGCTGAGTTGACCATTACTCCACAATCGCGTGGGTGGCTAGCTGGAGAGGTTCGTTTGGAGGATGATGACTTCGAACCGGATAACATTCGGCATTTTGCTATACACGTTCCGGAAGTCCGGCGCATCTTGGTTATAGGAGATCAGAGTGAATCTCTGACATATGTCCGAACCGCAATCAACGCCGGCCGCTCCGATGGACGAACGCTGTTCCAGGTCGACGTTGTAGGCGAAAGTCAGCTGGCAGCTGCCAACATCGCGGACTATCATGTAGTATTTCTGATCGGGATGTCTGACTTGTCGTCGGGAGAGATAAACATCGTCTCGCAGTACGTCGAAAATGGTGGGGGTTTGGTTGTGTTTCCGGGTCGTACGGCGAGCATTGCCGATTATAATCAGTTGTTGAGCGAGTTAGAGGGTGGCAGATTTGAAGGTTATGTTGGTGCAGAGAATTTGCAACAGCCGGTGACAAGACTCGATAAAATTGAAGCTGATCACCCGCTCTTCGAAGGAATTTTTGACGCTGGCTCTAATGCAGTCGTAGAGCAGCCGGATGTCTATTTTGCTGTTGACTACCAGCCGGTGCGCGGAACAGAGCAAACACTCATGACCCTGGGTAACGGTAAGCCGCTCCTCCAGGAGATAAAACATGGGAGAGGTTCCACGATGTTTTTTACGATCTTGCCGGAGCCTTCGTGGAGTGACTTGCCCGTAAGAGGATTGTTTGTTCCGATTTTGTACAGGTCGATATACTATTTATCGTCATCATCCTCATCGGGTTACCCCGAACTGATTGCAGGTCGAGATGCCCAGGTAGTTATTTCCAATGCAGTAGATGATGATGTACTGCTACGGAGCGCAACGGGCACGGAGTTCGTGCCCGAAAAGAGAACAGTTGCGGGTGGCACACAGTTAATTGTAACACCAGAGATGAGCTCTCGAGGAACAATTACTATCCTCGACGACGCATCCGTTGTTGGAATTATTCCCGTGAACGTTGATGTCCGTGAGTCCGACCTTCGACGCTGGACGGATCGACAATTGAGTGAGCAGGTCTCAGGAATTTCCGGAGTTCCGATAAGGCCTCTCACGGTTCGCGGATTCTCTGCTGATGATCTTAACGAAGTGATCACCAGTGCACGAACAGGTGTCGAATTGTGGCGACCATTGTTGATTGCAGGCTTGATATTTCTTGTAATCGAAATGCTTGTCTCAAGAATCTGGGCACCCGAGACAGTAGGTGCTGGTAATTGATTTTTAATTGTTT
>CBDUKH010000222.1:0-2717 GCA_965367755.1 uncultured Rhodothermales bacterium
GGCCGATAATTCCGATACTGAATCTTTTGCACAATGACGAAACAAAGTATGTCCGCAAATCGGTTGCAAATACAGTGAACGATATTCTGAAGGACAACTACGAGATCGGATTTAATCTTTTAACCGGATGGGCAAAAGATGCCTCCGCAAATACCAGATGGGTGATAAAGCACGCCCTTCGCAATCAGTTGAAATCGGGAAACGATGAGGCCCGTGCTCTGGTACAACATGCGGGGAATTAAGCCGCTATCATTTACCCGCGAGAACCAATCTCTACATATCCGTATTTATTGTGTCTTACATGACGCATAACATTCGTCTTTACCGGGGCACCACCATTCATAGCTCGTCACCAAAATTAGTATCAGTAGTCGTTCCTCTTCCGCTCGACACTCAATTCGACTACTCAGTACCGGCACATCTATCTACGTACGTTGAGGTTGGAAAACGGGTTGCTGTACAATTCGGCAACAGGACCCTCACAGGCTTGATTGTTGGTACGTCAGACAAAGAGCCGGATGATCGGCGACTCAAGCCGATCAAAGAAATATTGGACGACAATCCTATTCTTGGCCAGGAGCTTCTCGATCTCACGCGTTGGATGGCTGAGTACTACCTCTGCAGTTGGGGAGAAGCAGTAAAGCCGGCACTTCCACCGGGCCAATCTCGAAACAAGAAGGTGACCTCGCGGCAAGAGCTGTTTCTCCAACTGGACGAGCAATACACCGCCGAAAATCCAGATTCAGTACTGGATGACGTCCGTGGTGAGAAGCAGCGAGCGGTACTGGATTACATTATGAAGTCGACTGAAAACGTCCATCATCAGGCGAGCCTCCTGAAGCACGTCGGTGCATCGTCCTCAACAACGAACTCACTCGTAAAAAGAGGCATCCTCAAGAAAGTGATGATCCAGGTCGACCGCAGGCCCTCATTTGCGGAGACCAAATCGGAGGCTCCACTAAAATTGCATCCCGATCAGAAAAAATCGCTCGATGCAATTATCACGTCGATCGACACCGGCGACCACCAAACATTTGTCCTACACGGCATAACTGGCAGCGGTAAAACAGAGGTTTACATTTCTGCCATGAAGCACGTGCTTGAACAGGGGCGAACGGGAATTATTCTGGTCCCTGAAATCTCGCTTACTCCACAAACTGTCGGAAGATTTACTGCTCGGTTCGGAGATCAAGTCGCTGTTCTGCACTCACGACTCGCTGTCGGCGAACGCTACGATGAATGGCAGAGAATCCGGAACGGCGAATGCAAGGTTGTGGTCGGGCCGCGCTCCGCGATACTCGCTCCGCTCGACAACATAGGACTCATTGTGGTAGATGAAGAACATGATTCATCCTACAAGCAACACGAGCCAGAGCCTCGATACCATGCACGCGATACGGCCGTCTTTCGAGCATCCCGGAATAATGCGGTCTGTATTCTCGGTTCGGCAACGCCGTCGGCTGAGTCGCTGGCAAACGCATCCTCGGGTAAGTATTCTTTGCTTTCGATGCCGGAAAGAGTGCCGCGCACGGATGGTTCGACAGGAACGCTACCTCAAATTCGACTCGTAGATGTCACGCTCGATCGGAAGAAGCGGTCGGGCAGTTTGTCGAAGCCTCTTATCGAAGCAATGGAGGAACGCCTCGCCCGACGGGAGCAGATCATCCTGCTTCAGAACCGTAGAGGATTTGCTCCGGTCGTCGTCTGTCTTGATTGTGGATGGTCTCCTTCCTGCCCGGACTGTTCCGTACACATGAACTTTCACAGGTCGATTAAC
The DNA here is from genome assembly GCA_965367755.1 of uncultured Rhodothermales bacterium. Lineage (GTDB taxonomy): Bacteria > Bacteroidota > Rhodothermia > Rhodothermales > JABDKH01 > JABDKO01. Next base: position 1,778 of record CBDUKH010000222.1, read on the forward strand.
AGGCTGCGATGTCACTACTGCGGTAGAACCGAGCGCTCCCAGCGTGTATGCCCTGAATGTTCTTCAGAGGATGTTGATTTGATCGGTGCCGGGACGCAACGCATTGAAGATGAGCTTGCCGAACTCTTTCCCGACGCACGCACTGTTCGCATGGACCTTGACACTACCAGAACGCGGAATGCACATGAAAAGATTTTGTCGACGTTCGGGAAGGGTGAGGCTGAGATCTTGTTAGGTACACAAATGGTTTCGAAGGGATTAGACTTCCCCAATGTTACCCTCGTAGGTGTTATCGATGCTGATCTGGGGCTTCTCCTGCCGGATTTCCGGGCCGAAGAACGAACGCTCCAACTATTGATGCAGGTTGCTGGTCGGTCCGGTCGTGCCGACCTGGAGGGCACCGTTCTGATTCAAACGCGAAACATAGAACACCCTGTGTTCAAGCATGTGGTTGATCACGATTTTGACGGATTTATTAAATATATACTTCAGGCCCGCGAGGAGCTGCTGTATCCGCCATATGGAAAATTGATACGATTCGGGTTTCGTGGCGTCGACGAACACAAAGTCGCTGCCCTGGGGTCGGAATGGACAGATGCCTTGCGAACCGCGCTCCCGCAAACGCGCCTACTTGGCCCCGCCCCTGCGTTTATAGCGAGGACCCGTGGAGCTTACCGATATCAAACAGTAATGAAGATTCAAGCCGAGAATGCGGGTGGGCATACGAAGCGGGAAATCAAGCGTGTAAAGTCAGAACTCAAAAATCCGCCGAATGGCTATCACGTTACCATTGACGTCGATCCTGTTGGAGTTTTTTGAAACGACCTGTTTAGGAACAAGGGAAGTGGTGTATCGTTGGGAAGTGCCCGAGGGCAAGTCCCGTACGGTCAGCTCCCTCTGAACTCCGTCAGGGCCGGAAGGCAGCAGCGGTAGGAGGTTG
>CBDUKH010000223.1:0-2695 GCA_965367755.1 uncultured Rhodothermales bacterium
GCGATGATTGATTCGTCCGCGATGACGCGGAACCGATCGGCTTGTTGGGAGATACCGTGCGTCAACAAGACAGCAAAAATAATCGGTATAAACATGGTACATCGCTCTAAGGACTACAACGTATCCAATAAGATTTCCCGACTACAGTTCCATCAGCACGAATTCCGGTCAGTTCAGCCGCTCAAGATATAGTTCGCCGCGTTCGAAGTCGTTGTCTGCGTCGTAAGCGTACAACCTACCCTGGTCAAACCTCCATACCGTTGCATCATGCTGTTGGAGTTTATCTGTATCTCCTATCAACAGCTCACCTTCGTCGTTTATCTGCCACTCCGAATATTCGACGTCTTTCTCTCCGAATGCATACGTAGTAATACGAAGCGTATGGTCGCGACGGAAATGGAACGACACTTTTATCTCATCAAGAATACCCTCTACTGAATTCAGTACTATTCTCTCGAAAGCGTTTTCGCCTTGCTCTTCAAGATCTACAACGAGTCGCCAAACGCCATCCAAATCGTCGGCATTGACTTTCGTTTGTGCCTGCACTTCCACATTTCCGACTAGTAGTACGAGGGCTACAAGTGCGATTCCTTTCATTGCCATTCCCAAAAGTTTAAAGTAGGATCTGTGGCAATTACGCATACATCAGAATCAAAGTTACACCTGTGTCCAACCGGCAGCTAAATTGGATGATCAACCTTTGGAAGCCACGGTTTAAACGTGATTCCGTAGATGTCCCAAATCGTAACAAACAATGCGGCGACGATGGGACCAATGATGAACCCAACGACGCCAAAAAGCACGATGCCTCCGAGTGTACTCAAGAGAATCAGCAGGTCACTCATTTTAGTGTCCTTCCCAACGAGACGCGGCCGCAGAACGTTGTCTACCGTTCCGACAACTAGTCCACACCATATGGCGAGCGCAATTGCCCACCCGGTATTTCCGATAACAATCAAATACACAACGGCGGGTATCCAGACCAGCGCTGCTCCTACCGCAGGAATCACAGATAGCACCGCCATGATTGTCCCCCAAAACACTACACTCGGAATGCCTGCGACCCAGAACCCGATCGCTGCCAACACACCCTGGATTATGCCGATCACAAGAGATCCCTTGACAGTAGCCCGCGTCACCGAGACGAATTTTTCCAGCATCCTTTCTTCGTCCGAACTCGACAGGGGCACATAGTACAATATCTTATTCAACGTCTGTCTTCCGTTGACAAGAAAGAAGAACATTGCATACAACATGATGAACAGTTGAAAGACGAAAGTTACCGTTCCAGTAGTTACTTCGGTCAGTCCACTGAATAGAATGTTCCCAAGTTGTCCCGCCAGCTCGGTAGCTTTGGTAGTCAGTTGCTCCTCGTATGGTCTCAACACTCTTACCAGTGGCTCAAGAAATGGAACATCGTCAATCCACACTTCGACACCACCAGATTCTCCGAGTCTCTCCTGAATCCATGGACCAATGGTTGTGCTTACCTGTACCGCTTGCGCTGCGACAATGAGTACCAATCCCGCGATCGGGATGAGAATTGAGAAAAATACCAGGACAAGCGTCAATACCGAAGCAGTTGACTCACGCCCTTTCGTCAACTTGAGAAGTTTCGAGTAAAGCGGATTCACCATACCACTCAAGATGGCTGCCAGGAGTACTGCAATCAAGTACTGTTTTATCATAGCAAAAAACAGTAGCGAAATCGTTGCGACTAGCAGAAGGAGGAATCCTTTCTGGAAAATTTCCTTATCAAAATTGGTATTGCTCATTGTATTCCGTCTTGTCACTCCTGGTACATCACCAGCTATTCGTCGCCTGAATAAATGCTTAAATGCTGGTGGATCGGCAATGCCTCGTTGTTATCGTGAGGATGCGTTTGTCGATATTCTCTAGCGATCGACTGTGAAGTCTCGTCGGCTTTATATCTAAGATAGAGTTTTTCGTGCCGTGCAGATTGCGTCGTATTCCCGAGCGCTCGCTGAGTGAGCATCAAGTTATAGTGCGCCATCAGATCTTCAGGGTCGATTTTCAGTACCGATTCGAATGAGGAAACCGCCTCAATTAATTGCTCGCCCAAGAACTGGGTACGTCCCAACTCATTGAGAACAACCCTGTCTCGTGGATACAACGAATTTACGAACCGGAATTCTTCGAGAGCGGTATCGTAGTCGCCAATGGACTTAAGATAAAGTCCGTTGAAATACCTGGCTTTGTGATTATTGGGCTCTCGTTCCAGTGCAATATCCAGCACCGTTCGTGCATCTTCCAGATTTCCCTCGGCTAAATAAACTCTTGCAAGATTAATATTGCCCTCGACGAGGTTGTCGGAATTTTGAGCGACCACGGCGAAGGCTCGTTCAGCACCCTTAAGATCACCTTCCAGCAATAAGGCAATTCCGTAATCGTTCCATCGTCCGATAGTTTCTACTCCAGTCGCACTCTTCGCTTGATTACTCTCAGACGAAAGTAGTCTGACCGAATCGGTGGCCATGACTACGATCGGTACTTCCGGAACTTGTTGTAACTTCCCGGAAACATTGGCGACAGGTTTAAACATGGTTTTCCGGTCGTCGAAGTGAGGAGAAACATCACCTGTTCCGGGCATCATTTCACCGGCGTATGCGAATCTTGTATGAGGTAAATCAAACTTTCGATAATTCAGTCGCGCTTCGACGTAGACGGCTTCTAC
>CBDUKH010000224.1:0-2618 GCA_965367755.1 uncultured Rhodothermales bacterium
TAACGGATAACGAGTCGGCAAAGGACACCACGTCTGAGGTGTTCACAGTACAGGAGGCCGGGACGCAGACGATAACGCGGCACTACTATCTGAAGGATCACCTTGGATCAACACGCGCGACGGTTGATGACTCAGGCGAAGTGGTTCATTATGCCGACTACTATCCATTCGGGATGCAGCTGCCCGGACGTTCACTGATAAGCAGCAGTGATGAACCCAAGGAGCTGTATACCGGCCATCAGCATGATGATGAGACCGGGCTCTACTATGCCGGAGCCAGATACTATGACCCGATCGTTGCCAGGTGGGGAAGCGTGGATCCGTTGGCGGATGATTTTGCCGCGTGGAGTCCTTATAACTACGCAATTGATAATGCAGTCAATTACTTTGATACAGACGGAAAACAACCACAACGTCCTGACATTGTTATTAGAGGACGCGATGCAAAGCGGGCTTTCTCTGCATTGGCAAAAAGTTCGGCACTTAATTTGACGAGAGATACGAAATCTGGAATGCTTTCGGGCAATCTGCCTGAAGGATTGAGCGAGTCAGAGCTAAGCGCAGCAGACCGAATTCTGTTGGGTGCCATAAATGATCGCTCGGTTACAGGAATTCTTGAAACCACAAGATTGAATTTTCTAGAGGGTGTACCGATTTTAGTTGGTTCAGCTATCCTTGCTGAAGATAACTTGGGCGAGCAAAGAAATGTAATAAATATCGAGCAGGCAAGGAAGTTAGAGGCTGGCACTTTTGGCATGGAAGGCGTAGAAGTACAGACGGTAGGGATGAGTGTCATGCATGAAGCTGTTGAAGCTTATTTAATCGCCCGCGGCATGTCATTTCAATCAGCCCACTCGCTAATATCTGGTTCGATTCCAGGCGAAATCGATGGAGATGTCAGTGTGTATGAAAGAAACAGGTTCGGTGAAAAACAGTTAAGAGGCGTATATAGTTTTAAAGATGATAGCGGTAGGGTCCATGAAATCGAAGTTTTTTTGAACGTCGCCCTAATGAATAGATCAGACAGTGAAAAATCGTAATGAGATGGATTTTATTTACCTTTGCGATTGTTGCCTTTTTGTCAGGTTGCAACCACGCCGAAAATCCTTCGAAGGACGTCGCAACAGACTCGATTTATATAGTTAGTATTTTGCCATGGGTGGACGGATCCTTGATTCGGGGCTCGTCTCGTGATAGACAGTTTGTAGCATTTGCCCGAGCTTGTCCGACGCGATGCAATGCTGGTCTATTGGAAGCTGGACAGAGTTACAAACTTTCTCTAGAACCAAGCCCCTCAATGGGACGATTCCGACGTAGTTCAGCTAATATTGTGATTGATGGAAAACTAGTGTGGACACCGAAAGACTCCCTTTTTGAAATTCAAGGACTTTGTGGGCTGTGCCTCAGTCAGAGACAGGAATAGACAAAGTGTTACTAGGTATGTACGATTTTCGTGATATCAGCTGACGCCATCGATTGTTCGAGCAACTTGGTCGGCTCCGCCTGCGAGCTACCGCAGCCTCAATTACTTCCTCAGACTTCTTTTCGTTGGTCACGCCGTATTACCGAAGTATCGCGCGTTCGCGGAACGTGATCTTAGGGGTACGAGACTTTTGCGCATAATTTGAGTTGCCACCCTGAATTCGATATGGTATCGTACTTACGACTTCGCCGCGTGTCCCCGCCGGATATCGAGAAGGCCGGACGGTCCGAAGTCAATAGCAACTCAGCAAACATAACCAGCTGTAAAAGGATTCGGTCCTTCGCCTCTCAAGTAATAAGTCTCTTAACGTTGAAGCCCCGGTACACTTATCTACACATCGTTGTATACACCAATGTTTTTGACAAGCACTATAAGGGCAACTAACGTCCAGATATTATCCTTGTTATCTGGTGGACTCAATGCACTTCCTACTGTTGCTCTGGATCGGAGTTGGCAACCCTTTCAAAGATCCAACTACCGAAGCTACTAAACCGTACCTGAGTAACTCGCGCCCGGCCATCCCGGTCGCCATAATCACATACAGTACTATCAATGGAGGTAACACGATTGAGGACGGAGAGACGGTGGTGTTTGACGGTACCTCCAGCTACGATCCTGATGGCGGATCGATCACCAAGTACCGGTGGCGGATCAATGGATCGCTTCAGGGAACGGCGTCGACCTTCTCCTGGACATTCGATATTGCCGACGGCAGTTCGCAAAGTGTAAAGCTCTCGATTTGGGATGATGAAAACGAATATCGAGAAGTGACGGAAACCGTCAGCGTCATCGCTGGCGGCAATCAAGACCCGGTAGCTTCGTTTACACCGGCAGGATCGACGGTAGATGACGACGACACGGTTAATTTCACATCTACGAGCACTGACTCGGATGGGACAATATCTACGACCGAATGGTTTTTCAATGCACTCGGTGGGACCGCCGACGGGACAGGAACGACATTCAACTGGACGTTCGACATCGCATCGGGTAGTTCGCAAACGATCTACCTCGTCGTAACGGATAACGAGTCGGCAAAGGACACCACGTCTGAGGTGTTCACAGTACAGGAGGCCGGGACGCAGACGATAACGCGGCACTACTATCTGAAGGATCACCTTGGATCAACACGCGC
>CBDUKH010000225.1:0-2578 GCA_965367755.1 uncultured Rhodothermales bacterium
TGACATACGACTCGGAACTGGACTTGTCCTCGATTTGAATTTCGATGAGGTAGCGTCCTGGCGGTAGTGTGAGTGACTGTGTCGTAAAGTCATACTGTTCGCCAGCCTGAGTATCGGCATAATTGGTGACGCGAACTGTGCGATCCCAGATGGGACTTTGAACGTGATTCGCACGCTTGCCCTGACTATCCAATTCTATGATGTCTGCAGAAACCTGGTAGGAAGCTGTAAACCCTTCGGAAGTGTTGAGGAAGCGTAGCTGCGCGTACGGAATGCGAGTATACAGATCGAGCCGAGACTCGACGGATGCCCGGTCAGATTTCAGGCTGACTACATCGATGTTGAACTCGGGCGCATCCTGCCCGTAGCCGGGCATTGATAACCCGAACATCACGATTGCCGTAACTGCTATGTAGAGCCTTCTAATCACTAAGAAATTGTAACAATTACCCATTATTCAGCCGCTTAACCCGTGTAATGCAGTTCAAAAATCGATAACGGGGTATCATCTGATTCGAATATCGGCATTCTGTTCCAAAAGCCCTAAAAACAACACGTAGACCGTCATAATCACCCTTCGAATGGTTCGCTAGCAGTTACGAACGGAGGCCTATTTTATTTGAACAGCGCTTGAACAAAATCCTCACGGTCAAAAACCTGAAGATCGTCTATTTGCTCGCCGACACCGATATATTTTACAGGAATCTTGAACTCATTCGAAATACCAATCACAATACCCCCTTTGGCGGTACCGTCTAATTTCGTCAAAACAAGCCCTGTAACATCGACGCTTCGGGTAAATTCCTCTGCCTGCCGGATGGCGTTCTGCCCTGTCGATGCATCCAGCACCAGCAGAACCTCGTGGGGAGCTCCGGCGACCTGCCTATCCATGACGCGCTTAATTTTGGAGAGCTCATCCATCAGCCCGCCCTTGGTATGCAATCTCCCAGCCGTGTCGATAATTACTACGTCTGCATTGCGTTTGTTAGCTGCGGCGAGGGTATCGAATGCGACGGCGGCGGGGTCCGATCCATGGCCTTGTTTAATCACTTCAACGTCCGCACGTTGGCCCCAGATTTCAAGCTGCTCTGTAGCGGCAGCCCTGAACGTATCTGCCGCTCCGAGCACAACCGAGCGGCCAGCTTCCTTGTACTGATGAGCGATCTTCCCGATGGACGTCGTCTTCCCGACTCCGTTCACTCCAACGACCATTATAACATGAGGTTGATTCGCCAGCGGTGCGTCAAACGCCGCAGGACGGTCCGGAGCATTGTCAAGAAGCAGGTGGCTTACTTCATCTCGAATCAATGACTGGAGCTCTTTCGTCGAGACGTACTTGTCCTCTGCGACACGAGCCTCTACCCTCCTGATAATATCAACAGTTGTCTTTACACCGACATCGCTGGTTACCAGGATGCCTTCCAGCTCATCCAGCACATCTTCATCGACTGTGTCCTTTCCACGCACCAAACGATTGAGTTTGCCGAACAAACTCGATCGGGTTTTCTCCAATCCCTGAGATAACTTCTCAGACTCCTGCTCTTCCGTTTTCCGACGTGATAATAATGCCATGTATGGATCTTGATATCTGGAGCGTTAGCTCGTGTGGTGGGTACCAAACTCTTCGACTACTACACTATCTGATACAGTTTCATCGTCGGCGATGCCCGGTAAAGTAGATTCGGATATCTGAATGATCTTAAAGTATCTCCAGAGATATCGCAAGAGCGAATAAATCAACAGGATGGAACTGAGCCAGAGGCAAAAAGTCATGACGGGTGGGTCTGCCTGCAGAATGGCTGCGAGCACGGTAATCGACACCGACGCTACAGCGACTTTTCCTGCCCAGATACTTATTGTAATCTGACCCGTCCGTCGAGCGATTCGGGCGCTACCTGCCACGATCAGAACATCTCGAAGGGCTATCAGACTTATGTACCAGATGGGTAGCGCACCTCGCGCAACCAACGCAATAATTACCAGGGCACCTCCGATCTTATCAACCAAAGGATCGAGGACTTTACCCCAGTCAGAAACAGACTTTGACCAGCGGGCGAGTCTTCCGTCAAACCAATCTGTTGCGATTGCCGCCGCGATCAGGACTAGCAGAACGACCCGAGATCCACCTTGAAGAATAATGAGGGCCGCTGGTACAACAAGAGCAATTCGACTCAGTGTGACGACATTAGGCAACGTCCAGAACTTGCCCAACTCCGGCCAGGAAGGCTTAGCGCGTTCTTTTTCCACTTCTTGCATTATGTTGGTACTTCCTTGAATTGGGGCCGAACTGACCTGAAAAGATACGGACTTTAGAGAACGTTTGAGAATTATTCTTCCCCAACCATGGCTCGGCAGCTTAATTTGGCTAAATGATCATACCTGGCGTCATATTTGTCCTTCTGTTCGTCTACTGTACCTGTTTCATCTTCCTGTCCATTGGCTTTCGTCGGGCATTAAAAGAATCGTCGCAGCTTGCAACTCAGGCGCCAGTGGCCGCGACCGTCGTCGTTGCTGTCAAGAACGAAGAAGTGCATATCGAGGAACTCGTCGATTGTCTCGTTCGGCAACGTGACGTCGA
>CBDUKH010000226.1:0-2551 GCA_965367755.1 uncultured Rhodothermales bacterium
AGCTTCAAAAGCTTGTCGGCGACACAGGCAGCGGAGGTATAGGTGAGGGGTTTGTTCAAGGGAGTTGGAGAATGTCGGAGTCGACAACTCTTCACGGAGGATTGCACGCTATCCATTTTTCGCTGAATGACCAGACGCTGCTGGAGCCGCGCGCAGGATTGCAGTGGCGGCTGACTGCCGGTGATGAAGTGACGCTCGGTTACGGGCGGCATTCGCAGGTGGAGGATTTGCGAGTCTATTTATTGCAGATTCCTCAACAAGGTGAAGGCTTTCCGAATCTGGACCTGGGGATGACGAAGGCAGATCACTTTGTGCTCGGGTATGGAAAGAAGCTTGGCGACAACTCTCGCGTTAAGGGAGAGGTGTATTACCAGTATCTATCGGATGTGCCGGTGATTGCAGACAGCTCGTTTTCCATGATCAATTTTGAGCAGGATTTTGAGTTTAGCAATGGACTCGTGAATGAGGGTCGTGGCAGAAATTATGGAATCGATGTGACGCTCGACCGATTCTTCGGCGGAGGTTTCTATTTCCTGGGGACAGGATCTGTTTTCAGGTCGGAATACAACAATGGAGCCGAGTGGAGGTCAACCCGATTTGACAGGGGCTATGCAGCGAACGCCTTGTCGGGGAAGGAGTGGGCATTGACGGGAGGAAATGTAGTAGCCTTGAATGCCAGGGTGACGTTGATGGGAGGGAAGCGAATTAGTCCCGTTGACAATATGGCATCGGAAGTGATGAGGGAGGTAGTCTATGATGAGGTAAGGGCGTTTTCGGAACGGGAGCCGGCGTTCTTCGGAGTGGATGTTACGGCAACGTGGCAGCGTAATCATCGCCGGTACTCGGAGGCGATTGCATTACAGGTAAAGAATGCGTTGCTGGCGACGGACTATGAGTTGGACTATAACTTCATGACAGGGCAAGTCGAAGAAATCCGTGAAGGGTTTCCGCTGCCGGTGTTGAGTTATCGGGTTGAGTTTTAAGAAGGTCGGGATGAATTATCATGTATCGCGAGAGAGTCCAGCTTCCCGGACGACTTTTTCAACCTGACGCCGAGACATCCCGTAGCGTACCGCAAGGGTGGAACAATTTTGCCCGTTGTATTCAGTTACGATTTTCTGATGCCTGATTCGCTTTTCGACGTTTTTGAGTGTCGGGACGTACAGCATGGCGCCGCCGAAAACCTCGACAAGGTATCTGACAAAATCAATGCCCTGGTCGCGAGCAATTTCTTGCATGTCGGGCGGGAGTTCGTCGGCACCAATATCTGTCCAGGGTATGTGCATGTTGGTGATGTCTATTGTCCTATCACGATGAACGGGGCCCAATAATATGGTGTGGCGTGGACAGAACTCAGATTGATAAAGGATAGTTTGGCTTTTCTCATTGCTTCAGCGTTGTTGCTTCCCTTCCGTAGTTCGCGATAGAATGGTACCATCGTGTCGCGGGCGGCGACGTCGTTGGCGAGCCAGAGCGAGACGACGACATTGCGGGCACCGGCGTAGAGAAATCCTCGAGTCATTCCAATAACGCCTTCGTTGTTTGTGACCCGTCCCAATCCCGTCTCGCACGCAGAGAGTACGACCACGTCGGCATTCAGGTTGAGGTCGTAGATTTCGCCAAGGTAAAGGAGCCCGTCTTCACCGGGGTCGTTCCCTTTTCTTAATACGAGTGATGATAGTTCGGGGTTGTCTTCTTCGATGAAACCATGGGTCGCAAGATGGACATATCGATAGTTGACGGTGGACGGGTCTTTGAGTGTTGATTCAAGCGCATTTTCATCCAGATATATATCGGATTTCAGTGGGAATAACTTGGTCAAGGGGTTTTTGGTGACGGCCCGCTGGATTCTCTCTACCTCGACTTTTGAGGCAGGAAGATTTTTCATTTTACGAAGTCTTTCCGGTAGCAGATCATCCGCATCTTGAGATCGTGTTCCCGCGACAAAGCCGCCCGTTACGACTGGTGCAAAAGCAATCAGATTTTTTGATGGCTCGACTTTCGGTTTCCTTCGTGTTTCCAGAAAGACCGTCGCTGAGTAGGCGTAACTGATGTTCCGATCCTCAAAAAAATAGTTGAGTTTCGAATACCGGAAGTCAAGTGAGGATGTGTTATTTCGGGCGTCAAGGAGCGGTTCGAATGGAACGAAGGAAAGATATCCATCAGGAACGATAATAAGATTTCTGTCTCCTACGTGTCGTTCGATCGTTTGAATGAGAAGTCGATGTGACTTGCGAGCCCCAACGAAATACAGGCTGTCGTGTTTGCTAACGATACCATCTCGGTAGGTTTCTACAGCAGCGCGTACAGTGTCTGATGCTCCTATGGTCGTCAGCGATATCGAGTCGGAGGTAATGACGAAAGCATAGGTAGAATCGGATCCGGTTACATACTCGATGAATGCATCATTGTCGGTAAGGTATTTCTGAATGTCTTCGACGGTCGCCGTCGTAGAATTGTGTTTGAGGTCATAGTATGCGGGATAGTTGTTTTCAAAAACGGTTATAAGGGAATCGTAGGATTGCGTCGCGTTGATGAGTTGGCGACGGAC
>CBDUKH010000227.1:0-2531 GCA_965367755.1 uncultured Rhodothermales bacterium
ATTGATGAATAGATACGATGAATCCGCTGTTGTCCAACCGCTATGGTGGTAAGCAATGAACGGAGGATCGATGAACCCAAGTTCTGTCGGATTGGCAACATCGGTTATGTCATAAATAGTAGTCTCTGAGCCGTGAAAATCATATAATCGATTACCGATCACGGTCGCATCATGCCCACCATTCGCATCGTCATTCCAGATTTCCACGGGGACAGTAGGATCGGCGCGAAGATCATAGATGATCAACCCACTCACCTCGGCAAAGATATATCCTCTTTTGTCAATAAAGATATTGTGAGACGAGGGGAAAGTTGAAACCTGAACTGCATTGGGCGGATCTGCTATGTCGATGATTGAGCCACTGCCAACATTTCCACCGTTCACGGTATAGACATAATTCTGATACACCTTGACATCGAAGCCCGGGGGGCCTTCGAGTGTCTTGACCAATTGAGGCGAGGAAGGATCAGATAAGTCGACAATGTGGATCCCGGACGCGGATCCGCTAAAGCCGACGATCGCATACTCTGTGTCGGTGAGCGGGTCGACGTAAGAAACGACATCCGTCACGTCGAATCCTGGGAATTCAAGACTACCGACCAGGTTGACAACTCCGGTCTGCGCGAATACGGAGGTTGTAGCAAACAACAAGTTGAGCAATGCGACAACGCAGCAGCGTCGGATAACATCAATCGATGGAGACATAGACGTTGGAAGCAAGCTGTAGGCTGAGAGGAAACGTATTTTGTTCAATAGTAAGTGTGACCGACTCTCTGTCTCTATCGACCACTGTTACTGTCTTTTGTAGTTCAACGCCCGCATCTTCCAGGGCATGAAGAATGGCTGCGTCGAGATCCGAAAATCTACGGATTGTCATTTGCTTGCCAGTTGGAATTTCAGACAGTGGCTGCGTGTCGTGCTCAACCATCTGCCCATCCCTGTCTGGAATTGGATCTCCGTGTGGGTCATGAGTCGGGAAGCCCAGAAGCTGATCGATCTTGTCCTCGAATTCTTCCGATATATGATGTTCGAGGTGCTCAGCCTCTTCGTGCATCTTCTCCCACGGATAGCCCATGATTTCACGCAGGTAGGTCTCGAGCAAACGATGATGTCGGATAATCTCCAGCGCTATTTTGGCACCTGCATCTGTGAGCTTTGCGCCACGGTACGATTGATAGTTCACCAGTCCCATTTCAGAGAGTCGCTTCACCATGCTGGTGGCCGACGCCGGAGCCACTTCCATCCGCCGGGCAATTTCTGTAGTTGAAGCACTGCCGGCCTCAGCTTCAATTTTATAAATCGCCTTGAGGTAGTCTTCTACGGCCTGGCTTAGCATACTTCTGGTACCTGTTGAGATAGTACGATCTACTATTTGCGGTACCAATTAGTTCTAGTGGTCACGCGCAGTTACCCGTTTGATTCGCTTTGGGCGGAATTATTTGCTTTTTTCCGTTGGCGGCATGGGAAGGGATTTGGATATTTAATCCTGATAATCGAGGGAATAAACAGTGTAAGCCCACGATTCGCCGCCACACCTTAAGCTGACAAGGAGAAGATTGATTTTGCTCATCAAGGGCGATCGAGCAGTATGACTTTTAAGAATATGCTAGACAAAAGAGAACTACGAGACATACAAGGCCACTTTCATGCACTAATTCTTTCGCGTGCTGAAGAACTGATTCGAGAGCATCATGTCACTTTGCCTGAGCTTTCTGACCCACTTCCAATAAGCGAGAAAAAGGGTTGGTTCGCCGTGCCAGGAATGTATGGCGGTTTCTCCTTCTGGTTCGTCGCAGATGATTCCCGCGCAAAGCTTATAGTTGAAAGCTGGAGCCGTGTCGTTCATGGATCAGGCCAACGGCATGAGATAACTACACGTGGAAGTACGCTGACCGACCGGGGCTTCGTGTAGATAATTCGTTCGGGCAAAAACAAATCTCCAACACGGGGGCTCAACGGATATGCAAGGCAAATCTAACGGTTATCCATCAGCCAGAGCGATACAGGAACGTTTCACGCAGGTATCTCGCAACGGCGGAACGTGTTGTGTGGCAACGAAAATGCCTTTACCCGCTATAAGTCGATCGGGTAGGTTTAAGGTTTCTCGACTCAGGAGACCACAAAATGAACCACTTGTTACTATTTACGACTCTCGTTTACCTGCTCGTCCTGTCCGGGTGTGATACAGCGGCTAATTCCGACCCGGTTGCCGAAATCGCTTCGATAGAGATTTCTTCGGCGATTGCTGAACGGGCCAACTTCACAATTCCCACCGGGGAAGCAGGGCAATTGAACGCAAATGCATCTGATGCTGACGGAATGGCCATACTCAATCCGTCGATAAGCTGGTCCTCCAGCAACACCAGCGTTGCGACGGTAGACGACAAAGGTGCCGTGACAGCGGTCAGTCCCGGAGTCGCCACTATCACCGCAACTGGGGGCAATCAATCGGATGCAGTCACTTTTAATGTCTATGACATTACAGGAACCTGGGTAGGTGCTCCCGATGGAAATGGAGATGTGATAACGCT
>CBDUKH010000228.1:0-2501 GCA_965367755.1 uncultured Rhodothermales bacterium
GGAACCGCGCTTGACGCTGGGACCGAACCATCACTGATTAATGGAATCGTTTCGTTTCACTCCTTTAATATTCTGGTACTCGGGCTTATTGTACTCGGAGTAGCGCTCATGCTGAACCGCAAAAACAGCAGGACAGGATACATCGTTAACCTGCTGGCAGCAGGCCTGGCCGACATCGGACTTATCCTTTTTCTTATCCTTCCCGGATACCTATCGTTCGCGGACGGCGCGCCAGGAATTGTTCTGTTCGCTCTTGCCGCCGTTTTCTCAACTATTGCTATCCAGAGGCAACCCGGTAACTGATCATGACCGACACCATCGAACTAACGCACACGTATCATCATCCCATAGAAAAAGTGTGGCAGGCAATCTCAGATGCCAATGCCATTTCGAAATGGTTCATTCAGGCAGATTTTAAACCGACAGTCGGATACGCTTACACCTTCACCCACGAATCGACCAGAATCGTGGGAGAGGTAATCAAAGTAGATAAGCCTCATGAGCTGACGTACACGTGGATCGTCGATGGTACCGATACAACAACGACGGTCCAATGGCTTCTTACTGAGGACGGCAGTGGCACAACGCTCACCTTGAAGCACAGTGGCATCGACGCGTACGCGGATAGTGCTGCCAAGATGTTTGAATCTTTCAAGCAGGGATGGGGTCATTGCGCATCAGAACTGGAGAAATACCTTGACGGCGCAGATGAAAAGACAAGCGGATGATATCTTCAAAGCGATTGCAGATGAAACCAGGCGAGATATTATCGACCTGCTAATGAGATCCCCCGAGCCGCTTCCGCTCGGTGATATTTCATCGCAGTTCTCGATGTCTCGTCAGGCTGTTACCAAGCACGTGAATATTCTGGACGAAGCCGGATTGGTTGAATCGGTGTGGGATGGAAGAGTTCGAAAATGCATTCCCACGTTTGGAGATCTGAAGCTGGTTGCAGACTGGGTGAGTGTGTATCAATCCTTCTGGACTGAGAAACTGGGCAACCTCGGCAAGTACCTGGACAATCCGGAGGAATGACTGCGGAATTGTACTAGCAGATCCGCATCAATTGTCATCCACTAGCCGTACGAAGTTCGAAACGATCTCCATCGGGTTACGATGTCCATCGACTGATGTGGGTTTGGTTTTCCGCGTCGCGGTTCTGACTTGAAATTGGAACCTTCCAGCACTATCCTGACATGGTCATCCCCATCGTATCCCAATACAACCAACAGTCCCTACGATTATGAAGTATCTCATATTAATTGCTGTATTTGCTGCTAGTGCAACTCTCGGTTTCAGCCAGCTGGAAAAGACCGACTCAGAGGAAGCTGCGGTTCGAGCAGCCCTGCAACATTATCTGGATGGGCATGCTACCGGAATGGGCTCTCATCATGAACAGGTCTTCCATAAGGAAGCAAAACTGTTCTGGGTTCGCGACGGGCAACTCAACCAGCGCACTTCGACCGAATACATCGCAGGAGCGAGTGGTAGTCCGGCTGATAACGAAGCCGAGCGAAACCGGTGGATTTCAAGTGTAGATATTTCGGGAAATGCTGCTGTCGGCAAAATCGTTCTGGATTATCCAGGTGCCTATATCACTGACTATATGTCGTTGCTCAAGATCGACGGCGAGTGGAAAATCGTCAACAAAATATTTGACGTGAAGTCGACCGACTAATCCATGCAACCTGAAGCATCCATTAGTCGCTGTTCGTGGTGCGGCTCTCATGACGATTACATCGCCTACCACGATGACGAATGGGGAGTCCCTGTTACAAACGATGTCAAACTCTTTGAGCTGCTGACTCTGGAAGGTGCACAGGCAGGTCTGAGCTGGTTGACCATCCTTCGAAAACGAGAAGGATATCGCAACGCTTTTGCACAGTTTGATCCCGTTAAAGTGAGCAGGTTCAGCGAGTCCAGAATCGCAAAATTGCGCGAGGACCCCGGAATTGTTCGAAATCGACTAAAGATTCAATCAACCGTAGGAAATGCTCAGGCGTTTCTCAAGATCGTAAATCAATACGGATCCTTTGCATCGTTCATCTGGCGATACGTCGACGGCGTGCCTGTCCAGAATGCGTTCCGTTCCATTAAAGATATGCCAGCGCAAACACCGCTGGCCCAGCGCATCAGCAAGGACCTTAAGAAAGCGGGCTTCAAATTTGTCGGTCCCACAATAGTCTACGCGTTCATGCAGTCCGCCGGAATGGTCAACGACCACGTGGCAACGTGTTTTCGACACGCCGAAGTGGCACGATACGCAGCGAAGCCAGTCGTCTAGCTCGACTCCTGGCCAGCACCTACAATTGGTGACCAAGACCTCAAACTCATGTCTTATGACTAATGACGAATGACTTGCGGTAAATAACGACTAACGAATAACCAAGCCTCTTCACAAAGAGCAAAGACTCATTACTAATGACCATTGACTCATACTCTCCTACCAACCTGTACGTTTGTTTTCCCGCACCGTCGCAGGAGGTCGTGCCGGAGTTTTT
>CBDUKH010000229.1:0-2470 GCA_965367755.1 uncultured Rhodothermales bacterium
TTTGACTCATCCTTCTATTCCTTTTTTCTCATTCATATCGAAGACACTCTACGGGATCCGCCAGGGCAGCGCGGATACTTCGTGCTGCAATTGCGATCAGACCAACGCCCAGAGTTATCATGCCCGTTAGTGCAATTGCACCGATGCCGGGCCTCACCTGATAGGCGAACGTCTCCAGCCACGGGCTGAGCGCGAAGTAAGAAACGATGCTGCCAATCAGGAACGCGAGAACAATCGGCTTCATTAGTTCGGTCGCAAGCATGGTGACGATATTGATAACTGATGCACCCAATACTTTCCTTACACCAATTTCTTTTGTCCTTTTTTCTGCAGAGAACGCTGCCAACCCAAACAAACCCAGACATGCGATGATGACGGCGATGCTACCCAGGAATCCGGAGAGCTTTCCAAGTCGGGCCTCTGAAGTGTATAGTTGGTTGAAGTCATCAGCGAGAAACGAATATTCAAACGGGCGTTCCGGATTAAAATCTCTCCAGGTCTCCTGAAGTAACCCGAGAGTCACCCGGTAATCTCCTTCCGACAGTCTTACGGACAAGTAGTCGTTGTAATAAGTATTCGACATGATGTGCAACACCATAGGCTGGATCGAGCTATGAAGAGAACTGTACTGGAAATCCTGTACAACTCCAACGACGTTGCCTTTTTTTGCAATTCGTTGATTGAGCCACACTCCGAGAGTTAGTTCGTGTTCCGTCGGGTTTTCCCAGCCAAACTTTGCCGCTGCGCTTTCGTTGATAATGAATGCTGAGCTGGCGTCAGAAGGAGTGTCTTCAGAAAAATTGCGCCCGGCAACAATGGACATACCGTACGTCTCTATAAAACTGTGATCCACGGCTAGAGTCAACAGCTCTGTGCTGTCCGCTGGCTCATTATCGGGATAAACGGTAAAATCATAGATGCCCCCGTTGAGACCCGGCATCCCGGACGATGCAGCTACGTATTCAACTCCTGTCAATCTCTGGATCGCTTCCTTAAGTGACGAATGATCTTCCTGGTTGCTTTGGTCCCTGAGTTTTATGATGACCACGTTCTCTTTATCAAAGCCAAGGCGTTCATTCCGGACGTAATTCAACTGGTTGAGAATTACTATAGTACCCAGAATCAAACCGGCAGAAATTGCAAACTGCCCTATAACCAGAGCCTTCCTTATCGTTGCATTCGTCCTCTTGCCGGAGATTCCTATCCCTCGTAGCGAATCGTTCGGATTTGTAGCCGTGATGTAGAGGGCTGGATAGAGACCCGCCAGTAAGCTCACCACCAACACCCCCAGAATCAGGATCGACGTCGTCTGCCAGGTGATGAAAGAGGTTATCTTTACATCTCCGACAAATTCAACGCCTGAGTACGACATCACTGCTGTCATCAACACAAGAGCAAGTGCAAGTGACGCGACAACCTGGACGACTGATTCTGAAAGCAATTGCCTGATAAGTTGCCCCCGGAAGGCACCCATAGATCTGCGGACGCCCATTTCTTTAAGTCGATCTGAAGCTCGAGCTGTTGCCAGATTGATAAAATTTGCACATGCGATTATTAGTATGAGCAGCGATATCAGCCCAAATAAGTAGATGTATGAGATGTCGCTGACGGCTCGTAATTCATTCTCGCGACTGGACCGGAGCCGGATGTCTGTAAGCGGCTGGAGACTGAGAGCACGGACGCCAGCTTCTTTTTCACCCATTGCTTTACGAGCGAAATCCGGTAACGCAGCCTCTATTTTATCTGCACTGGAAACATCATCGAGAACCACATACGAGTACATGGGTGGGTGCTGCCAGTTAGCGGGATCTTCAATCCAATCTCCCATAAACTTCTTCGCCAGAGAAAAAGTAAACAGCATGTCGAACTGCAGATGCGAATTTTCAGGTGGGTCCTGGACAATTCCCGACACGACAACATCGAAGCGGTCGCTGGAATCTTCTACCTGAAGGATCTTGCCAACGGGATTGGAACGACCGAAATATTCGACCGCCATTCTTTCAGTGAGAACGACTTCGAAGGGTTCGTGGAGCACAGCCTCCGGTGCTCCGGCAACCAAATTGAATGAGAACACTTCGAAAAACGTGGAGTCTACAAACAGGATATTATCCTCCTGATGTCGACGGTTTTCTGAGTCTGAAATTAAAAGGCTGCCCGGATATGCGCGAACTGTTTTTTCGATTTCCGGAAAGTTCGACTCAAGTGCAGGGGTAAGAGGCCCAAACGTCGTTGCAAGTCGACTTACATGTCCACTGTTTTCTATTCGATCTTCGACGACACGATATATTCTGTCGTAGTCGTCGTGGAATTTATCGTAGCTCAGTTCATTTAGCAGATAAACTGAAATAAGTCCACAACACGTTAGTCCTATTGCCAGGCCGCAAATATTTATTGCGGCATATGATGTGTGTCGCCGTAGGTGCCGTAGAGCAAGCTTAACGTAGTTTCTAATCATCGTACTTACCGTTTA
>CBDUKH010000230.1:0-2442 GCA_965367755.1 uncultured Rhodothermales bacterium
GAACAATTCATTCCCTGGCCAAAGAAAGGAACGATCGCATGGGCGGCATCCCCGACGAGCAGTCCGAATCCATGCGCCGACCAGGGTTCACACCGGACGGTTCCTAGAATGCCGACAGGATTTGTATCATATTCGGCGTCGAAATCAGGCATCAGTGGCAGTACGTCGGGGAAATATTCTTCGAAAAGCTTCCTTCCCGCGGAGGCATCGGGATATTTTTCAAAACTGACTGCTCCGTTGGTCGGCATAAACAGTGTGACTGTGAATGTGCCGTCCAGGTTTGGCAGGGCGATAAGCATAAACGACTTCCGGGGCCAGATGTGCAGCGCTTCTTTTTCGAGCGCATGTGCACCATCTTCTGTCGCAGCGATCGACAACTCTTTGTACCCGTGCGACAGAATATCCGACCTGGAATGGATACCTTCCGTACGCTCGAGTTCTTGCCGGACGGCAGAACCGGCGCCATCGCACCCGATCAAAATGTTGGCGTCACGAGTGTGGCGGTTCCCGACGGAATCTGCGAACACGACAGTCTTGTTGCGGGCGTCGATTTCTGCACAAGCAAGTCCGAATTCAATGTTGACATTGCCAGTGGCATCACAGGCATCGAGGAGAATCTCGTTCAGACCAGAACGCGAAATGGAGTAAATAACCTCAGAGCTGTCTTTACCGTAGGGCTGAAGCGATGTGTCTCCGGATTCGTCATGAATCATGCGGCCGGCCATGGGAATTGTCAACGCCATAACCTGGTCCAGGAGTCCCGCCTGGTCCAGTGCATACAATCCTCGCGTGGACAGCGCGAGATTTATTGAACGACCGCCTTGTTCATCCGTTAATCGAGGGTCATTTCGTTTTTCAACAAGTGAAACGGTCCACCCGTTGTTTGCCAGCAGGACTCCGAGAAGAGACCCGGCGAGGCCCGCCCCGACGATGGTAGCGCTATTGTTTTGTCGTTCAATCACGCCGCGACGATATCGGATAATTTCTCATAGAATCGGAATACATCCGTAAAAGAATTGTATAGTGGAACCGGTGCTGCGCGGATTACATCTGGTTCTCTCCAGTCGCAGACTACCCCGTTCGACTGGAGTTTTTCGAAAACTGATCGGCCGCCACTCGCTACGCGAAGTGAAAGTTGACAACCACGTTGCGCCGGATCAGCAGGTGTTATCACTTCGACCTGTTGAATCTGATTCATCAGGAACTCGAAGTAGCCTGTAAGATCACTACTTTTCGCGACCAGGGCAGGCATTCCTGCTTCACTAAATACATCCAGCGAGGCACGCAGTGTAGCAAGCTGTAAAATCGGTGGGTTACTGAGTTGCCATCCTTCAGCACCATCAACTGGCACGAACTTATCCGGCATCTTGAATCTGTTTGACTTGTCGTGTCCCCACCAACCGGCAAATCTTGGAAGAGAGTCGTCGTTGTCATACTTGCTATGGACGAATATTGAAGCGATTCCACCGGGACCGGAATTTAGATACTTATATGTACACCAGGCCGCAAAGTCGACATCCCAATCATGTAATTGCAGAGAGACGTTTCCAGCCGCGTGCGCAAGGTCAAAGCCAACTACACATCCGCGTTCATGCCCTGCGGACACGACACGCTCAAGATCGAAAAGTTGTCCAGTATAGTAGTTTACACCGCCAAGCATAATAGTGGCTATCTCGTGACCATGTGTTTCAATGGTTTGTACCAGATCTTCCGTTCGAATGGTAACCTCGCCTTCGCGGGGTCGGAGTCGGATAACGGCATCGTCCGGATCATAACCATGAAACTGAACCTGCGAGTCTACAGCGTATTTGTCGGAAGGAAACGCGTCGCCTTCAATAAGGATTTTGTATCGGTCTCTGGTTGGACGATAGAACGAGATGAGTAAGAGATGAAGGTTCACCGTAAGAGAGTTCATAACCACGACTTCCGAGGGTTTTGCTCCAACGAGGGACGCCATCTGCTCGGTAACAAATTCGTGATAGGGCATCCACGGATGTCGCGCATGAAAGTGACCTTCGACGCCAAGCTTCTGCCAATCCTCCAACTCCTCTGTGACATAAGAGGCTGCACGAGTCGGCTGCAACCCGAGCGAGTTTCCGGCTAGATAAATTATCGGATCACCACGCTCGGTCTTCGGTAAATAAAATTCTTTTCGATAGCTCCGCAACAGATCCGAATCGTCTTTCGATTCTGCATAATCCAGCGAAACCTGATAGTCCTGCGTCATACTTAACGTGCTAAAGGGTACAGGATAGGACGACTCGGGGCTGCATCCGACATTAGAAGCGGCCAGCTGATACTCAATGCGTAGCGGCCATCATCTAACGAGTCAGGTACAAAGACCATCTCTGTAATTGTGCGATCCAGGTAGTTTCTCGAAGATGGTACGCCCGTAGAGTCTATATCCCAAAACAAGTGGTGACACTCCAGGTCGCTGGATGA
>CBDUKH010000231.1:0-2341 GCA_965367755.1 uncultured Rhodothermales bacterium
CTGCAAATTCTTCAGCGGATTCGGAATGAAGCCCACAGGTTTGCCATTACATCACAACGCAAGCAACGTAAGAAGACAACGCTAAAGTCGCAATTGACCAATATTGATGGAATTGGAGAAAAAACAGCCCAGAAATTGATCAGGCGATTCGGATCCGTTCGAAAGATTGCAGAGGCTACTGAAGACGAACTCATCGAGGTTGTCGGGCAGAGTCTTGGAACGAGAGTCTACATCTATTTTCAGGCCTTAGCCACACAAACCATATCCAGATAGTCGGAGTCATTGGCTGTACCTTCGCCCTGATAGCAGTCTCTGGTTTTCTTTCAAGATATGTAAGGCTCGTCTTTTTTTCGGAGCTTCTCATTTCAATACCAATGGCTCCGGTACTTTTCTTATCATGTAGCATCTGACAAATAGATCTTCCCTCCATGCTAAACTATATCTGGGCGGGACTCATCATCTTCAGCATGTTGTTCGCGATGGTGTATGATGTTCGTGACCTTGCCAACGATACGTACAGGAATGGCACACCACTGGATGTGGCTCTCCAGTTCGACGATGGTTTTGATGCGTCCGCACGTACACACGATGTTACTGTCACAATCGACTCCGATGATTTTGCCGAACATTATGGTACTGCCATCGACGATGACCTTGTTTATTCCGGAGTCCTCCTTACGACGGCCGACGGATCCGAATTAAGGTTCGCGAAAGATGTAAGCCTCCCCGAGCCATTGAATACGATTCGGGATTTCACGTCGAAACGGGATAACGATCTTCGCGGACCGGTGCAGCTCGGAGGCCAGGATAGCTCAGGCGCGGTAGCTTCCCTTCAACTCGGGAGAGTCAGGTTTTTGAAACTGACGGCCATTTCGCAGGCCGCGTTGGACTTCGCGGAAACTGCCGTCACGCTGGCACTGGGATTGATCGGGGCGCTTGCTTTGTGGATGGGACTACTTCAAATCGCCGAAAAGTCAGGCATCTTGTATAGTCTCGTCCGATTCACTCAACCGGTTCTCAGAAAACTATTCCCGGAAATACCGGCAGATCATCCTGCCTTTGGAATGATTGTTTTGAACCTTACCGCGAATATGCTGGGCCTCGGCAATGCTGCGACGCCGTTAGGAATCAAGGCAATGGAAGAACTGCAAAAGTTGAATCCGACTGAAGACACTGCGACAAACTCCATGGTGATGTTGTTGGCTTTGAATACAGCGTCCGTCCAGATTGTACCCCCGGTCCTGCTTGTCGCCATTATGGGATTGCAAATTAATCAGCTGTTCTTCTCGATCTTAATCGTCACGGCCCTCTCGGCTACCATTGCTGTTGTCACGACTAAAATATTCAGCAAGTTCAAACGCTATCGAGCAACCGACCCGATGAAGTTGTCATCTGAAACCGAAAACCGTGAGGTCGACTGATGGAATTTGTACGAGGAGCAATTGATCTGATCTCCGTTTTCGTCCTCCCGATAATTATTGTGGGATTCCCCTTGTACGGGCTGTACAAGAAAGTACCGGTCTACGAAGTATTTGTAGATGGTGCCAAGGAGGGCTTCAATGTCGCGGTAATGATCATTCCGTATCTGGTAGCCATCCTCTTTGCAATCGGAATGTTCAGGGCATCGGGTGCGCTCGATTTCCTGATCAGTGGACTACGCCCCGTGATGACAGCGATAGGTATTCCACCGGAGATAATCCCCATGGCAATAGTCCGTCCGTTGACCGGCTCCGGATCAGCCGCAATTGTGCTCGACATGATTAATCAGTTTGGAGAAGACTCCATTCTGGTTAAGATGGCAGCGACAATGTTCGGCTCGACAGAGACGACCTTTTACGTGCTAGCTGTCTATTTCGGAGCCGTTAACATCCGCAAAACCAGACACGCAGTTCCAGTGGGATTGATTGCTGATTTTTCTGCGATGATCCTGGCGGTCGTGGTTGTCCGGCTGCTGTTCGGTTGATCGCGTTCAGAGATCAAGAACTCCGTTTTCTCCGAGAAACATATTGCTAACGAATCTGTCGGCCTGGTCGTCGTTTCTCCATTCACGTCCGTCAACCAGGTACCTGAATTCGTAGGCGTTACCGGGCTTCATTGAAATTGTCCGACTCCACTCCCCGTTTTTGATACTGAGCTTCATCTCGTGACGCGCACTATCCCAGTCATTAAAATCTCCAACAACGGCGATGCTTTCATCAGCTACACTGGCAGGTTGTCGAAAGGTTACTTTCATCGAACGCCCTTTGGGACTCAATTTTTTCTCAATCATGGCACTTCTTTTGGGGTAATTTTGGACCACTGAGGGAATGTTTTTACTCAGTTCGTGAATATCAGTTCGATG
>CBDUKH010000232.1:0-2243 GCA_965367755.1 uncultured Rhodothermales bacterium
GCAACGTGGTCACCGGTGTCTATACGGGTATGACACTGACGCTTGACACCAATGCGGATCCTAATACGGATGCCCTTGCCAAGGGTATGAATACCGAGCATACGCTTCCACAATCGGTTGGAGCAACCGAGGGCACCCAGGCTCACGCGGACCTGCACAATCTCTACCCGACCCGTATAGAGGCAAACTCGGCACGCCTGAACTTTCCACTAGGTGAAATTGACGATGACGATACGGATGTCTGGTTTTGTGGCGAGCAGGAGCTAACAACGAAGCCCGATATCTCCATTATCGATACTTGCAGTGAGCTTGATAACGACACCGAGACGTTTGAACCTCGTGAAGATCAGAAAGGAAATGCGGCCCGCTCCATCTTCTATATGTTTACGATCTACGAAAGTCAGATGGATCGAACATATTTTGCAGAGCAGAAAGCGGCTTTGCAGGCGTGGCATGATGCGGATCCCGTGGATGCTGCCGAGGAAACTCGCTCTGATATGATTGCAACCTACCAGGATGGCAAGGTCAATCCGTTTATCGAGGATGACACCCTCGTAGATCGCGCCTTTTTCACCCCGAACAATGGTGATGCCTCAATCAGCGAGCTGCGCATCGACCAGCCGGGTGATGATACCGACGAATATTTCGAACTGTATGGTTCTGCTGATACAGAATTGACTGGCCTGACGTATCTCGTTGTTGGGGATGGGATCGGCGGAAGTGGCGTTATCGAACACGCTACCGATCTTAGTGGTCTCATACTGTCAGCTACCGGATATTTTCTCGCAGCTGAAGAGACATTTACATTAGCAACGGCCGACATCACGACGGAGCTGAATTTCGAGAATAGCGACAATGTCACCCACATGCTTGTCGAGGACTTCTCGGGCCGAGTTAACCAGGATCTCGACACCAATGATGACGGTTCGTTTGATATTTCCCCGTGGGGAGTCATCCGAAAGTGTATCGCGCTATTGGAGACCGTAGGGTCTGGAGATTTAACATATTGCGGAGCTACCATCGGCCCCGATGGGTCAAACGTTCCTGGACATGTTTATAAAGATGGTGGCGACTGGGCATATGGCGCATTTGATCCGGTAGGGCAAGATGATACTCCAGGATATGACAACTCACTTCCAGTAGAGCTTGTCGACTTCCGGGTACGCATCGACGGATTGGAAGCCGTTCTCTCGTGGACCACTTTGAGCGAGAATGGAAACGCTGGCTTTGATGTCGAATTATTCGATCGAGATAACGTTCAGTGGCAGACGGAAGCGTTTATTAGCGGGGCCGGAACGTCGACTGTGCAACAGCAATACTCTTATCGCACGCAGGCACTGGCATCGGGTCGCCACAAATTCAGGTTGCGGCAGATTGATTTCGACGGCTCATTTGAATATTCGGATGTCGTCGAAATAGAGATCCTCCCCGGTGCCGTCTACGAGTTGGCGTCTGCCTTCCCAAATCCATTTTCGGAGTCGACAACAATTGCCATTACAGTACTTATTGGACAGGAAATCGAAGCGGCTTTGTACAACGTGCTAGGACAAGAAGTGCTCCCGCTGTACTCGGGTCCAATCGGAAGCAACGAACGTCGCGAATTCACAATAGACGGGTCTTCACTTACGAGTGGGATTTACATCTATCGGATTGAGGGAGAAGATTTTAGCCTGGCCAGACAGGTTACGCTGATCAGATAAATCGACGCCCACCCAAAGCAATAGAACCAAAAAAAAAGGTCATCCGTCGATGACCTTTTTTCTTACCGTACGAGAATGTACAGCAGGCTACGCTGATATTATTCCTTGGCGCACTTGCTTTTCCCACAGGATCCGCCTTTCATCATTGAATACAGGAGGATTCCACCGCCTATCCACATAAACGTGGAGATGTCGATCCCATGCAAGAGTGGTGATAATTCCACGTTGGCGACAAGGATAAACAGGGCGACAAGGCCAAGAAAAACAAAAAATCTATTCATGAGAGCCGTCATTCAAATATCTACAAGGCACTACGGGTCCTTGTGCGACAAAGTTACATTCAATACGTCGTTGATGGCAATGCACAAGGCCGTCCTGCCCGGATTTCGGCGCCACCCCATTAATAGTTCTTCACCCGGAAACTATATTGGTGTCCGCTCTTTCTTCAAGCCTCTACCACAGTCTTTTCCATCAGGAATGTTCTTCTCAACAACAACTCTTCTCTCGCAAACGCTTTGCCGATGGTCCAACAATGCTGCGATC
>CBDUKH010000233.1:0-2169 GCA_965367755.1 uncultured Rhodothermales bacterium
CCGAAGGCGTCAACACCCGGCAGGCTGCCTTGCGAGTATTTCTACCTGAGCGTCCATCTGAGGAGGTTGCCATGGACAACCCCATTCCGTTCTATGCAGTGGCTATCCCCCGCGATCGCATTGAAGAAATCGGGGATCTTCGCGATAAGAAAATGACGCAGGACGAGATTGAAAAACTCAACGTAGGCTTTGTACGGCTAGAGCTCGTCCCTCGAGGAATAGGCGAAATACTTGTGCGAATTCCTCAACTGTTTTATACGATCAAGCCGACTGAATCCGTTGACGTCACACTGGAAATAGTGAACGAAGGATCCCGTGCTCTCAATAACGTGCGAATCGAAGTGGACCCGCCGCTGAATTGGACGGATACGGTTTCACCCGAGACCATCAGCAACTTGAATATCAACGAGGAGCAAAAAATTACGCTCAACCTCACGCCAGCAGAAAACGTTTCACCAGGTCGCTACGAAGTGCGGGTGCAGACGACTTCGCTTTCGGATGATCAGACTATTCGCGGCGAAGACAAAACAATTACCATTCAGGTAGACCAGGAGGCAAATGTTCTCGGAACTGCCATCCTGGTGCTGTTGATCGTCGGGCTGGTTGTCGGAATCGTTGTCTTTGGTATACGGCTGACACGACGCTAATAGTTTTTCGAATCTATTTTATGGAACATGGACAATAGCCATACACCTATGCTCGAGGCCGTCAATCTTACCAAGAGGTACGAAGATGATACCCTCGCGCTCGACAATGTCTCTTTTGAAGTGTATCCGGGTCAGGTGTATGCCATGCTCGGTGGCAACGGAGCGGGGAAGACGACGACTATAAATATCTTCCTGAACTTCATCGATCCGACATCGGGGTACGCCAGCGTCGACGGAATCAAAACACACGAAGATCCGCTGGCAGCCAAGTCCAGGCTCGCTTATGTTTCAGAGAATGTGATGCTGTACCCGAACTTTACCGCGTTACAGAATCTCGATTATTTTGCACGACTTGGGGGGCGGACGGATTATACGAAAGATGACTACCGCCGCGTCCTGATTCGAGTCGGACTCCAGGAAGAGGCCCATAACCGCAGGCTCAAAGGATTTTCCAAAGGGATGCGGCAGAAGTGCGGAATTGCTATCGCCATTCTGAAAGATGCGCCGGCCATTCTGCTCGACGAACCGACATCAGGACTCGACCCCAAAGCGGGACTGGAATTTACAGGGCTTTTGCAGACGCTGCGTAATGAAGGCCGTGCCATTCTTATGTCTACGCATGACATTTTCAGAGCGAAAGAAATATCTGACACCATCGGTATCATGAATCGTGGCCGACTTGTTATGCAACAAACCCGCGCCGAACTCGAAGGCGTTGATCTTGAACAGATCTACGTAGAATACATGGCAGGCTACATGGACAATACCGGCGTCCCGGATCTCAAAGCAGAATAGACAATGCTAAGGTTGATCATAGAAAAGGAACTCAAGGAAATTCTCGCGTCGACGAAATTCATCGTGACGTTTGGTGTCTGTGCTACGCTGCTGCTGATCGCGTTCTATGTCGGGGCCAGAAACTATCAGGTGAACCGTACGGAATATGAGGCGGCAGTTGCGGAAAATGTCAAACAGATGGAAGGGTTGACCGATTGGCGGAGGATAGATCATCGGATATTTCTCGAGCCGCAACCGGTTGCCGCTCTGGTCACGGGTATCTCGAATGATATAGGCCGGACCACCGAGATGAGGACGAGGGGCGAGCTAAGCTCTGAGAACAGTAGGTTCAACGAAGATCCCCTGTTTGCGGTCTTCAGGTTTCTTGACCTTGAGTTTATTTTCGGAGTCGTGCTATCGCTCTTTGCAATCCTTTTCGGGTACGACGCTGTCAACGGCGAAAAAGAACGCGGCACGTTGCGCCTGTCGTTCGCTAATGCCGTACCAAGGGATAAGTATATCCTTGGCAAATTAATCGGGTCTTTTCTGTCGCTATCTATCCCGCTACTGATACCAATCCTCATCGGTAGCCTCCTTCTGATATTGATGGGGATCCCTATGACTCCCGACGACTGGCAACGGCTGGCCATGATAATTCTGTCGGGATATTTGTACCTGGGCGTATTTCTTGCACTATCTGTTTTTATCTCGTCGCTGACGGAACACTCTTCGAGTTCGTTTCTGCTTT
>CBDUKH010000234.1:0-2027 GCA_965367755.1 uncultured Rhodothermales bacterium
ACAGGCTCAACGGAATTCGAAAGGGTGTTATATAGACGAAAAGTCTTGTCCAGGGTCATTCGTGTGTAAACCGGGGAGTGAGTTGTTAAAATAGGTCGCTGTCGATGCCCTGACAATGCTACATCATTTATTGACGCAAGATTTCCCACACCAGGTGCGCCAGCTCGGGCACAATTAGTGACTTCATCGCCAGTGTTACCGCCCCGGTCGACCCCGGAATCGAAAAGATGATCGAATCCTGGTACGTTCCGGCTGTGGCGCGGGAGAGAATCGCTCCGGATCCTATATCATCGTACGAGAGCATCCTGAAAATCTCGCCAAAGCCGGGAAGCGTCTTGTCGAGACGCTTCGAGATAATTTCAAAGGTTGTGTCGCGCTTGCTGATTCCTGTGCCACCATTGAAGATGACCACCTGTGCAACACTGGAAGCGGTGTCCAGCTGATCGCCGATTTCATCAGGTTCGTCCGGAACTACTGCATAGTGCACGATGGAGTGATCTGCATCAGTAAGCATTTCCATTATGACTTTGCCGCTCTTGTCTGTTTCTTCATTCCGTGAATCTGAAACAGTAATTACCGCACATCGAATACTCGGTGTGCCGGCCGATTCTTTATGTGATTGATAACCCATTCTTATGTGTCATTAGATTTAACTTGTTCAGATGGCAGTGCAAGTGGGTCATCGGGCTCCTCCGAGTACCACGTTGGAGGATCATATCCGTGACCTCCCCAGGGGTTGCAACGTAAAATCCGGTGGATGGACAATATTGTCCCCTTGAAGAAACCATACTTTTTTAAAGCCAGGACAGCATATTCAGAACAACTCGGTGTAAACCTGCAGGAGGAGGGAAAAAAAGGAGATATTACAAGTTGATAACCTCTGACGAGACCAACAACCAACATCGCTGGAATTCGAACGATAAATCTCATGAACGCGCTCAGCTGTGAGGAGTTGTCAGAGTTTCATTGGATATTCGTCGCATAGAAGTTTGCAATGGAATGAATCCATTGCGAATATCGTCTGAAGTAACGATCGTTTACTCAATAGTTTGCTTCTCTGGCGTAAACGAATGTACTCACCTTGATAGCCTAGATTGTCCATAAAACGTAAAGCATTTCATGCCCCGATCAAGTTTAGCGGCCCTGTTTGTACTCATTCTTCTTCTCCCAATCATTCCTGCCGCATCACAATCAACCAGTTTTTTTAATCAGCGAGACGATCAGTATACACTGCTTGGCTTGAAAAGAGCCAAAGAAGCGTATGAGACTGCCAAGACAGACTACGATCGCCAGCTCGAGTTATACAACAAGAAGTTGATCTCGGAGCAGGAAAAAGAACAGGCCAGGCGAGCGTATACAGATGCAGAGGTCAACTATCAGCAATCCCTGCTGGCAGTTCTTTTCGAACAACAATATGTGACCGTTACCAAGGCTATCAAGTTTCAAGGCAGCAATGGATCCAAGCGAGTCAGACTAGAGCTCAGTAACGCAGCGGGAGGTGGTGCCGAGTTTCAGAAGCTTATTAATATTGAGGACGAATTGTTCAGGTCCCTTCAACCGGACATCGTCAACAACGTCTACGTCTCACTGCTTAACGACGACGAGTCTATCATTTCGTCTCCCTATGAGGCAAAAATTAATCAGATCCGATCCGGCGAGCCTGCGACCATTTATTTTACGCTCCTGCAAGACGTTGATGCCGTCACGGTCAACCTCATTTACGGAAGTGGTTCTGAGCGACGGCTAAAAGTATTTCTCCAGAAGGATGCATCTGTCAATGTCGCTGCCATCCAGGCGGAGCAATTTTCTCAGGAAGTCGAGCTAGGTGCATCAACGGATTTCCCGCTGTCACTTGAGCTCTTCAGTGGTTCGCAGAACACATTCAAGTTGGACGTTGTCAATCTCCCATCGTCCATCAACAGGTACTACCTCGACCCTACGTCAAGTAACAGGCTGAGTCAATTTCAGTTCACCGAAGGCGTCAACACCCGGCAGGCTGCCTTGCGAGTATTTCTACCTGAGCGTCC
>CBDUKH010000235.1:0-1808 GCA_965367755.1 uncultured Rhodothermales bacterium
AGCTGTATACCGGCCATGAGCATGACGATGAGACCGGGTTGTACTATGCCGGAGCTCGGTACTATGACGCGATGATTGCCAGGTGGGGAAGTGTTGATCGATTTGAATCCAAATACCCTTCTTTGTCGCCGTTTATTTATACGGCGAACAACCCGATATCAGTTGTTGATATCAATGGAGACTCACTAGATGTAACCCCATTCGATAACGAAACTCGTCAACGAATACTTGCAGAACTGAGTTTTAAATCTGGACTAGCTCTGGCGTTCAGCGAGGATGGTAAGTATATAGTACAAGTTCGCGGACTCCGGGGCCAATACAAGAAGTCAGATGCAGAGCTAACATCATTTCTGTCATTTGTCCTAAGTGCTACAGCTGTCGTAACATTCGTTATCCAAGAGGTATACGAATTCCGTGATCAAAGAACACAGGTTTTTCGTCCATTCGAAATTCAATACAATCTCGAACAAGTCCAAAATTTTGTAAGCAATACACCAAAGGGTCTTGACGCCAGAACTTTGGGGCCTGGCATGGTTATAATGCATGAATTGATTCACACGGAACTTGGGACAGAATTCTTTGGTCGTGATATTCGTGATCCCGAAGGGACGAGTGTAGTGAATGGATGGAGGAGAAGCTTAGGCCCAGAATTCGGACAACGACAATACGAGTTTGATATTCGAGCCGGCGAAGCATACTACGTGTTTACAAAGGGAAGGGAGACTTTTCGAATCCCAGCAATAGTTCCAAAGATGAGACGAAGATGACTCGACTTACTGCTATTATGTCATGCTTCATTATTCTTAGTTGTTCTGGTTTATCTTCCACGTCCAAACCGGTCCAAATAGAACAGGGCGTAATTGATAGAATCGTAGAGTACATTATTAGTGATGATGTGGGTGACTATTTTGGTATTCCAAGAATGTTCTCGGTTGATGTATCCGACAAAACCATATTTATCCCCTATTCGATTTTCGCAGGCTCTGCGACTCAAGAATGTCCCCGATTTGACGAGGCGCGAGCCGTTGGCCAGTTGTATGCGGCTGTCGATTCGATCCGCATTTCGAATGGAGATCGATTCCCGTCTCACTTTACTGTCGAACAAAAGGATAGTGATTCTAGCGTCACCGTCGCAGTGTCGCCGCTTTATCAAAACACAATGAGCGTCTCCGTATTCCTTGATGCTAATAGAGCGTGGGAACGAGCCGGCATTCAGCAGGGACCTTTTATTAATTACCTTTTTGTCTTTAGTCCGTTGTGGCACATCGAATGCGTGAAAAGAATCGAAGGATCGATATTTTAGTTTTTTACTATCCTCTGCCTCGAAATGGCTACTGTCACTTTACAGGCTTCGTAAATCCGATTACGTAGTTTAGATCGAAACAGCCTGGCGGGTTAAGTCTTGCGAGATTTGTAAGCCCGATGGATCCTGCCAACTGCGCCAAACCCCGCGTCGCTGATTTGCACGTACTCTTTCCGAAACTCGATGCGTTCTGACGATCTAAGTCTCATTTCGAACTCTGGGCGTTTCTTGGTTCCCATAAGACGTATTGTTGCGTTCATGACTGGGGAAGAGGTAACCAAAATAGAACCCAAAAGAAACCCCAGTACACTTATTACCACATTGTTGTATGCACCAATGTTTTTGACAAGCTTCATTAGGGCAACTAACGTCCAGATATTATCCTTGTTACCTGGTGGACTCAATGCACTTCCTACTGTTGCTCTGGATCGGAGTTGGCAACCCTGTCATAGATCCAACTACCGAAGCTACTAAACCGTACCTGAGTAACTCGCGCCCGGCCATC